>JAABQI010000100.1 GCA_011391545.1 Rhodoferax sp.
CCAAGGTGCATGTGGAAGTGGCGAAGCTGGCCAAAGAGGGCTATGAGTTCGTCATGATCGGCCACAAAGGTCACCCCGAGGTCGAAGGCACCATGGGTCAGTTGGACAGTGGCATTCACCTGGTGGAAGACGTGGCGGACGTGGCGCGCATCCAGCCGGCGCAGACCGACAGGCTGGCCGTGGTCACGCAAACCACTCTCAGTGTGGACGATGCGGCGGCCATTGCAGCTGCCATCAAGGCGCGTTTTCCGAATGTGCGCGAGCCCAAGCAGCAAGACATTTGTTATGCCACGCAAAACCGCCAGGACGCGGTCAAGCTGATGAGTCCGCAGGTGGATGTGGTGGTGGTGGTGGGCAGCCCCACCAGCTCCAACAGCAACCGCCTGGCCGAGGTGGCGCGCAAGCTGGGCACGCCCGGCTATATGGTTGACAGCGCCGACGAATTGCAGCCGGAGTGGTTTGAGGGCTGCCAGCGCGTGGGCCTGACCGCCGGTGCCTCGGCCCCCGAGATTTTGGTGGCCCAGGTGATTGATCGCCTGAAAGCCCTCGGGGCAGTGTCGGTGCAGCGCATGCCGGGCGACCCTGAAAGTGTCAAGTTTCCGCTGCCCAAGGGCCTGCGGCTGGATCAGAATGACGCTGACTAAGCAAAATAATAGCCGTCATTGCGAGCCGCGCAGCGGCGTGGCAATCCATGCCTCAAATTGCCTGGATTGCTGCGTCACTTCGTTCCTCGCAAAGACTGTGTCACCATCCAACTCATTTTCACAACCATGCTAGACATTACCCTGCTGCGCAAAGACCTGGACCACGTGGTGGCCCGCCTGGAAACCCGCAAGAGCCCGCAAGCCTTTCTGGACGTGGCCGCTTTCACCACGCTTGAGGCCGAGCGCAAACACATCCAGGTTCGCACCGAAGCGCTGCAAGCTCAGCGCAACAGCGCCAGCAAGCAGATCGGCCAGCTCAAGGCCAAGGGGCCCGCGGGCGCCGCTGAAGTGGACGCCGTGATGGCGCAGGTAGCCAGTATCAAGGACGAACTGGAGGCCTCCAGCAAGCGCCTTGACCAGATTCAGCTGGACATGCAAATCCTGCTGCTGGCGGTGCCCAACCTGCCGCACGAGAGCGTGCCGGTGGGGGCAGACGAGCATGGCAACGTGGTGGTGCGCTCCTGGGGCACGCCGCGCAGCTTTGACTTCGAGATCAAGGACCATGTGGACGTGGGTGAACCACTGGGGCTGGACTTTGCCATGGGTGTCAAGCTCACCGGCGCGCGTTTTACCGTGATGAAGGGTCCGGTGGCCCGCCTGCACCGCGCCCTGGCGCAATTCATGCTCGACGTGCAGACCCAGGAGCACGGATACACCGAGTGCTACACGCCCTACATCGTCAATGGCGACACCCTGCGCGGCACCGGTCAGTTGCCCAAGTTTGAGGGCGACCTGTTTGCCGCCAAAAAAGGCGGTCAGGAGGGCGAGGAGCAGCCCGACAACACCGCGCTGTACCTGATTCCCACGGCCGAGGTGCCACTGACCAACTTTGTCCGCGACGTGGTGCTGGCAGAGGCCGATCTGCCCATCAAGCTCACCGGCCACACGCCATGTTTCCGCTCCGAGGCCGGCAGCGCCGGTCGCGACACCCGCGGCCTGATTCGCCAGCACCAGTTCGACAAGGTCGAGATGGTGCAGATCGTGCACCCCGACACAAGCTATGAAGCGCTCGAAGTCATGACCGGCCACGCCGAGGCCATCCTGCAAAAGCTCGGTTTGCCGTACCGCGTGGTGAGCCTGTGCACCGGCGACATGGGTTTTGGCGCCAGCAAAACCTACGACCTGGAGGTCTGGTTGCCGGCGCAAGCCACCTACCGCGAGATCAGCTCGGTGAGCAACTGCGAGGCCTTTCAGGCGCGCCGCCTGCAAGCCCGCTTCAAGAACGCCCAAGGCAAAAACGAGCTGGTGCACACCTTGAACGGCTCCGGCCTGGCCGTGGGCCGAACGCTGGTGGCGGTGCTGGAAAACTACCAGAATGCCGACGGCTCGGTGACTGTGCCAGAAGCCTTGCGGCCCTACTTGGGCGGCCTGCAAAGCTTGCAGCCCTGATGTGAAAAGACATCGTCATGGCGAACGCACTGAATCCATCCATGACTTCTGAATCCATGGACTGCCGCGCCCCTGTCGCGCCTCGCGGTGTCGCTGTGCGCATTTGCCTGATCGGCGCCGAGTGCACCGGAAAAACCACGCTGGCCCAGGCCCTTGCCTTGCATTTTGGTGGGCTCTGGGTACCCGAACAGTTGCGCGCATTTTGTGCACTGCATGGCCGCACGCCCCGGATGGAGGAGCAGGCGACCATCATGCGCGCCCAGTTTGAGCAGGAAGAGCAGGCGGCTGCACAGGCCCTTCAAGCCGGTTGTGGCTATGTGTTTTGCGACAGCCCGCCGCTGCTCACCGCCGTTTACAGCGACTTTTACTTTTCGGACCCGTCACTCTTCGACTGCGCCCATGCCTTGCACGCGCGTTACGCGCTGACGTTGGTCTTGCAGCCTGATCTGCCCTGGCAGCCCGACGGCCTGCAGCGCGCCAGCGAGGTGGTGCGCGCCGCGGTTCACAGCCGCATCCAGCAGGCACTGCAGGCGATGCACGTGCCACAAATTGAGGTGGCCGGCCTGCATGAAGCACGCTTGCAGGTGGCGATCGAAGCGGTGGAGACGCTCACCTGCTGAGCTCTGGCCCCGCCTCATTACAATGGCGGACTCACCGGGGGTGTCCGTCGCAAGACGGACTGAGACAGTCCCCTTACCTGATCTGGATCATGCCAGCGTAGGGAGCGTGAGGGTTCGAGCTCAGCCGCCTGCCGGTTTTGCCTTTCACCCAGCGCACCTTGCGCTGGCGCATTGAGAGGCTGTGCCATGAACCGTCGTCTGTTTACCCTCGCCGCCACCGCGCTGGCCGCTTTGTCTGTGTCAAGCCAAACTCTGGCGGCCGATGAGTTGCGCGTCATGGTGCACAGTTCGTTTTCACTGCCCAAACCCCTGCTGGCGCAGTTTGAGACACAGAACAAAATCAAGTTGGTCATCATCAAGGGGGGCGATGCCGGCGAGATGCTCAACAAGCTGATCCTCACGCGTGCCCGGCCCGTGGCCGACGCGGTGTTCGGCATCGACAACACGCTCATCGGCAAGGCGCTGGCGGCCGGTGTGCTTGAGCCCACGCTGCCGCAGACCGCGAGTGCCCCCGACGCCCATCTGGGCACGGCGCTGGCTGCCGTGGACTATGGTTTTGTCACGCTGAACTACGACAAGGCCGCGGTCGACAAAAGCGGCGTGGCTTTGCCCAAGACCTTGCAGGAGCTGGCGCTGCCCGCCTACACAGGCTGGCTGGTCACGCCTAATCCGGCCACCAGCAGCACTGGCTATGCCTTCCTGCTGGCCACCATCTCGGGCCTGGGTGAAGAGCCCGCCTTTGCCTGGTGGGCACAGATGCGCGGCAACGGCCTGAAAGTGGTGAAAGGCTGGAGCGAAGCCTATTACACCGACTTTGCCCGCAACAAGGGCGCCTACCCGCTGGTGGTGAGCTATGCCACCAGCCCGGCGGCCGAGGTGTTCTACAGCAAGGAAAAAATCACCGAGTCGCCCACCGCCAGCCTCAACTTGCACGGCGGCGTCTTTCGCCAGGTGGAGGGCGTGGGCCTGGTCAAAGGCGGCGGTCAACGTGCCGCAGCGCTGAAGTTTGTCGATTTCATGCGCTCAGCCCCGGTGCAGAAAGCATTGCAGACCGAGATGTGGATGTACCCGGCGTTGGCCGGTACCGCGCTCGCCGAGGTAATGCGCCACGCCGTCGAGCCCGCCGCCTTCGAGGCCCCGGCCGCGCATGTGATTGCCAGCCAGGGGGCTGCGTGGGTGGCGCGCTGGACCAAGGTGGTGTTGAAGTAAACCTGCGCCTCACGCAATGCAGTCAATGCGAGCGAAGCGCGGCAATCCATGACCCATCAATTCAAACAGCCCGGACTGCCGCTCTGGCCGTCATTGCGAGGAGCGCAGCGACGCGGCAACTGCAGTGACGGGGTCGGTTCAGGGTACGCGTGTCGCATCGAAGCGGATTCTGGGCGCGCGCCATGACCGGTTCAGCATCGCGGTTTGTGCGCGGTGCCGGGTCGCGCTCCAGCCTCTGGCTCGGCCTGCTGCCCGCTGCGGCGCTGCTGTTGTTGCTGATCGCGCCCCTGGCCCGGCTGGCGGTGACCGGCTTCACCGGCGAGGCCAGCTGGCCGGGTGCCGCTCCCAGCACATGGTCACTCTGGACGCCGTGGCAAGACGATTACTTGCGCTGGCGCGTGCTCTGGTCGCTGGCGCAGGCCGGCATCACCTGTGTGCTGGCCTTTGTGCTGGGCCTGCCGCTGGCCTGGGTGCTGGCGCGTTTCGAGTTCGCCGGGCGCACCCTGGTGCTGCGCCTGCTGATGCTGCCCTTTGTCGTGCCTACGCTGGTGGCCGCGCTTGGCGTGCTGGCGCTGTGGGGGCCGCGCGGCCTGCTCAGCGGCTGGCTTGGCATCAACCTGCAGGACACACCCTGGCTGCTGCTGTACGGCAATCTGTTTTTCAACCTGTGCCTGGTGGTGCGCGCCGGCGTCGACGCGCTGGGCCAGGTCAACGCGCGCCAGGTGGCAGCGGCACGCTCTTTGGGTGCCACGCCATGGCGCGCTTTCTGGCGCATCGAGTGGCCGGCCATTGCGCCGTGGCTGATGTCGAGCCTGTGCCTGGTGTTCTTGTACTGCTTTGCCGGTTTCGGCCTGGCCCTGGTACTGGGCGGCCAGCGTTTTGCCACGGTGGAGGTTGAAATCTACACGCTGGTGGCGCACGAATTGCAGTTGGGTCAGGCCAGTGTGCTGGCGCTGTGGATGCTGGCGCTCACCGGTGGCGTGGCACTGCTCTACGCGCTGCTGGAAAAACGCCTGGCAGCGCCCAGCCGCGTCGAGCCCGTGCTGCGCCAGCCGCCGCAAGGCGCGCTGCAATGGCTGGCCTTGCTGGCGGCGCTGGGCGTGCTGTTTTTTATTTGCGCGCTGCCGGTGCTGGCGATCGTCTGGCGGGCATTACAAGCGGGCTGGGCCACGTGGGCCAGCGTGCTCGACGCCGAGGTGCGCGCGGCGCTGTGGAACACGCTGCGCTTTTCCGCCATGGCGCTGGCGCTGGCCACGCTGCTGGGCGTGTTGCACGCGCTGGCGGCGCAGCGCTCGGTGCTGTGGCGTGCCGCGGCCTTTTTGCCGTTTGTGGTGTCGCCGGTCACGGTGGCGTTTGGCCTGCTGCTGCTGTACCCGGGCTGGACTGCCAGCCTGCCGCTGCTGCTGGCGGCCTATGCCGTCTTGGCTTACCCCTTTGTGGCCAAGTCCATGGCAGCGGGGCTGGACAGCCTGCCGCCGAATGTGCTGCAGGCGGCGCGCACGCTGGGAGCCAGCCCGCAGCGCACTTTCTGGCGCGTCACCCTGCCGCTGTTGCGACCGGCCTTGCGCCGCGGCATGGCGTTTGCCGCCGCCACCGCACTGGGTGAATTTGCCATCACGCTATTTTTGTCGCGTCCCGAATGGGCCACGCTCACCACCCTGATCTACCGCCGCCTGGGCCATCCGGGCGCCGCCAGCCTGGACCAGGCCTTTGTGCTGGCCAGTCTGTTGATGGGGCTGGCGCTATTGGCTTTTTTGCTGATCGAGTGGCCGGTGGCGGAGCATGAAGTGCCCGGACGGCCAACTGCAGGGACCGTGCGGATGGGAGAATTGCGCCATGCTTGAACTGCGCCACATTAGCCAGAACTACGGCGAGCGCGCCTTGCTGCAAGACATCAATCTGTCGGTGGCGCCGGGTGAAATTGTCGCTTTGCTGGGCCCGTCCGGCAGTGGCAAAAGCACGCTGCTTGCCATCGTGGCGGGCCTGCAGTCCCCTTTGAGCGGCAGCGTCTGGTTTGAAGGCCAGGACATCACCCAATTGCCACCCGAGCAGCGCCGGTTTGCCCTGATGTTTCAGGACTTTGCCTTGTTTCCTCACCTGAATGTGCTCGACAACGTGGCCTTCGGCCTGATTGAGCAGCGGATGAACAAGTCCAGGGCAAGGGCTCTAGCGCTGGAGATGCTGGCGCTGTTTGGCCTGGCCGACCATGCCCGGCACAGGGTCTGGCATTTGTCTGGCGGCGAGCAGCAGCGCGTGGCGTTGGCACGCGCGCTCATCACCCAGCCGCGTGCCTTGCTGCTCGACGAGCCTTTTTCTGCCCTGGACGCCGATTTGCGAACCAGCCTGCGCGACGAATTCAAAGACCGCATCCATGCCGCAGGCGTGCCGACGCTGCTGGTCACGCACGACGAACAGGAGGCCCGCGCCATGGCCGCACGCGCAGTGCGCCTGAGCGATGGGCGGCTTGCGGCTGTGTGGTGAGCCTGTTCAAACCTCATAGCAGACGTGTCAATTTAGGGGGCTAAGTTCAATCCGACCACGGGGCTCGCCTGGTTCACGGGTTCCGGCATAAACTGTCGACGCAATGAACCAGACCCTTACCCCGAG
The DNA here is from genome assembly GCA_011391545.1 of Rhodoferax sp. Lineage (GTDB taxonomy): Bacteria > Pseudomonadota > Gammaproteobacteria > Burkholderiales > Burkholderiaceae_C > Rhodoferax. The sequence continues at coordinate 6,530 of JAABQI010000100.1, forward strand.
CCCGCCAAACGCTGCGCTTGCGCTGCAGCGCCAAGCCTATTTAGCCCATCCTGTGCCGTCGCTTGCCGAGCGCACCGCAGATCTGCGCACCCTGCAGCGCTTCGTGCGCGAACACAAGGAGGCGCTCTGCGATGCCATCAGTGCTGATTACGGCCACCGCTCGCGCCACGAAACCCTGCTGGCCGAGGTGTTTCCGGTGGTGGACGGCATTGACCATGTCATCAAACAATTGCGCAGCTGGATGAAGCCGCAGCGCCGGGGGGTGGACTGGCGCAATTTTCTGGGGGCGAGCAACCGCGTCATCCCGCAGCCGCTGGGTGTGGTGGGCGTGATCGTGCCGTGGAACTTTCCGCTGAATCTGAGCCTGGTGCCGCTGACCTACATTTTTGCCGCGGGCAACCGCGCCATGGTCAAGATGAGCGAAAACTCGCGCCACCTCGCCGCCTATCTGATTGAGCACATGCCGGCCTATTTCCCGCCGGAAAAGCTGCAGTTTTTTGACGAAACCGGGGGCGTGGGCATTTCCTTCTCACAACTCAAATTCGACCATCTGCTGTTTACCGGCTCCGGCCAGACGGGCAGGGCGGTGATGGCTGCGGCCGCGCAAAACCTGTGCCCGGTCACGCTGGAACTGGGCGGCAAGGCGCCGGCGATTGTCTGCGACGACTTCCCGCTGCAGACCGCAGTTGAGCGCATCATGTTCGTCAAACTGCTCAACGCGGGCCAGATTTGCACCACCGTCGACCATGCCTGGCTGCCAGCGGCCAAGGTCGATGAATTTGTGCGCCTGGCGCGCACCATTGCCCGGCAACGCTACCCGCGGCTTGACAGCCCGGACTACACCGCCATCATTGACCAGCGCGCCTTTGAGCGGCTTCTGTTTGCGCTGCAAGACGCCCGGGACCGGGGTGCCAAAGTGCTGCCGCTGCTGGACGGGCCCGCCTTTGACGTCACCACGCGCAAGATTGCGCCGCACATCGTGCTGGACGCGCCCGCAGATTGCATCCTGATGCAGCGCGAAATCTTCGGCCCGATCCTGCCGCTGTGCAGCTATGCCGCGCTGGAACAGGTCATTGAGCACATTAACGCTGGACCGCGACCGCTGGCGCTGTACCCGTTCAGCCATGACAAAGCGCAGGTGCAAACCATTCTCGACCGCGTGATGTCGGGCGGGGTCTCGGTGAATGACGCGCTGTTCCATGTCGGCCAGCACGACCTGCCTTTTGGCGGCGTGGGTGATTCAGGCATGGGGCATTACCACGGCCACGAGGGTTTCGAGACTTTTTCCAAAATGCGCCCGGTGTTTTACCAAACGCGGTTCAGCACGCTCAAGTTTCTTTGGCCACCCTACGGCAAGCTGGCTGATCGGGTGCTGGCATTCTTGATCCGCTAGCCGATCCGCACCACCCGCCCCGGGTTCATCAGGTTGAGCGGGTCCAGCGCCTGCTTGATGGCGCGCATGGTCTGCAGGGCCACGGGCGATTTGTAGTGGGTTAAATGGTCCACCTTGAGGCTGCCCACGCCATGTTCGGCAGAAATGGAGCCGCCGCAGGCCTGCACCGCGTCGAACACTATTCTGTTCACACGCGCTTCCTGCTCAAGCAAAAAAACAGCGGCATCCTGCCCCTCGGGGGCCTGCACGTTGTAGTGCAGATTGCCGTCGCCCAGGTGGCCAAAGTTGACCAGCCGCACGCCGGGAATCGCATGCTTCAATTGTTCATCGGTGCTGGCCACAAACGCGGCAAAGGCGGATACCGGCACCGAAATGTCGTGCTTGATGTTGAGCCCCTCCAGCGCCTGCGCCAGCGGAATACTCTCGCGGATGTGCCACAGGTTTTGCGCCTGCGTCAGGTTCTCGGTCACCACGGCGTCCGTCACGCAGCCGGCGTCCAGCGCCGCTTCGAGCAAGCCCTCCAACTGCGCCCGGGCATGGGCTTCTGATTCGGCATCGGCGTTTTCCAGCAGCACGCAAAAGGCGCTGCTCTGGTACAGCGGCACCCGCAAATTGTCGAAGTGCCTGGCCACCAGGCTCAGGGCAAACTGGCCCATCATCTCGAAGCCGGTCAGGCTGGCGCCCAGGTGCTGGTGGGCCATGCCCAGCAGTTGCACCGCGGCGTCCATCGTGGGCACGGCGGCCCAGGCGGTGAGTTGGGCCTTGGGCTGCGGATACAACTTGAGCGAGGCGGCGGTGATGATGCCCAGCGTGCCTTCGGCGCCGATGTAAAGGTTTTTCAGGTCGTAACCGGTGTTGTCCTTGCGCAGGCCGCTCAGGCCCTGCCAGACATCGCCTTGCGGTGTCACCACTTCGAGCCCCAGGCACAGGTCGCGCGCATTGCCAAAGCGCAGCACCTGCGTGCCGCCGGCGTTGGTGCCCAGATTGCCGCCGATGGTGCACGAGCCCTCGGCGGCCAGGCTCAGCGGAAACAAAAAGCCTTCTGACTCGGCGCGCTCCTGCACGGTCTGCAAAATGCAGCCAGCCTCGACCGTTATGGTCAGGTTGGCGGCATCGACGCCGCGCACGGCGTTCATGCGCTGCAGGCTCAGCACAATCTGCTTACCCGTCTCGTCGGGCGTGGAACCCACCACCAGACCGGTGTTGCCGCCTTGCGGCACGATGCTCAGGCCACTGTCTGGGTGCTGCGTCAAATGGTCGGCGCAGGTCTTGACGACTTGTGCCACCTCGTCGGTGGAGGCCGGGCGCACCACGGCCAGCGCCTTGCCCGAAATGCGCTTGCGCCAGTCCTGGGTCCAGGCGCTCAGGTCGCCTTCGGTCAGCACATGGGCGGCGCCGACAATGGCTTGAAGATCAGAGAGCAGGGTTGGCATGGCTGGATGCTGAGGAATCAGTGGTGTCAAGGGCCGGTTTGGCTGAACGGGCGGCATTTTTCAGCCGCAGCCGCACATGCAGCGCGCAGGCGGTAAAGAGGGTGAGGCACAGGAAAACTTCCACCATCGCCAAATAATTACCGGGCGGCTTGTCGCTGTAGGCGCGCACCGCGCCTTCGGTGAAATACAGCCACACCAGCAAGCTGACCCAGCGGTAGGTGTACATGCGGTTTTTCAGCAGGCCGGCCAGCGGCAGGCACAGCGGCAACACCTTGAGCGCCAGCCAGGAGCCGCCCGGGCGCAGTGGCGCCAGCAGCAGTTCCCAGGCCAGGCCCAGGACAATGAGGCCCAGCAGGCTGCCAACCGCCAGAATTCGGGTCAGGGCGACGCTGCGGGAGGCCGGTAAAGTGGGGGCGGTGGGGGAAGTGTTCATGACAGTGGCATCATAGCGGCCATGAGCGCACCACCCACAGCACGCACGGCCTGGCCCCAGAAGCTGGATGTCTTTTTAAACGACCTGTCCAATTTTCCCTGGAAAAACACGGCCTACACGTTGAGCGAGCGTTTCCGTGAAGACCGTTTGGGCTTGACAGCCAGCAGCCTGACCTTTACCACCACCATTGCGCTGGTGCCTCTTGTCACGGTGCTGCTGGCCGTATTTACCGCGTTTCCGATGTTTGCCAAGTTCCAGGGGGTGCTGCAGAAGTGGCTGGTGGATAGCCTGATTCCCGACACCATTGCACGCCAGGTGCTGGGCTACCTGACACAGTTTGCCGGTCAGGCCAGCAAGCTCGGCGGCGTCGGGTTCGCGGTGCTGTTGATCACCGCGCTGGCCTTGATTCTGACGATCGACCGCACCTTGAACGCCATCTGGCGGGTGCGCCGACGGCGCCCGCTGGGCCAGCGCGTGCTGGTGTATTGGGCGGTGATGACGCTCGGCCCTGTTTTGCTGGCGCTGAGCCTGAGCCTGACGTCGTACGCCTTGTCGTCCTCCAAGGGGTTGGTGGGCGGGCTGCCAGGTGGCATCGAATTGCTGCTGGGAAGCCTGCAGTTCGTGCTGCTGGCCTTGGGGCTGGCGGCGCTGTACCGCTACGTGCCCAATACCCGGGTGCACTGGGGCCATGCCTGGGCGGGTGGCCTGTTTGTGTCGGTGGGTTTCGAACTGGCCAAAAAGCTGCTGGTGATCTACCTCGGCAAAGTGCCTACCTATTCGGTGCTGTACGGCGCCTTTGCCACGCTGCCCATCATGCTGATCTGGATTTACGTGGGCTGGGTGATCGTGCTGCTGGGCGCCGTGATTGCCGCCTATTTGCCAAGCCTGCTCAGCGGCGTGCAGCGCCGTGCCGGTGCCCAGGGCTGGCAGTTTCTGCTGGCCATCGAGGTGCTGCAGCAGTTGGCGCCGCTGCGCATCAAGCCTGACAAAGGTTTGACCATGACCGCGCTGACGAATGCGCTCAAGGTCGATGCCTTGCAACTGGAACCCGTGATGGAGGCGATGCTGGCGCTGGACTGGGTTGGCCAGTTGCAGGAAGAGCGCGATGACGGCGAGGCGCGTTACGTGCTGCTGGCCGACCCCGACAGCACGCCGCTGCAGCCCTTGCTGCACACCTTGCTGTTGCCCTACGAGCCCAGCACACTGCACTTATGGAAAAACGGGCACTGGCATGACCTGACGATGCGCCAGGCGCTGTGAGCGGCTCGAAAATGGCCCTGGCCGAATGTCGGAAAATCGGGACCTTTCACATTGATCCCAACCAAAGAACCTCATGACAGACACACCGCAAAAACCAGAGCTGCCCGAACTTCCCGATCATCTGTCCAGCGACGCCCGGAGCCCGCACCACGTGGCCGCCGTGTTCGAGCATGACATCGGCATCCGGCTCAACGACAAGGAGCTTTTCAACGTCGAGGAATACTGCGTCAGCGAAGGCTGGGTCAAGGTGCCCGCCGGCAAAACGCGCGATCGCAAGGGCAACCCGCTAATGATCAAACTCAAGGGGAAGGTGGAGGCGTTTTACAAGTAAGAAAGTTGGCCTGCGACCGGTGCAAATTTGGCTGCCTGCAGCCGCACGATGTCATGCGTCAAGCGTATATGCGCCTCCAGCGCCAAGGCAGCGCGTGCCTCTTGTCTGCCCACGGTGGCTCGAAAGATGTCTTCGTGTTCCTTGTGCACATCGCGTCCGCTGGCATGCGCTGCAGTCAGCCGCCAGTTGATGTTGCGGTAGCGCTCGGCGTGGCGGTACAGGATGGACAGCAGGTACTTGCTCCAGGTCGAATCAAAGCCCGCAATCAAGGCCTCATGAAAAGCCTTGTTGCGCCGCTCCCAGAGCTCAGAGCCTGACTCCGCCAGGTCTCTTTCGGTCTGGCTCAAGCGCTCGTAGCTTTGCACCAGCGCCGCTTCCCACTGTGCGTCTCCGTGGCGGATGGACTGGCGCAAGACCTCGGTCTCCAGCATGACGCGGGTGTTGGTCACGTCTTCCAGGTCTGCCATCGAGATCGGGGCCACCCGAAAACCGCGCTGGCCCTCCGTGAATCGCCCCGGGAATTGAGGAGGCTCCAAACTTTGAGAAGATGGCGCCATGAGCAAGAAATCAAACCGTTTTTCCCCTGAAGTTCGCGAGCGAGCTGTACGCATGGTGCAAGAGCATCGCGGCGAATACCCGTCCACATGGGCGGCCATTGAATCGATCGCACCCATGATCGGCTGTGTCCCGCAAACCCTGCATGAATGGGTACGCAAGCAGAAGATCGACACCGGGCTGCGCGAAGGCGTCACCAGCGAAGAGCGTGACCGCATCAAAGCCCTGGAGCGTGAGAACAAGGAACTGCGCCGAGCCAACGAAATCCTCAAGCTGGCCAGTGCGTTTTTTGCCCAGGCTTCAGCATCGACCGCCGACTCAAGTCCTGAGACGTTTCGTGGACAAACATCGCGACACCTACGGGGTTGAGCCAATCTGCGAAGTTTTGCAGATCGCCCCGTCCGGGTATCGTCGCCATGCCGTGCCCGGCGCATCGTGGGCTGGCGCGTCAGCAGCTCCATGCGCACGGAATTCGTGCTGGACGCGCTGGAGCAGGCTTTTTATGACCTTCAACCGGATCAAAATGCATTGATTCATCACTCAGACAGTAAAAATATCAGTGCCAGTTGTTCCCGGGTGGTCTGCTCACACAGCGATAGACAAGCTGGGGTTGGTGCTGCAAATTGCCCCGGGTGGCTTGACCCCCACTCTGATCGACCACCGGTGTCTTTCCCCGGACTTGTCCGCCACCCGGGAGCATCTTGCAGCGGGGCTTTGCCTCGTTGATGCATGTGACCCGAGAAGGGCCTGACGTCCTGACCAACCACCTGAGTGAACGCGGTGAGTTCATTCCTGCCAGCTCCTTGATCCTGTCCGGTGGCATTACCGAAGCCGTCTCGGTGCAGGCCGGTGACAACGTGACACTGCGTGTGCAAGACATCGGCAGCACCAGCATCCGTTTCGTTTGATTTGATTTACTTTTTAAGTAACTTTGAAACAACAGGAGTAAGACCATGCCATTCGCACAGATTTATCTCATGGAAGGCCGCACTGAAGAGCAAAAACGCGCCGTGATCGAAAGAGTCACCGCCGCGCGCGTGGAGGCCGTGGGTGCGCCCATCGTCAACGTGCGCGTCTGGATTCAGGACGTGCCCAAGGAAAACTGGGGCATCGCCGGCGTCAGCGCCAAAGATTTGGGGCGTTAGCAGCCTGGCAGGCACAAAGCTTGCATCACTGCGCTTGTCCGTGCTGAGGCACCAGCCGCGCTGCGCGTTAACTGTGCAGTTCTTTGATCAGTTGGGGTCAGAGCACGTCGCTACGCGAGTGGTCTGACCCACAAGATTTCAGTTTAGTTGGGCTCAGAGCACGCCGCCACGCGAGTGGTCTGACCCACAAACGTTTCTAACTCACCATGAAAAAAATCCGCAGCATCCTGGTCGCCAACCGCAGTGAAATCGCCATCCGGGTGCTGCGCGCCGCCTCTGAAATGGGCATCCGCACGGTGGCCATCTTTTCCAACGAAGACCGTTTTGCGCTGCACCGGTTCAAGTCCGATGAGTCCTACCTGGTGGGTGCCGGCAAGAAGCCGATCCAGGCCTACCTGGACATTGACGACATCATCCGCATCGCCAAGGAAGCCCAGGTGGATGCGATTCACCCCGGCTATGGTTTCCTGTCGGAAAACCCCGACTTTGCCGATGCCTGCTTTGCCGCCGGCATTGCCTTCATCGGCCCCAAGGGCGATGTCATGCGCACGCTGGGCAACAAAGTGGCGGCCCGTGCGGTGGCGGTGGCGGCCGGTGTGCCGGTGGTGCCCGCCACCGGTGCCCTGCCGGACGACATCGAAGGCGCCAAGGCCATGGCTTTAACGGTGGGTTACCCGCTGATGCTCAAGGCCAGTTGGGGTGGCGGTGGCCGCGGCATGCGGGTCATTGAAACCGAGGCCGACCTGGCCCCGATGATGGAGCTGGCCAAGCGCGAAGCCCTGGCCGCTTTTGGCAACGACGAGGTCTATCTGGAGAAACTGGTGCGCCGAGCCCGCCACGTGGAAGTGCAGGTCATGGGCGACCAGCACGGCAACCTGGTGCATCTGTTCGAGCGCGACTGCTCGGTGCAACGGCGCAACCAAAAGGTGGTGGAGCGCGCCCCGGCACCCTACATGGATGAAACCACGCGCCAGGAACTGTGTGAATCGGCCCTGCGCCTGGCCCGCGCCGCCCACTACAGCCACGCCGGCACGGTCGAATATTTGTACGATGTGGACAGCGGCAAGTATTACTTCATCGAGGTCAACCCGCGCATTCAGGTCGAGCACACCGTGACCGAAGTGGTCACCGGCGTCGACATCGTCAAGGCGCAGATTCGGGTGACCGAGGGCGCCACGGTCGGTGACGACGACTCGTTCATCCCGTTTCAGAAAGACATCAGCCTGCGCGGCCACGCGCTGCAATGCCGCGTCACCACCGAGGATCCGGAAAACAACTTCACGCCCGACTACGGTCGTATTGCGGTCTACCGCAGCGCGGCGGGTTTTGGCATCCGCCTGGATGCCGGCACAGCTTATGCCGGGGCGGTCATCACGCCCTATTACGACTCGCTCCTGGTCAAGGTCACGGCCTGGGGCCACACCCCGGACGAGGCGGCGCAGCGCATGGACCGCGCTTTGCGCGAATTCCGCGTGCGCGGCCTGGCCACCAACCTGCAGTTTCTGGAAAACGTGATCGCCCACCCGCTGTTTCGCTCGGGTGAATGCACCACGCGTTTCATCGACACCACGCCCGAGCTGTTTACCTTCCAGAAGCGCCGTGACCGCGCCACGCGCCTGCTCAAGTTCTTGGGCGACGTGGCCATCAATGGCAACCCCGAGATGAAAGGCCGCACGCTGCCCCAGTTGCCGCTGTCCCTGCCGATCAAACCGGTGTGTGACCTGACGGCCCCGATTCCCAAAGGCACGCGCGATTTGCTCAAGGAACTCGGTGCCCGGGGTTTTGCCGACTGGATGAAAGCGCAGCCGCAAGTGCTGCTGACCGACACCACGATGCGCGATGCCCACCAGTCGCTGTTTGCCACCCGCATGCGCACCGATGACATGACCGCCATTGCGCCGCATTACGCGCGTTTGTTGCCGCAGCTGTTCTCGATGGAATGCTGGGGCGGGGCCACTTTCGACGTGGCCCTGCGCTTCCTGAAGGAAGACCCGTGGGAGCGCCTGGCGCGGCTGCGCGAGGCCACGCCCAACATCCTGTTCCAGATGCTGCTGCGCGCCAGCAACGCCGTGGGTTACACCAACTACTCGGACAACGTGGTGCGCTACTTTGTCCAGCAGGCAGCCAATAATGGCGTCGATGTGTTCCGCGTGTTTGACTCGCTCAACTGGGTCGACAACATGCGTGTGGCGATGGACGCGGTGATCGAGACCGGCGCGCTGTGTGAAGGCGCGCTGTGTTACACCGGCGACCTGTTTGATGCCAAACGTTCCAAATACGACCTCAAATACTACGTGGGGCTGGCCAAACAGCTGGAAAAAGCCGGTGCCCACATTCTGGGCATCAAGGACATGGCCGGTGTCTGCAAACCGCGCGCCGCGTTCGAGTTGGTGCGGGTGCTGAAACAAGAGGTCGGGCTGCCGATCCACTTCCACACCCACGACACCAGCGGCATCTCGGCCGCCTCGGTGCTGGCGGCGATTGACGCGGGTTGTGACGCGGTGGACGGCGCGCTGGACGCCATGAGCGGCCTGACCTCACAGCCCAACCTGGGCTCGATTGCCGCAGCCATGAGCGGCTCGGCGCGTGACCCCGGTCTCGACTTGCAGGCCATGCAGGCACTGTCGCACTACTGGGAAGGGGTGCGCCGCGCCTATGTGCCGTTCGAGGCCGACATGCGCTCGGGCACCTCGGATGTCTACAACCACGCCATGCCGGGCGGCCAGTACACCAACCTGCGTGAACAGGCCCGCGCCATGGGGCTGGAGCACCGCTGGCCCGAGGTCTCCAAGGCCTATGCCGATGTCAACATCCTGTTTGGGGACATCGTCAAGGTCACACCGACCTCCAAGGTGGTGGGCGACATGGCGCTGTTCATGGTCGCCAACGACCTGAAGCCCCAGGATGTCAGCAACCCGGCGCGCGAGGTGGCCTTCCCCGAGTCGGTGATTTCACTGTTCAAGGGGGAACTGGGCTTTCCGCCCGATGGCTTCCCGAAAGAACTGGAAAAGAAGGTCTTGCGTGGCGAGGCGCCGATGCAAGGGCGTGCCGGCGACCACTTGCCCCCGGTGGATCTGGAAGCCAAACGCCAGGAAGCCGAGCACGCCATTGGCCGCAAGCTCAGCGACACCGATCTGGCGTCCTACCTGATGTACCCGAAGGTGTTCAGGGACTATGCCGAGCACCGCCGAGAGTTCAGCGACGTGTCGCTGCTGCCGACCTCGCCCTTCTTTTACGGCCTGCTGGACCGCGAAGAAATCGCCATCGACATCGACAAAGGCAAGACCCTGGTGGTGCGCCAGACCGGCCGCTCGGACACGGTCGACGAAGAGGGCAAGATCAAGGTGTTTTTTGAGCTCAACGGCCAGCCCCGCACGGTGCGGGTGCACAAGGCGGGTTTGGGCGCCGTCAAGGTCAAACCCAAGGCCGAAGAGGGCAACCCAGGGCATGTGGGCGCGCCGATGCCCGGCATGGTGGTGACGGTGGCGGTCAAGGTCGGGCAGAAGGTTTTAAAAGGTGACCCGCTGCTGTCGATGGAAGCCATGAAGATGGAAACCATGCTGAGTGCCGAGCGTGAGGCAGTGGTGCACGCGATTCATGTGCGCACCGGGGAAACGGTGAACGCCAAGGACTTGCTGGTTGAATTGCACTGATGGCGGTGCCGTGGTTTCATCAAGCTTAAGAGCACCATCGACATGGGAGCCATCCATAACTGAGTTCCATGCAAGGTCTTTATGAGTCAACGAGTGATCCCGTCATGCCCACCTTGTATTTGATCAAAAACCCGCTTAACGCCGTCAGCATTTCCTCAGGTGTTTCATTCATCTGATGGTGCCCGCCCGGCAGATAAACCACCTTGGCATTGCGGGCCAGTTTGACCAACTCCTGCGCGGCCTTGGGCGGTGTCATCTGGTCCATTTTTCCCAGCACAAACAGCACCGGGCAAGTGACCCGGGCCATGGCCTGCAAGCCATTCTGGTAGCTGTCGCAGGCCTTGAAGCCGGTGTAAAAAACGTTGGTCTTTGAATTGCTCGCGATGACCCGCCGGCCCAGCGCCATCGACGCGCCATAGACCCAGGTGCCCGGCCCCAAAGCGGAAGGCGGTGGCGCCAATGTTGAACGGGAAAACACGTTGACCATTTCCAGTGCCTTCATGGGCGCGCTGATCGATGCCTCCAGCAGGGCAGGGGAAACGCGCATGGGAAAGGCGATGCCAACCAGCACCAGTTGGCTCACGCGACTGGGCGCTTTGGAGGCGGCTTCCAGCGCAATCAGTGAGCCAAAGCTGTGGCCCACCAACGCGGCCTGCTGCAAGCCGGCAGCGTCCATCAGGGCCAGCACAAAGTCGGCCGCTTCTTCGACGCTGGCGGGCGGTTCGCCACCGCTTCGGCAGTGGCCGGGCAAATCAACGGCCAGCACGTTCCAGCCGTGGTGCGCCAGGTAGCGCGTTTGCAAGATCCAGACGCTGTGGTCGTTGAGCACGCCGTGGATGAAGATGACGGTGGGCTTGGCGGCATCGAAGGCTTTGCCGCCGGTGTAGCAATAGGTTGGTGCGCCATTGACGGTGAAGATCATGCTGCTTTCTCCGCTGCTTTCAGGGCGCGTTTGAGGTCGTCAATCAGATCATCGGGGTCTTCCAGCCCGATGCTCAGGCGGATCGTGCCCTGGGTGATGCCGCCCGCCGCCAGCGCAGCGTCATCCATGCGGAAGTGCGTGGTGCTGGCCGGGTGAATCACCAGGCTGCGACAGTCGCCCACGTTGGCCAGGTGGCTGAACAGTTTGAGGCTCTCGACAAAGGCCTTGCCCTGCTCGCGCGTGCCTTTGAGGTCGAAACTGAAGACCGAACCCGCGCCACGCGGCAGCAGTTGCTGCGCCAAAGCGTGGCTGGGATGGTTGGCCAGCATGGGGTGGCCGACACGCGCCACAAACGGTTGGCTGGCCAGAAATTCGACGACTTTTTGCGTGTTGCTCATGTGCCGGGCCATGCGCAGCGGCAGGGTTTCCATGCCCTGCAAAATGTGCCAGGCTGAGTGCGGGCTCAGACAGGCGCCAAAGTCGCGCAGGCCTTCGCGCCGCGCCCGCAGCAAAAACGCGCCCACTGTGGATTCTTCGGAGAACACCATGTTGTGAAAGCCGTCGTAGGGCTGGCAAAGCTCGGGGAAGCGCCCCGAGGCATCCCAGTCAAAACTGCCGCCATCCACCACCAGCCCGCCGATCACCGTGCCGTGGCCGCTGAGGAACTTGGTGGCCGAGTGGTAGACCAGGTCGGCGCCGTGTTCGAACGGCTTCATGAGCCAGGGCGTGGTCAGGGTCGAGTCCACCAGCAGCGGGACGCCGGCCTCATGGGCGATGGCGCTCACGGTGGCAATGTCGAGCACGTCAAGCCCGGGATTGCCCACGGTCTCGCCAAAGAAGAGCTTGGTGTTGGGCCGCACCGCAGCGCGCCAGCCGTCGATGTCGCCGGGCTTGACAAAGGTGGTGTCGATGCCAAAGCGGCGCAGCGTGTAGTGCAGCAGGTTTTGGCTGCCGCCATAGAGCGCCGTGCTGGCCACGATGTGGCTGCCGGCGCCCATCAGCGTGGCAATGCTCAGGTGCAGCGCGGCCTGGCCGCTGGCCACCGCAATCGCGCCAATGCCGCCTTCCAGCGCGCTGATGCGCTGCTCCAGCACCGCGTTGGTCGGGTTGCTGATGCGGCTGTAGACATGGCCGGCGCGCTCCAGGTTGAACAGCGACTGGGCGTGGTCGCTGGACTCGAAGACGAACGAGGTGGTGAGGTAGATGGGCAGCGCGCGAGCGCCGGTGGCGGGGTCGGGCGCCGCGCCCGCGTGCAGGGCGAGGGTGTCAAAACCGGGGTCGGAGTAGCCGGGCATGGTGGCCTTTCGGGGTAAACGAGGGCTTGGTAGCGACGATTTTTGAACAATTAGCCGCAAGCTGATGGAAATCACTGATGGCGACGGCTGAATTGTGGGCTATATTTCGTTTTACTTTATCGGTCATTCACGACCCGTCCAACACGAGGAGCACCATGAAAGTCAGTGATATCTTGCGCATCAAGGGCGGCACGCTGTTTACCGCCAGCCCCGACGAACTCCTGCTGAACGCGCTTAAGTTGATGGTTGATCGTGACATTGGCTCCTTGGTGGTGATGGAGCATGGCGAGCTGGTGGGCATGCTCACGGTGCGCGAATTGACCCAGGTGCTGGTCAAAATGGGTGGCAACATCACGACCACGGTTGTGCGCACCGCCATGGATGATTCGCCTCTGACCTGCACCACCGAGACTGACATGGATGAAGTGCGCCGCATGATGCTGGACCGCCACGCGCGCTACATGCCGGTCATGAACAAGAAAATGCTGATGGGCGTGATCAGCTTTCACGACGTGGCCCGCGCCGTGGTGGACAGCCAGAACTTCGAGAACAAGATGCTCAAGGCCTACATCCACGACTGGCCCGAAGGCCAGGAGCCGGCAGACGCGCCCAAGCTGTAGTTTCAGGGCGCCCGCCCGGCTTGCGTCCGCTCTGGGATAATCACGCCCCATGAGCGGCAATACCTTTGGAAACCTTTTCGCAGTCACCAACTTTGGTGAATCCCACGGCCCGGCCATTGGCTGCGTGATCGACGGCTGCCCGCCAGGGCTTGCGCTGTCCGAGGCCGACATTCAGCCCGACCTGGACCGGCGCCGACCGGGCACCAGCAAGTTTGTCACCCAGCGCAACGAGCCCGATGCGGTCGAAATCCTGTCGGGCGTGTACGAGGGTAAAACCACCGGCACGCCGATTTGCCTGCTGATCAAAAACACTGACCAGCGCAGCAAGGACTACGGCAACATCGTTCAAACCTTCCGTCCCGGCCACGCGGACTACGCCTATTTCCAGAAATACGGCATTCGTGACCCGCGCGGTGGCGGCCGCTCCAGCGCCCGGCTGACCGCGCCTATGGTCGCGGCCGGTGCGGTGGCCAAGAAATGGCTGTTCGAAAAATATGGCACCGTGTTTCGCGGCTGCATGACGCAAGTGGGTGAACTGCCGATTGCCTTCGAGTCGTGGGAGCATGTGCCGAACAACCCGTTTTTTGCTCCGGTGGCCGATGTCTCCAAGCTGGAAGACTACATGAGTGAGTTGCGCAAGGGCGGTGATTCCTGCGGTGCGCGCCTGCGTGTGTCGGCGTCCAATGTGCCCGTGGGGCTGGGTGAGCCGCTGTTCGACAAGATGGACGCCGACATTGCCTACGCCATGATGGGCGTCAATGCCGTCAAGGGCGTGGAAATTGGCGCCGGTTTTGCCAGCGTGGCGCAGCGCGGCAGCAGCCACGGTGATTCTCTGTCCCCGCAAGGCTTCATGGGCAACAACGCGGGTGGCACGCTGGGCGGCATCACATCCGGGCAAGACCTGGAGGTGTCGGTGGCGATCAAGCCGACCAGCTCGATCCTGACGCCGCGCGCTTCCATCGACATGACTGGCGCACCCACCGAGGTGGTCACCAAGGGCCGACACGACCCCTGCGTGGGCATTCGCGCCACGCCCATCCTGGAAGCCATGCTGGCGCTGGTGGTTATGGAGCACGCGTTGCGGCAGCGCGCCCAGTGCGGCGATGTGCAGCCTGTGCTGGCGCCCATTCCGGGCCATGCCTGAACTGACGCACGCCATGAAGACACCTGAACTGCTGGCTCCGGCCGGCTCGCTGGCCATGCTGGAAACGGCGCTGGCTTTTGGTGCCAACGCCATTTACGCGGGCCAGCCGCGCTACTCATTGCGCGTGCGCAACAACGACTTTGGCGACCTTGAGGTGCTCAAGCAGGGCATCGACACGGTGCACGCTAAGGGTGCGAAGTTTTTTCTGGTGTCCAACATCTTTCCGCATGGCAACAAGATCAGGCACTACATTGACAACATGGCGCCGGTGATCGCGCTCAAGCCCGACGCCATGATCATGTCGGATCCCGGCCTGATCATGATGGTGCGGGAAACCTGGCCCGACATGGAAATCCATTTGTCGGTACAGGCGAACACGGTGAACTCGGCGGCTGTCAAGTTCTGGCAGTCTGTGGGTGTGAAGCGCGTCATTTTGTCGCGAGAATTGTCGCTCGACCAAGTGGCCGAAATCCGCCAGGACTGCCCCGACACCGAGATCGAGGTGTTTGTGCACGGGGCCTTGTGTATTGCCTACTCTGGCCGCTGCCTGCTGTCGGGCTATTTCAACCACCGCGACGCGAATCAGGGCAGTTGCACCAATTCCTGCCGCTGGGACTACAAGACGCAAAAAGGCGTGGTCGATGCCTCGGGTGATGTGCTGACACGCCAGTCAGCCATGGCGCGCGAACGCGAACAGGACGAGCGAACAGGCGGTGGCGTGTTGCCTGGTCAAGGTGCCATTGAACGTGCACCAGAAGCCGATCAGGTCTACATGCTTGAGGAAAGCCAGCGCGAGGGCAGCTACATGCCGATCGAAGAAGACGAGCACGGCACCTATGTGATGAACTCCAAGGACTTGCGCGCGATCGAGCACGTCAAACGGCTGGTGGAAATTGGCGTCGATTCACTCAAGATCGAGGGCCGCACCAAGAGCCCGTATTACGTGGCGCGCACGGTGCAAAGTTACCGCCGTGCCATTGACGACGCAGTGGCCGGGCGCGAACTGGACCCGGCCCTGCTGGGCCAGCTTGAAGGCCTGGCCAACCGGGGCTACACCTCGGGCTTTTTCCAGCGTCACACGCCGGAGGCGACGCAGAATTATTTGCGCGGATATTCGGAGTCGGGTCGCAGCCTTTACGTGGGCGACGCGCTGTCGTTCGATGGCGCGCGCGGGCTGGTCGAGGTGCGGGTCAAGAACCGCTTTGCAGTGGATGACTGGCTGGAAATTATCCACCCGGATGGCAATTTTGATGTGCAGATCAGCCGCATGGAAGACGTTGACGGCAGCGCCGTGGCAGTGGCCCCCGGCAGCGGCCACACCGTGTGGCTGCCTTTGCCCGAGCGCGCCGTGGGTGCGTTTGTGGCGCGCTATGTGCATGCGCCCGAGGCATTGGCATTGCAATGACCGAGCCGCTGCACGTACCAGAGGCCGAGGTGAGCTTAAGCGCCATCCGGGCGCAGGGCGCGGGCGGGCAGAACGTCAACAAGGTGTCGAGCGCGATCCATTTGCGCTTTGACATTACCGCGTCGAGCCTGCCCGACGACGTCAAGGAACGGCTGCTGGCGCTGCACGACAGCCGCATCACCAAAGAAGGTGTGCTGGTGCTGAAAGCGCAGCAGCACCGCACGCAGGAAATGAACCGCTTTGACGCCTTGATTCGCCTGCACGAGCTGGTCAACAGCGTGGCCCAGCCGCCGAAGGCGCGCAAAGCGACCAAGCCGACGCGGGGCTCAATCAAGCGTGTGCGCCAGGCCAAGACCCACCGCTCAGAAGTCAAGGCCACCCGCGCGCGGGTTCAGCATGAAGCCTGATTTTCTGCAGCACCAACTGGATTGATAAGACATGGCAATTCAATGGTTTCCCGGCCACATGCACCTTACGCAGAAGGCAATCGCGGAGCGCATCAAAAACATCGATGTGGTGATCGAATTGCTCGACGCCCGCCTGCCGGGCTCCAGCGCCAATCCGATGCTGGCCGAGCTCACGCAGGGCAAGCCCACGCTCAAGGTGCTCAACAAGCAGGATCTGGCCGACCCGCTGCGCACTGAAGCCTGGCTGGCGCATTACAACAGCCAGAGCGGCACCCGTGCCATCGGCCTGGATGCCAGCGTGGCCGCACCCGCCAAGGCGCTGATCAAGGCCAGTTTCGAGTTGGCCCCCAACCGCGGCGGCATGGTCAAGCCGATGCGGGTGCTGATCTGCGGCATCCCGAACGTGGGCAAATCGACCCTGATCAATACCCTGACCGCCAAGCGCGCCACCAAGACCGGCGACGAGGCCGGCATCACCAAGCTGGAGCAGCGCATCAGCCTGGCGAGCGACTTTTACCTGTACGACACGCCGGGCATCCTTTGGCCGCGCATCATTGTGGCCAAGAGCGGCTACAACCTGGCCGCCAGTGGCGCGATTGGCCGCAATGCGTTCGACGAAGAAGAAGTGGCGCTGGAACTGCTGGACTATTTGAAAACGCACTACCCGGCGCAGTTGGAAGCACGGTTCAAGCTCGAAGGCGTGGCCGGCATGACCGACGAAGACCTATTGGCAGCCATTGGCCAAAAACGCGGTGCCCTGCAGGGCGGCCAGAAGATCAATCTGCAAAAGGCCGCCGAAATCGTGATTTACGACTTCCGCTCTGGGGTAATGGGCCACATGACGCTCGAGACGCCAGGAGAGTTTGCCGAGTGGCTGAAGCTGGGGCAAACCCTCGATGCCGAGCGTCAGGTGAAAAAAGACGCGATTGAACTTGATCGCAAGATCCGGTTCAAAAAAATTCCGCGTCCGGACTTGCGCCCATCGCGCTGATGTCAAAAAGGTTCGCGGTGCAACACCACATCCGAGCAGGGGTAGGCCACGCAGGGCAGCACGTAGCCCTCTTCTTTTTCATCAGCGCTCAGGCCCGGCCACTCGATGTCGTAGCGGACCTGGCCACTGTCCAGGCGGCTGAAACAGGTCCGGCAGGTGCCGTTGCGGCAGGAACTGGGCCAGTCGATGCCACCCTGTTCGATGGACAGCAGCAGCGGCTGGCCGGACCAGGCATCGAATTGCTGGCCATCGGGTTGGGCGTGGCCGATGAAGAGGGTTGCAGGATGGTCAATGCTCATTTGGCAATTATAAAAAGCAAACAATGGGCAATTAAGCTTGGTACTCTTGAATTAATTGCTATTCATTTCGAACTGTAGAATAGAAAGTGAATCGAGCGCCCCTGTATGAAAACTGTCTTGCCCCTGAACCTGCTGATCAAGCCTGATCGCAACGACCCCCGCCCGCTCGTCCTTTACCACGGGCACAACTGTCCCGATGGTTTTGCGGCCGCGCTGGCGGCTTGGCTTTATTACGAGGGCAAAGCCGAGTTTGTCGGGCTTGATCATGGCGACACCAGGTCGGTGGATGATTTGCCCGAGCTGGACGGGCGCGCTGTGTACATTCTGGACTTTTCGTTTGCCGAGTTCATCCTGCGCGCCATTGAAGAACGTGCAGCCAAACTGGTCATGCTGGACCATCATTTGAGCGCAGCCGAAAAACTGACCGGTTTTCGTTGCCGCTGTGGCGTTGTGCACTTCGACATGAAGAAGTCTGGCTCCCACTTGGCCTGGGAGTTTTTTCAGCCAGACAAACCCATGCCTGACCTGATCCGGTTCGTAGAAGACCGCGACATCTGGCTCTGGCGTTATCCCGAAAGTGCGGCTTTTCTGGCGGCGCTCGACATGGAGCCATTCGAATTTGAGCGCTGGCAACAGATTGCAGAATTCGATGCGCAGCAACTGGCGAACTTCATCGCGCGCGGCCATGCCATGGATGAGAAATTTTCCAAACTGGCCGAGTTGATCGCCGAGCATGCCAGCCCGGTGGTTTTTAACGGTGTGACCGGCCTGATGGTCAATGCGCCCGGTGTTTTTCACAGCCTGGTGGGCGACCAGTTGTGCCGCAAGTCCGGCACCTTTGCCCTGCTCTGGAGCGTGGACAAAACCGGGGTGGTCAAGTGCGGCTTGCGCTCCAAGTCCGGCTTCAATTGCATTCCGCTCGCCGCCAGCATGGGTGGTGGTGGCCACGCGCAAGCCTGCGGCTTCAAAATGCCGGTTGACCGCCTGCCCGAATTGCTCAGCGGCAGCCTGACAGCAAGCACCCTAGTGGCGCTGGCGTAATCCAGACCAAGCAGAAAAAACTGACAAAAAAAGGGCTGATCTTGCGATCAGCCCTAAGGAGTCCCTGAACCAGAAGGTTTCGAAAGGACCCGAGGAGACAACTCTTGGAAAACTTTCGTTTTCGATGTTTCAAATCATAGCAAGCAAGTCAGGGTTTCCCCTTGGCTTTAAGGCAAAGACTCTAAATTAATAGGTCTTCACTTGCCGGCATCAATCAATTAACGCTTTTTGGTAGCGGACTTGGCTGCGCTGGTGGCCGAGGAAGCCATGGTGTTGAAGTTGCTTTCAGCGACTTCAGTGGCTTGTTTGACCGCTTTTTGCACGGACTCAAGGGCGTTGGTAGCAGCAGCCACCGAGCTCTTCATCACGGCCACTGCGGTTTCAGAACCGGCAGGTGCGTTTTTGGCGGCAGCTTCGACCAGACCAGCAAATTGTTGCTGGGCTTCAGCAGCCTGGCTTTCGAAAGCCTTGGTGAACTCGCTGGAAGCGCCGGTGGCGATTTCGTACAGGTGACGGCTGTAGGCAGCGGTCTTTTCAGCCAGGGGTTGCAGCAGGCCGGATTGCAGGGCCAACAGTTCCTGCGCGTCTTTCACGCTCAGCATGGCCTTGGCGGTGTCGCCAGACTCAGCCAGAGCGGCTTTGGAGGCGCTGAGGTTGAGTTCAACAATCTTTTCCACGCCTTCGAAGGCTTTGGCAGTCAGGCCCAACAGGGTTTCGACGTTGGCTTTTTGTGAGGCCATCACTTGTTCTACGGTCAGCATATTCAATTCTCCAGAAAGTTAAGTAAAAGGGTATCTGCGCCGTAACCGAGAGTGACCTCAATTAATGTTGCAGTGCAGCATGAGCGAATTATAGGGGCATCCCGAACTTGTGCAAGCTTTTTTTGTTGCATTGCAACAATTTAGAGACGCATTCCTAATCATTAGCAAAGTTGGGGTCAGAGCACGTCGCTGCGTGAGTGGTCTGACCCGCAAAGCATCAGTAAAGTTGGGGTCAGAGCAGACCGTGGCGCCAGTGGTCTGACCCGCAAAGGCTCAAAATGCCGGGTTTGTCATCAAGCCAAAATAGAACCATGCAAGCTTTTTACTCTGATCATTTTGTGCTGCCGCTGCCAGAGGGCCATCGCTTTCCCATGGCCAAATATGCCATGCTGCGTGAAGCCATCGCACAGCATTTGCCAGAAGTCGAACTGCGGGCGGCACCTGCTGCCAGCGATGGACAACTTGCCCTGGTGCACACGCCTGATTACATAGAGCGCCTGGCCAGTGGCCAGATCAGTGCCGCGGCGCTGCGCGAAATTGGTTTTCCCTGGAGCGACTTCATGGTCGAGCGGGCGCGCCGTTCGGTGGGCGCCACGGTGGCGGCGGTGCGCGCGGCGCAGCAAGGCGGGGTGGCGGCCAATCTGGCAGGCGGCACGCACCACGCTTACGCCGACAAGGGCGGCGGTTTTTGTGTTTTTAATGACGTGGCGGTGGCCACCCGGCTGGCGCAAGCCGAGTGGCAGCGCCAGCACTGTCAAGTGTTGAAGGTGGCGGTGATCGACCTCGATGTGCATCAGGGCAATGGCACGGCGCACATCTTTCGGCACGACGACACGGTCTTCACGCTGTCGCTGCACGGCGACAAGAACTTTCCGTTTCGCAAGGAGGCCAGCGATCTGGATGTGGCGCTGGCCGATGGCTGCGGCGATGACGACTACCTGGCCGCCCTGGCGCAGGCGCTGCAGACGCTGAGCCAGCGCTTCGAGCCGGCTTTGGTGCTGTATCTGGCCGGGGCCGACCCCTACGCGGGCGATCGGCTGGGTCGCCTCGCCTTGACGCAAGACGGGCTGGCGGCGCGTGACCGGTGTGTGTTCGACTGGTGCGCCCAGCGTGGCATTCCGCTGGCGTTTGTCATGGCGGGCGGCTATGGCCGCCAAATCGAGGAAACCGTGCAGATACAGCTTGCCACGTTTCGTCTGGGGCTCATCCATGCGCAACGCTGGCAGCAGCGTGGCCGTCAAGCGGCCGGGAAGGGCGGTTGAAATTATTGACAAGCCGGGTCACCGAATATCACAAGCTCAAAGCGGCGAAATGTTTCACAATCCAATCATGCAAGCCAAACGCGTGCAATTTAAAACGAGGAGACTGATTGATGGCCCTGAGCACTTTTGAGGCGCGGACGTATCCGCCCAAACCGACCGATGTTTATCTGTTTGCCACCTGCCTGATCGACCAGTTTACGCCCGAGGCGGGGCTGGACACGGTGCGCCTGCTGGAGCGCGAAGGTATCCGGGTGCATTACCTGGAGGCGCAAACCTGCTGCGGCCAGCCGGCGCACAGCAGCGGTTTTCCGGACGAGGCGCGGGCCGTGGCGCTGCAGCAACTCAACCTGTTTGTCGAGCCCTGGCCGGTGGTGATCCCGTCGGGCTCCTGCGGCGGCATGATCCGCAAGCACTACCCGCACCTGTTTGCCGACGACCCGGTGCTGCACGCCAAGGCGGTGGACCTGTCCGAGCGGGTCTATGAGCTGACCGAGTTTCTGGTGCACGTGGTCAATTTCAGCCAGCCTGACCTGGGTGCGCCTTGCACCATTGCCCTGCACACCTCCTGCCACGCGCGCCGCGAGATGGGCGTGCACGAGACCAGTGTGGCGCTGCTCGACAGCCTGGCGCAGGTCAAGGTGGTGGAGCAGGTGCGCATCGAGGAATGCTGCGGCTTTGGCGGCACCTTTGCCATGCGCTACCCCGACATTTCCGAGGCCATCGTCAACGACAAGGTGGCCGCCATCCGCGACACCGGGGCGGCCTCTGTGGTCAGCGCCGACTGCGGCTGCCTGCTCAACATCACCGGCCGCGCGGCCAAGCAGGATGAATTGGCCGGCCTGCCCAAGGCAACTTTGCCGGGAGAACACATGGCCAGCTTTTTGTGGCGCCGAACCACAGAACAAGCCACCGCTGGAGACGTCGCATGAACGCCACCCTGAGCCCCACCGGCGTGGCCGAAGCCAACGCCCGCAGCAGCATCCTGGCGCGCCTGCGCGCCCCGGCCACGCCTGAGGCGCTGCCGCTGCCTGACGTCAAAGCCTGGTTCGACGCGCACCAGCGCCACGAAGACAGCGCCCAGCGCGTGAGCCGCCTGCGCGCCGCGCTGGAAGCCGTCAAGACCGAGGTGCATGACACCACCGAGGCCGACTGGCCCGAACTGCTGTTGCGCCTGGCCGCAGCCAAGGGCTTGCGCAACCTGCTGATCGGCGCCGACACGCCGCACGGCACTGAGCTGGAATCACGCCAGCCGGCCAATCTGGAACTCAAGCGCTATGCCGAGTCCATCGATTCCTGGCGCGATGTGCTGTTTGACGAGGTGGATGCCTCGCTCACCCTGGCCAAAAGCGCCATCGCCGAAATTGGCAGCCTGATTTTGTGGCCCACGCCACAAGAGCCCCGGTTGATGTCGCTGGTGCCTTCGGTGCACTTTGTGCTGCTCGATGTGGCCACCATCCATGCCGACTTGCATTCGGCCATCACCAACGAGGGTTGGAAAGACAGCTTGCCGACCAACGCGCTGCTGATCTGCGGGCCGTCCAAGACCGCCGACATCCAGCAAACGCTGGCCTACGGTGCCCACGGCCCGCGTGAATTGGTGGTGCTGTTGCGCCACGCTCAATCCTTCCAACCAGGAGCAGCCGCATGAGCCAGGTCATCAAAATCCACCCGATGGAAGACTTCAAGGAGCGCAGCCGAGACGTGCTCAACGACCCGGGCCAGCGCAAGAATTTTCGCGGCGCCATGGACTTTTTGCAGGCCAAGCGCCGCGCCCAGTTTCCTGATCAGGACGAGTTGCAGGGCCTGCGCGAGCTGGGCTCGCAGATTCGCCGCTACAGCCTGGCGCACCTGCCGCGCTTGCTGGAGCAACTGGAGGCCAAGCTCACCGCCAATGGCGTCCAGGTGCACTGGGCGCAAAACGCCGATGAGGCCAACGCCATCGCCCTGGGCATTGCCAACCGGGTCAACGCCAAGCGCATCATCAAGGGCAAGTCGATGGTGAGCGAGGAGGTTGGTTTCAACCACGCCATGGAGGCGGCAGGCATCGAGGCGTTCGAGTCCGACATGGGCGAGTACATCGTGCAGCTCGCGGGCGAGGCGCCGTCGCACATCATCATGCCGGCCATCCACAAGACCAAGCAGGCCATTGCCGAACTGTTTGCCAAGGAAATCCCCGGCGTGGCCTACACCGAGGACGTCGATGCGCTGATCCGTATTGGCCGCAAGGTGCTGCGGCGCAAGTTTGCCGATGCCGACATCGGCCTCTCGGGCGTCAACTTTTGCGTGGCCGAGACCGGCACCCTGTGCCTGGTCGAAAACGAGGGCAACGGCCGCATGTGCACCACCGTGCCCAAGGTGCACATTGCC
>JAABQI010000090.1 GCA_011391545.1 Rhodoferax sp.
CGCTTGCCATTGAGCTCAGACTCCTTGGCGCTCCAGTCGATCGGCTTGAAGCTCACTTCAACGCCCAGGCGCTTACCTGCCTCTTTGGCCAGATCGATGTCAAAGCCGACCAGTTCGTTCTTGTCATCCCGAAAACCCATCGGCGGGAAGTTGTCATCCAGGCCGATAACAATGGCTTTGACGACCACCGGCGTCGGCGCTGCCGCCACTGGCTCTTCCTTCTTGCCGCAAGCCGTCAAGACCAGGGCAGCCATCAGGCCGCTTACTAACCACAAAGCGTGTTTTTTCATTTGTTTTTCCAGTTGAGAAGGGGGTATGCAGGAGACATAGCTATCAGGCGGGGGCGGCTGTTGCAGCACATCGTGCCGGACGCTCGGACTTGGTAGAAACCCGTAGAGTTTAGCGCCTGAGGCTGGTCGACTGCGTGAGGGATTGATTGGGGATAATCGACTCATCTTGAAAAAACACACCCACTCACTTCCCGAAGTCAATTACTCGGACGATGGCAAGATGCGACACCTGCACCTGGGCACCGAATGGATCCAGGGCTCGATGTACCTCGCCGAGCCCAACGCCCTGGTGCATGAGTACATTCAGCGCATGATGGCCTGGCTGCTGTTTGTGCCACCCGAGTCGGTGAAAGACCGCCAGGCGCTGCAACTGGGCCTGGGTGCCGGCTCGCTGACCAAGTTCTGCCACAAGGAGTTGCGCATGAAGACGACCGCCATCGAGCTCAACCCGCAGGTGCTGGCGGCCTGCAAGGGCTGGTTCAAGCTGCCGGCGGAAAACCCCCGCCTGCAGGTGGTGCTGGCTGACGCGGCGCAGGAAATCCAGAACCCCAAATGGTGGGGTACCGTGGATGCCCTGCAGGTGGACCTGTACGACCACGAAGCCGCAGCGCCAGTGCTCGACAGCCTGCCGTTTTACAACCATTGCCGCCGCCTGCTGACACCCGAGGGCTGCATGACGGTGAACCTGTTCGGCCGCGCGTCGAGCTTTGTGCGCAGTGTCGAGAAAATGTCGGCCGCCTTTGGCAAGGAGGCGATCTGGGCCTTCAAGCCCACGCGCGAGGGCAACACCGTGGTGCTGGCGCAGCACACGCCGAGCCGGCCCAAACGCGATGTGCTGATGGCGCGCGCCGACCGCATCGAGTTCGAATGGGGCCTGCCGGCCAGCAAATGGGTGCGGGTGTTCAAGCCCATGCTGTCATGACGCAGCGCACACCCATGACATCGCCGAGCCAGCCAGCCCAGGGTCTGCTGGACTGGCGCAGCCTGGTGGGCTGGCTGCAGTTTGACGGAATCATCACGGCGCTGGAAGCGCAGCGCATCCAGTCGCGATGTGCTCAGGCCGAGAGCGCGCAGCACCCGCTGCTGCGCCTGACCAGCGTTGGCGTGCACCGCGCCAGCGACGACAAGGCCATGGGCATGGAGGCGTTGGTGCAGTGGCTGGCGCCGCGCGCCGGGCTGGGTTATTTGCGCATCGACCCGCTCAAGGTCGATGTCGCCAAGGTGGCCGACACCATGAGCCCGGCCTATGCCGAGCATCACAGGATTTTGCCGGTGCAGGTCACTGCCCATGAGGTGGTGGTGGCCACCGCCGAGCCCTATCTGACCGACTGGGTGAGCGAGGTCGAGCGCCAGTCGCGGCGCAGTGTGCGCCGGGTGCTGGCCAACCCGCAGGACATTGCGCGCTTTACTGCCGAGTTTTTCGCGCTGGCCAAGTCGGTGCGCGCCGCCAGCAAGGCGGGCAGCAACGCCGGCTCCAGCTTCGAGCAGTTGGTGGAACTGGGCAAGAGCAACAAGCAGCTCGACGCCAACGACCAGAGCGTGGTGCAGGTGGTGGACTGGCTCTGGCAATACGCGTTTGACCAGCGCGCCAGCGACATCCACCTGGAGCCGCGCCGCGAGCAGGGCGTGATCCGCTTCCGCATCGACGGCGTGCTGCACCCGGTGTACCAGATGCCGATGGGTGTGCTGGCAGCCATGACGGCGCGCATCAAGCTGCTCGGGCGCATGGACGTGGTCGAAAAGCGCCGCCCGCAGGACGGCCGCATCAAGACCCGCAACCCGAGCGGAGACGAGGTTGAAATGCGCATCTCGACGTTGCCCACTGCGTTTGGCGAGAAGATGGTGATGCGTATTTTTGATCCCGACACCACGGTCAAGGACCTCGATGCGCTGGGCTTCTCGGCGCACGACGCGCAACGCTGGGAGGCGCTGGTGAAGCGCCCCAACGGCATCATTCTGGTCACCGGCCCCACCGGGTCGGGAAAAACTACCACGCTCTATTCGACCCTGAAGCGGGTCGCCACCGAAGAAGTCAACGTTAGCACCGTGGAAGACCCGATCGAGATGATCGAGCCCGCGTTCAACCAGACCCAGGTGCAGACGCAGCTTGACTTCGGCTTTCCCGAAGGCCTGCGCGCGCTGATGCGCCAGGACCCCGACATCATCATGGTCGGCGAAATCCGTGACCAGGCCACCGCCGAGATGGCGGTGCAGGCGGCGCTCACCGGGCACCTGGTGTTCAGCACGCTGCACACCAACGACGCACCGAGCGCAGTGACACGGCTGATGGAACTGGGCGTGCCCGCTTATCTGGTCAATGCCACGCTGCTGGGCGTGCTGGCGCAGCGCCTGGTGCGCACGCTGTGCCCGCAGTGCAAGCTGCCGGATCCGGCCGCCACGTCTGAAGCACTGGCCGAGGTGGTGAAGCCCTGGCAACTCAGCGGCAGCTACAAACCGTTCAAGGCGGTGGGCTGTGTGGATTGCCGCATGACCGGCTTCATGGGGCGCATGGGGCTCTACGAGTTGCTGGTGGTGAGTGAGGCCTTCAAGGAAAAAATCAACCGCGAGCCCAACGCCGATGCGCTCAAGCGCCAAGCCGTTGCCGACGGCATGCGGCCCTTGCGGCTGGCCGGCGCGCTACGTGTGGCCGAGGGGCTGACCGTGCTGGAAGAGGTGCTGTCATCCACCCCGCCGTTGTCCTGAGCGGCTGCCAATCAGGCTAGGCGTGGTCGCGTTGAAGAACACCAAGGATTTTTTTGCGGGCCTGTTGTTCACGCTGGTGGGCAGTGCCTTCAGCTGGGGCGCCTTGGACTACCAGGTTGGCAGCAGCGCGCGCATGGGGCCGGGCTACTTTCCGCTGCTGCTGGGTGTGATGTTGGCGCTGCTGGGCGCGGTGATGATGCTGCGCGCCGCCCGGCTGCAGCCTGACCGGGGCGAAGCCATTGGCCCCTGGGCCTGGAAGCCGCTGGTGGCCATCATCGCGGCCAACCTGCTGTTTGGCGTTGCGCTGGGCGGTCTGCCAGGCTTGAAGCTGCCGGCGCTGGGCCTGATGGCGGGCATTTACGGGCTGACGTTTGTCGCCTGCCTGGCCGGCGAGCGCTTCAGGTTCAAGGAAGCTGTGCTGCTGGCCACCGCGCTGGCGGCCTTGAGCTACCTGGCCTTTGTGCTGCTGCTCAAATTGCAGTTCCCGGTGTGGCCGGTGTTTTTGGCAGGAAACTAGCATGGAGTTGTTCAACCACCTGGCGCTGGGCTTCGGTGTCGCCTTCACACCGATCAACCTGATGTACGCCTTTGTCGGCTGCCTGCTGGGCACCCTGATTGGCGTGCTGCCCGGCATCGGGCCGCTGGCCACCATCGCCATGCTGCTGCCGGCCACCTACGCGCTGCCGCCAACGTCTGCCCTGATCATGCTGGCGGGCATTTACTACGGCGCGCAATACGGCGGCTCCACCACCGCCATCCTGGTGAACCTGCCGGGCGAGGCCTCGTCGGTGGTGACGGTGATCGACGGCTACCAGATGGCGCGCCGGGGCCGCGCCGGGCCGGCGCTGGCGGCGGCGGGCATCGGCTCGTTTTTTGCCGGTTGTGTCGGCACGCTGGTGCTGGCCGCCTTCGCCGTGCCGCTGACCGAAGTGGCGTTCCTGTTCGGCCCGGCTGAATACTGCGCGCTGATGCTGTTGGGTCTGGTCGGCGCCGTGGTGCTGGCCTCCGGCGATTTGCTGAAAGCGTTTGGCATGATCTTGCTCGGCCTGCTGCTGGGGCTGGTGGGCACCGATGTCAATTCGGGTGTGGCACGTTACAGCTTCGACATTCCGGAGTTGACCGACGGCATTGGCTTTATCGTGATCGCCATGGGCATGTTTGGTTATGGCGAGATCATCAGCAACCTGAGCCGCCCGACAAGCGCGCGCCAGGTGTTCACCGCCAATGTGCATGGGCTGATGCCCAGCCGACAGGACTTCAGGCGCATGTGGCCGGCCATTTTGCGCGGCACCGGCCTGGGCTCGGTGCTGGGCATTTTGCCGGGTGGCGGTGCGGTGATGAGCGCCTTTGCCGCTTACACGATCGAGAAAAAGACCACGCTGCAGCCCGGCGAGGTGCCTTTCGGCCAGGGCAACATCCGCGGTGTGGCGGCGCCCGAGGCGGCCAACAACGCCGCCTCGCAAACCTCCTTCATTCCGCTGCTGACACTGGGCATTCCGCCCAACGCCGTGATGGCGCTGATGGTGGGCGCCATGACCATCCACAACATCCAGCCCGGCCCGCAGGTCATGACCAGCAATCCCGAACTGTTCTGGGGTCTGATCGCCTCGATGTGGATCGGCAACGCCATGCTGATCGTGCTGAACCTGCCGCTGATCGGCATCTGGATCAAGCTGCTGAGCGTGCCCTACCGCTGGCTCTACCCGGCCATCGTGCTGTTTTGCGCCATCGGCGTGTACAGCACCAACAACAACACTTGGGACATCTGGATGGTGGGCCTGTTCGGTATCGTCGGCTATGTTTTCATCAAGCTCGGCATGGAGCCGGCGCCGCTGCTGCTGGGCTTTATTCTGGGCCCGATGATGGAAGAAAACCTGCGCCGCGCGCTGTTGTTGTCACGTGGCGACTGGAGCGTGTTCGTCACCCGGCCGCTGTCAGCGGGTTTGTTATTGGCGGCTTTGGCGCTGCTGGCTCTGGTGTTGTTACCCGCCATCAGGCGCACGCGCGAAGTCGCGTTTGTGGAAGATTAGCTGGCATGAACCCGGTTCATTTGCCGCCCAAAACTCTGGTGACAGGCCTGATTCTGGCCGCGCTGGGT
>JAABQI010000091.1 GCA_011391545.1 Rhodoferax sp.
ACAAATCAACGGGCGCCGTCGCCTCACCCGGCTTGAAACCAACTGGACCTTCGACGACCCTGAAAAAATGCAAAGGCTGCGCCTGGGCGACGCCATCAGCACACCTGGCAGTTGGGGCCGCCCGGTGCGTTTTGGCGGCATCCAGTTTGGCAGCTATTTTGGCAGCCAGCCGGGCTTCATCACAGTGCCGCTGCAAAGCGCCGCGGGACTGGCCGAACTGCCTTCGACGGTCGATGTCTTTGTCAACAACGCGCTGGTGTCACAACAAAACGTGCCACCCGGCCCGTTCACCATCGAAAATTTACCGGTGATCTCGGGCGCTGGTGAAGTCCAGCTTGTGGTGCGCGACCTGCTCGGGCGCGAGCAAATCGTGACGCAACCCTTCTATGCCAGCCAGGGTTTGCTGCGCCCGGGCCTGTCGAGTTTTTCTTATGAGGTTGGCCGGGTGCGGGAAAACTTCGGCATCAACAGCAATGATTACGGCCACTGGTTTGGCACCGGCACCTACCGGCGCGGGATAAGCACGCAGTTGACCGCCGAGGTGCGCGCCGAAGTCATGCCGGGTCAAACTACGGCGGGCGTCGGCGGCGACTATGTGCTGCCGAACATCGGCACCCTCAGCGGACGCTTCGCGGGCAGCCACCGGCAGGCCGAAAGCGGATGGCTGACGTACCTGGGCATTGAGCGCCAGGCCCGCCCCTGGAGCCTTGGCGCACGCACGCAATGGGCGTCCAGCGGCTTCAGGCAGCTCGGCCAGCTTGTGTCCGAGCAGGCGCCGGCCCAGGCCAGCAGCGTGAACCTGAGCTATGCGGCGGCGACCGGCGGATCTGTCGGCTTGGCTTTATTGATACAGAGCAACCGTTTAAAGGCCGATGTCCGCATCGCCACCCTGAGCTACAGCCGCTCGCTCGGAAGAATGGGTTCGCTCGTGGTCTCGGCCTTGCGCGATTTTTCAGAACGGCCGAGCACCTCGGTTTTTGCGCTGCTGAGCATTCCGCTTGACGCATCCTCCAGCGTGAGCCTGAGCGCGCAATCAACGCGCAGCCCGGAGGGCGAAACTCGCACCGATTTTGTCACCACGCTGCAGGGCAATATGCCGGTGGGTGCAGGTTACGGCTATCGCCTGATGGCCCGCTCTGACCGTTCGGCCGAAGCCGCGTTGTCGTGGCAAAACGATGTCGGCACTTATTCACTGGAAGCAGCGCGGTCCCAGGACAGCAGTGCCGCGCGTCTGGGGGCATCCGGCGGCCTGGCACTGCTCGGCGGCGACGTTTTTGCGAGCCGGCGCATCGACCAGAGTTTTGCCGTGGCCCGGATTGCGGACTACCCCAATGTGCGTCTGCTCGCCGACAATCAACCCGTCGGCCGAACCAATGCCAGCGGCAGCGCGCTCATCCCGGCACTGCGCGCCTATGACAGAAACGTCATTTCGGTCGATCAGCGCGACCTGCCTCTGGATGCGCAGATTGGCACCCTCAAACTTGAGGTGGTGCCCTACTTTCGCAGTGGCGTGTCGGTGGACTTTCCGATCCAGCAGGCCCGCGGGGCCACCTTCACGATCCGGCTCGACAACGGCCAGCCCATGCCGATGGGCGCGACGGTCCAGCAAGCCGGCAAGGCAGAAATTCACACCGTGGGCGAGGCGGGCGAGGTCTATGTGACAGGCCTGGCGCCAAGCACCCGGCTGCGCGCAACATGGCGCAATCAGCAGTGCGAGTTCGATGTCCGGTTTGAGGCCAGCACAGACCCGCTGCCCGATCTTGGCGTTCAGGTCTGCACAGGAGTGACCCCATGACGAACTTGCAAAAAATTCTGTGTGCTTGGGCGGTTGCTGCCAGCCTGGCAGCCATTTCACCCGGCGCAGTGGCGGCCGTCACTTGCACGGTCTCGGCAACTCCGGTCATTTTTTCTGCCTACAACGTGTGGGATCCATTCCCCAACAACAGCGGCATCGGCAGTGTCAACATCGACTGCAAGGGCGGGGGCGGCAGCAGCGTCAGGCTCAGCACGGGGCAGAGCAACAGTTACGCCTTGCGCACCATGAAAAGCGGCGCCAACACGCTGCACTACAACCTCTACACCACAGCCGCGCGCGCCCTGGTCTGGGGGGATGGCACTGGCGGCAGCAGTTTTATAACGACCGGCAAGAACGACGCCGTCACGCTCAGCGTGTTTGGTCAGATTCCTGCCGGCCAGGATGCTGCCGTTGGCGATTACACCGACAGCGTCACCGTGTTCGTCGAGTTTTGACGCCGGGGTGCGGCTACAGGGGCCGCACCACCATGCGCAGAGGCCAGAGATAGCGACCGGGCTGTGCATCCAGCCCAAGATCGAAACGAAAATTCAATTCATGCAGCAACTCGGCTGAAGGCAGGGCGCGCTGCACCACGATGCCGCCATCGGCACCCATGAGCACCGGATTGCCCAAGCCCTCGATCCGCACCGATTCAAACAAATGGCCCATCGGATGGAATTCCATCAGGTAGCCGGCGCGGCTGTTGGTGACCACGGCAAACCGCGATGCTGCGTTGGCCTGGACATAGCCTCGCGCCACATCGGCTTCGGTAATCAGGAGTTGCTCGACCTGATAGTTGTTCAGCAGCTTGGCATGAGCAACCACTGTGGCCGAAACCGGCATGACGGCGTTGGTCTGTCCGGCATGGGCCTGGGGTCCGATACCGACCATAGGCGCCAAGCCGATCGCCACGGCCAAGGTGCAGGGAATGAGCACGCGCTGCAGAAACAAGCCGTGCTCCACCTGATGCTCGCTGACGTGGCCAGCGTCGATCAGTTCCTCGCCTACGCGCCGGCCGCTGGCCAACTGGCGACGCAGCGCGTCTTCCAGCTGGGCTCGCGTGATCTGATCACTGGCAACCAGAATATTACCCAGCGCATATTTTTTATCGACGGGCAAGCCGCTGCGCTGCTGTCTGCCGATTACCTGATCCATTTTGGACAGGCGGGCTGCCGTTCCAACATGGCGAGGCAGAATCAGCTTGGCCAGGCGCTGGCTCCCTGACGCAGCGGCTGTGGCTGCCCCTATGCTGAGATCAGCCGCACGCAACAGCTCGGCAAACTGGATACGTTGTCCGGTTTTCAGGGGCAGGGCACGATCCAGTTCATCGAGGTATTCCTCAATGTCAAGCCGAACAAGCAGCTCTGTCGTCAAACTGGTGCCCAGTTGCGACAACTTGGTTTGGATCGCTTCCATGTCGGTTTCTGGTTTTAATATGCCTTGCAGGTGAACCGGCATTATCGTGCCACCAAGACGTGGTCTGACCACCGCCGCATCGCCGAATGCCTTGAACTGGGCCATATTCGCCCATGATGAATCATTTTTCAACGAAGGGCCGTGGTCGCGCTGCTGGCGCTGCTCTATAGGGTGGTCTTTTTGATCGCCAAGAGGGTGCAGGACAATGTCATTGCGGAGAATGACGCGCGCCAAAGAGGCTTGTCGGCCTGCGTGCATCGCGAGTCGGAAACGGCCACGGTGCAGTCGGCCACGTTGGTCTCAGGACTGACTCGACGCTGGGATTTTTTTCATGACACCCATTTGGTGGTGTCGTCCATCACGAATTGGTTGACATCGCCCAGCATGAGCTCGCGCAGGTCCTGGATGCTCATCAGGACGTCGAACGGAAAACCCTGGCGCCCGCCCCGCTCATCCCCGATGAGCGAATCAAAGTAGCTGCGCAGCTTGGGCTTGTTGTCCTTGAATTCAAAGAGCGTGTTGACAATGCGGGGGAAGGCAGTCGCCAGTGCCGGCGGGTACTTCAGGCCCGGCAGCGTGCGGAAATAGTCGTCTGCAGCAGCATTCAATTCTGGTTGTTCGTCGGTCATGTCAATCTCCAGGTTAATGCCAGCGCAAGCCGCACAGCCGTTTACAACAGCCAAGGCCGACGATGGCTCGCGCCAGTATAAGTGCCAGCGCGCGGGCCCGCCACACCGGTTTGCCGGGGGTGCGCTTCAAGGCGTGGGGTAATCAAAGCGCTGCAGCAGTTCGACCGTCTCAGCCAGCGGCAAGCCCATCACGCCGGAGTAACTGCCAGCCAGATATTCGACGAACGCGCCGGCCTGACCCTGAATCCCGTAGGCCCCGGCCTTGTCGGTAAATTCGCCACTGAGCAGGTAGCGCTGGATGCGGTCCTCGCTGAGCTTGACAAACCGCACGGTCGAAACTGACAGCGCCATTTCGGTCCGGTTGCCCAGGGCCACGGCCACCGCGCTCAGCACCTGATGCTCACGGCCGGACAACTGGCGCAGCATGTCTGCCGCCTGCTCGGCGTTGTCCGGTTTGCCAAAAATTTTGCCATCCAGCGACACGGTGGTGTCGGCGGCCAGCACCGGAAAAGGCGGCAGGCTGCGCAGGCGCAGCGACTCCGAACCGGTGCGGGCTTTTTCCAGGCAGATGCGCCGCACATAGGTTTCTGCCGACTCATCGTCCAGCGTCGCCTCGTCAACATCCATGCCGCGGCGCGGGTCGCAACGCAACAGCAGCATGTGGAAATTAATGCCGATCTGCTTGAGCAATTCGCGGCGGCGCGGACTTTGCGAACACAAATAAATGCGGTGCTGGAGGATGCCCATATCAAGGTCCATTCATGCCCCCTGACCAGCGCGATGAACCCGAACGGGCAGAGGAATTTTTGGCGAATATAAGCGGCGATTGTGCAACAGATCAAAAGCAGATGGCATGGTCCGCCCACCTAGGCAGCTTTGCAGCTGAAGTGAGGTAACCCAGCAGTCAGGTGGGGCCTCGCAGAACCGGCATCAACGTGCCAAAGTGGAGGTTCTACGTAACCACTTAAATCTGGAGGCCCCACCATGGAATTTACTGCACACCTGCCCGTGATTGGTCTGGATCTGGCCAAGTCTGTGTTTCAGCTTCACATCGTCGACACGGATTCCGGCGAGATCCAGCGCCGCCAGATCAAGCGTGCCAAGCTCACTGAGTTCTTCGCCAAGTGCCAGACAAGCCTTGTCGCGATGGAGGCTTGTTCCAGCTCCCATTATTGGGCACGCACTCTCATGTCGTTGGGGCATCAGGTCAAAATGCTCCCTGCCCAACACGTCAAAGCCTTCTTGTTGCGT
>JAABQI010000092.1 GCA_011391545.1 Rhodoferax sp.
CGCGCTCGACATGCGCTGCCAGCAGGCGCCCGTAATCCATGCGGTAAATGTGGTCGCCGGACAGCACCAGGATGTGGTCCGGCTTGGCGTGGCTGATTTCACGCAGATTCTGGTACACCGCGTCGGCCGTCCCCCGGTACCAGAAGCACTCGTCCACCTGCTGCTGGGCTGGCATGGTTTCGATGAATTCGCCCATGCGACCGTCCAGAAAGCTCCAGGCAAGGTGCAGGTGCCTTATCAGACTCTGCGATTTGTATTGCGTCGCAACCCCGATGCGCCGCACGCCCGAGTTGACACAGTTTGACAGCGTGAAATCAATGATGCGGAATTTCCCGCCGAACGGCACGGCCGGCTTGGCGCGCCAGTCGGTCAGACCCTGCAGGCGACTGCCACGCCCGCCAGCCAGAACCATGGCAAAGGTATTGCGCGTCAATTGACTGATATAGCGCGGATTGCGATGGATGTCGCCGCTGCCGTCCATCGCTTGCTCGGTAGTCATTGTTGCAGTCCCCTCTGGTTGTCGTGCCCTCTCGCTGTCGCCACGGGCCGTTTCAGTTTGACAGACGGCTATGACACTTGCGTGACGCCCGCTTGCGCAGGGTCGCAAAGAAACCCGGGGAGATTCAGAAAGTTATTTTGGCGTCTTGACCAAGTTTTGGTTAAACGGTATAAACTATTTACCCCGTTTAACCCAAGGAGTATTGACCATGACATCCACAACACAACCAGACCTTGCAACCGTGGCCCCGACAACCCAAACCGATCAGCCAGGCGTCATCAGCGCAGCGCCATCGCCTTCAGCACCGGCGCCCGCCCCGGCGGCAGTCAAAGCAGTGGCCAAAAGGGTGGTCAGAACACCCGCCAAAAAAGCAGTTGCACCGGTCACGCCGGTGGCCAAGGTGGCAGTCAAGCCCGTCGCCAAGAAGGCAGCACCGAGGGCAGCCGTCAAATCGGCAGCCAGTGCCACACCAGCCACACCAGCCACAGCACCCAAAGCCGCAGCCAAAGCACCAGTGAAGGCCGAACCAAAGACGGCTAACGCCTTGAGTTCAAAGCAAACTGAAGTCAAACTGCTGAAAGCCAAAAAGCCAAAGCTGGTCCGCGACAGTTTCACCATCCCCAAGCTTGAGTACCTCAAACTCGAAGAATTAAAGCATCGCAGTGTCAAGCTGGGAAATTCGATCAAGAAAAGCGAACTGATCCGCGCTGGCATCCTGGCCTTGGCCGCCATGTCGGATGCCAGTTTCCTGAAGGTCACAAAGGCCGTGCCGACCATCAAGACCGGGCGGCCAGCCAAAGACTGACAAGCCAGTGACCGCCCTGTTGGACTTTGAGCAGTCCAACAGGCGCGCGAAATATCTTTGCTGAGCACTCACATTTTTTGCGACAATTCACTCCCCAATTAGCCCTGGACGCGTGAAGCCAAAGCAATTTCTTGATGAATGCCATGCAGCCCAAACACACTCTCCCTCTGAACCATGGAACACCCATTCCACAATGGTCACCCAGGCTGAGTGTGGGCAATGCCAAGCTGGACGAGCAGCACATCACCCTGCTTGAACTGGGTCGCGACCTTATGCGCTTGCTTGAAACCAAAGCCTCCACCGATATCCAGATTCATGGCGCCCTGGAGGACATCGACAGGCTGTCGCGACTGCACGATGCCCTTGAAGAAAGCATCCTCGAGGCCAACGGCTGCCCTACTTTGTCAGGACACAAAGCGGTGCACCTGACGGCGCGAAACCAGCTTGCCAATTTGTTGGCTGACGTCTCGCACGGCGTCGTGGACAAAGCGGCTTTAAGCGGCCTGGTCGCCGACTGGATGGCGCATCACATCAGTGAAAACGACCTGCCTGTCAAAGACTACCTGAAGAGCGTGCCCCGGGCACGCGCTGCCGGCTGATGCAGTAGCAACCGCGGCGCGTCGATCAGCGCGACTTTTTTAGCTTGAGCTGGCGGGTTTCCAGGCGCTTGAGCCCCATGAATGTCAGCACACCAATCATGGCGGCGCCCACCAGAAAAGCACCATAGGCGACGGGCCAGGGAATGCCCTGGGTCATCATCGAAAATTCCGACATTCCCCCCATGCCTGCCAGAATGTTGATGGGGGTGAACACCACACCGAGCACGGTCAACTGGTTGATGCGCTTGTTCTGGTTGATGTTGATGAAACCAATGGTCGCGTCCATCAAGAAGTTGATCTTGTCAAAAAGAAACGAGGTGTGGCTGTTGAGCGAATCGATGTTGCGCAGAATTTGATTGGCATCATCGAGCTGGGCAGATGTCATGGTTTTGCTTCGGACCAGAAAATTGATGGCGCGCTGCGTGTCCAGAATATTCCCCCGGATGCACCCGTTCAAATCCTCTTCTTCGGCAATGGCACCCAGAATGGACGCGGCCTCCCGGTCGCTGATGGCCTCGCTCAAGACCTGTCGGCCCACCTTGCCCAAAGTGGCATAAATATCTTCCAGCGAGTCCGCTGAATACTCGACATCAGAGCCAAAGAGGTCCAGCAGGACATCGGTGCAGTCGGAAACATAACCGGGCTGCGTTCGGGCACGCCGGCGCTGCAGTCTGAAAACCGGCAGGTCTTCGTTGCGCAGCGAGAACAACACGCCTTTGTGCAGGATAAACGCCACCGGCACGCTGCGCGACAGCCCTTCGCGATCCAGCAAAAAATTGGAATGCAGGTGGATGTCGCCGTTGTCCTCAATCTGAAAACGCGCGCTGGTTTCCAGATCTGTCAGCTCATCCGGATCGGGCAGCGACAGCCCAAAATGCGAACCCACATAATTTCGCTCGGCCTTGCTGGCGCCGAGCAGGTCGATCCAGATCGGGCTGGCGCCCTCCAGGTCTTTTCGGCCTTCAATGGGAATTTGCTGCAACCTGCCGTCCACCAGGACAAACGCGTTCATCTGGCTTTCGTTGAAAACAGGCTCCCTGCCACCAGCGAGCATGTCCCGCAGCGCATCCGACACCTCCCACAAGACATCGTTTTGTTGCCCCTGTGACAGCAAGGGCCACAATTGCTGGCCATCGTCGATGGGCAATGACTCAAGCAGTGAGGCAATGTCGGTGGCCGGCAACTGGTTCAGCAGCGTCTTCAGCTCAGCCAGATGCTGACGTTGCACCAGGGTTTCAACAATGGCCTGGCGCGGCATGCTCTGGTTATGGACCATGCCCGCCACCCGCTTTTGCTTCTTGAGCAACTCCGAGACTTTGTCAGCCAATGCGGTCATGGTGCTGCCTGCGGCCAAGGGTCAGTGGCGGCTTTTTTGAAACGTCTCAAGGCGATATGCCGCGATGGTGTGCGTGTAGGGCACCGACCAATCGCACGTCTTGGCCCCTGCGGGTTCGAATTTCCGGCATGATTCCAGCGCGGCAGAAACCTGCTTGCACAGCACATCGCCAGGCCCATAGCGCTGGCTCAGCTTGTTTTGAAGTATCTCGAGTTGGTCTGACTGTCGTGACATTTGTTTTCCTTTGCTTGTTAAAAAAAATCATTCCATGGCCGCCCGCAGCTGTTGCGATGTTGTGCCCAGGCGGCGAATGCCCATGCGGGCCAGTTCCTTCATGAAGCCAAGTGCCGCCTCAGGGTGCTCTTGCGACCAGGCCTTGAAGGTGTTCCATTCAAGGGTACAGACCCGGGCGCCTCCCGCATCGGCATGGGCGTAGGCGGTGCGGGCAATGCCGTTGAGGAAAGCCATTTCGCCAAAAACGACGCCCGGACCGATAGATGCCAATCGCAGGCCTTGTCCCGCTGACTCAGCTGTACTGAGCGTGACCAACCCCGCCTGCACCAGCATCAATCTGCGGTCCTGGTCGCCGCTGCGAATGATCAGAGCGCCGGCTGGAAAGTGATGGCTGACCATGACGCGCTCCAGGGCAAGGCGCGCCTGTTCGGTCATGTCCTTGCCCAGATCGCCCAGTTGTGAGCCGGTCGGGTCGGGCTGCCTTGCGTCAAGTGGACACTCCAGCAGCAATTGCGCCTCGGCCCACTCCAGCGCGTGATCCAGATCGGCAAAAGGCTGCAGATCGTCCATGGCTTGCTCGTGAATGCCATGGACCCCACTGATCAGCAGGGCAATGCCCTGGTCTTGCAGCTCGTGCGCGAGGGTGCGCAACCGGGCGTAGCCGGTCTCATCCCACGAGGGGACGCGGGAGGTGTCCAGGATCACGCACTGGCGTCCTTCCAGGTGTTTTCTGACCTGGTCAACCACCAGCGCCGCAACACCAAAGGAAAGAATGCCCTGCAGTTCGAACACCGCCACCCGGCTCATGCGCCCAGCCAGCCAGGCATCGACATCGGCACGCCTGATGTGGCGTGAGCGAAGCTCGCCATGCAGGTGCGTTCGACGGATGACGTGCGCCGCCGACGTGCGCAGCAGCACCACGGTGGACACCGCCAGACCGGCCACCAGGGCCATGGCGCCTCCCGCGATGGCAAACAAGCCGGCCACCAGCCAGCTCTGCCACCATGCGGTGCGCCGCATGCCGGCTTTGGGCGCACGCCACATCTCGGCGGGCACCATGCGAACGCCGGCCATGACCAGCACACCCGCCAGGCCGGCCAGCGGCAGCCAATGCAACCACAGGTGCCCGCTCAAGGCGACTGCCAGCATGACCAGCGCATGCCATTGGCCCACGCGGACCGTGGGTGCGCCGGTGTAAGCGAGCGCGGTGCGCGAGCGGGATGTGCTGGTCGATGCCGGAATCATGCCGAACAGGGCGCACAGCGCGCTCAGCGCGCTCTCGCGCCGCAGCACCTCGTCGGGCGAAGCGCGCACCCCGTGCTCGGCTTCAAGCTGCTGGTGGAACACCAGCACTTCGAGCCCATTGACCACGGCCATCAACAGCGACAAGGTGATCAGAGGCACCCCGGCCTGCCCGATGACCACCCACCAGGGCGCATCCAGCCAGTCGGGCAGTGGCAGCAGCATCAAATCATGCGGCGTGGCGGCCATTTGCAGCAGGTCGGGCGGTGCCAGCCACAGAACGGGAACCGACACCAGCAGCAGCGCCATGAGCAGAGACGGAAAACGCGGCCAGAGCCGCTGCAACA
>JAABQI010000093.1 GCA_011391545.1 Rhodoferax sp.
GAGGTGGTGGAGCCGTTGCTGCTGTAGCGGATCAGCTTGGCCGCGACCTCGGTGCCGATGTTGACCTGCGCTTCCAGTGTCGAGCCGCCAATGTGCGGCGTCAGGATCACATTGTCAAAACGCGTGAGCGGCGAGACAAACGCCGAATCGTTGCCTTGCGGCTCGACCGGAAACACGTCAATCGCCGCGCCGTGCAAATGGCGGCTTTGCAGCGCTGTGGCCAGCGCGTCGATGTCGACCACGCTGCCGCGCGAGGCATTGATCAGGTGGCTGCCGGGTTTCATGGCGGCCAGTTGCGCCGCGCCGATCATGCCCGCGGTCTCGGGGGTTTCCGGCACATGCAGGCTGACCACGTCGGCCGCACCCAGCAGGGCATCCAGGCTGCTCATGGCCTGCGCATTGCCCAGTGGCAGCTTGGCCTCGATGTCGGTAAACAACACGCGCATGCCAAGCTGTTCGGCCAGCACACCAATTTGCGTGCCAATGTGGCCGTAGCCGATGATGCCCAGCGTCTTGCCGCGCACCTCATAGGAATCGGCCGCGCTTTTGACCCAGCCACCGCGGTGCAGGATGGCGTTTTTTTCGGGAATGCCGCGCATCATCATGATGATTTGCGCCAGAACCAGTTCGGCCACGCTGCGGGTGTTGGAAAACGGCGCGTTGAAAACCGGAATGCCAAGGCGCGTGGCTTCTTTCAAGTCGACCTGGTTGGTGCCGATGCAAAAGCAGCCGATGGCCACCAGTTGCTGCGCCTGTTGCAGCACTGAAGCAGTGAGCTGGGTACGTGAGCGTATGCCGACAAAGTGGGCGTCAAGCAGGGCGGCCCGCAGTTCGTCGCCCGCAAGTGCCTTGGCGTGCGTCACGATGCGTGTGTAGCCGGCCTGTTGCAGCGCCTCGATGGCAGAGGGGTGAATGCCCTCGAGCAGCACGGCTTTGAGCTCACTTTTGGGGACCGACAGGTCAATGGATTTTTGGATCATGGTGATTGGGGTGAGGTCAATATCAGCAATAGCGGTGCCTTTGCGTGCACACCGGGCGTCAGGCCGTGGCTACGCTCGCGAGCCTGTGAAAGTTGAGTGGCTGCACTTTGCTGTCGGCCGCTGCCATCGGTGCAGAGGGCGCTAGCAGGTCGGCCAGCGTGTAGCGGTCCAGGTGCTGCATGAAGCTCTGCAGCGCGCCGTTGATGATGCCGGTCAGGTGGCAGCTGCTGGCCAGTTGGCAGCTGCTGTCATGGGCCAGGCATGCCACCAGGTTGAAATCGGGCTCGATGCTGCGCACCACCGCGCCCAGCCCGATCTGCTCGGGTTTTGCCGCCAGGCGCATGCCGCCGCCCTTGCCGCGAACAGTCTCGAGCCAGCCCGCCAGCGCCAGTTGGTGGGTGATCTTGGTCAGGTGCGCCTCGGAAATGTCTTGCGCGCGCGCCACCTCCGCAATGGTGCAAAGGCGCCCGGGGTGCTGCCCGACGTGCATCAGCAGGCGCATGGCGTAGTCGCTCATGGTGGTCAGGCGCATAGGGCTTTTCCGGTAGCAGGTTTGGGGCTTTGAGACATCAGGCGGCAATCACTTCAAGGTCGGGCTCCAGCGTGTGCAGCAGATTCTGAATGCCCTGCAGCGTTCCGGAAATTGAACTCGGGCAGGTGCCACAGGCCCCCTGGTAATGCACCACGAGCTGGTTTCCCGACAGAGACAGCACATGCAGGTCGCCGCCATCACTTTGCAGGTACGGCCGGATCTGCTGGTCGAGCAGCAGCTCGATGTCGTCCAGGCGCTGTTTTTCCTCCGGGCTCAAATCGGCCACACTGGCGCGCGCTGCAAAAATAGCGGCCGCGGACTGCGCCCCGGCAGCGGGGGCGGCCCGCACCGGCACGGCAATGTCGCGCAGCAACTGGTCCCAGTCGGCCTGGCCGTCTTGCGTGACCGTGAGCCAGCTGTCGATGTAAAAAACGTTTGACACATGGGGAATGGCAAACAGCGCGCTGGCCAGCGCATCGCCCTGGGCCTGCTCGGTGTTTTCATACGAATGCGCAATGCCCCAGCTCAGCGGTTCGCGCAACAGGAATTTGCGCGCATTCGGGTTGGGTGTTTCGGCTATGTCGGCAATCTTTGGCATGGTGGTGTCCTGTGGTGTTTGCTTTGCGCCTCAGGCATCGCCCAGCGGGGTCTGCATCGGGTCGGCGTCGGCCTCGGTCGAGGTGCTGGGCTCGGCATGAAAAGCCGCCTGCAAGGTGTGCCACGGCAGGATCGCGCATTTGACGCGCATCGGCAGTGCGCTGATGCCCGAGAACACCGCCAGGCGGCCGATGTGCGGGCTGGCCTCGGCGGTCACACGGCCGGTGGCCATGTCGACAAATTCGTGGATCAGGGTCTTGGCCTCGTCCGTGTGCTTGCCCTTGACCATCGTGGTCATCATCGATGCCGAGGCCTTGCAAATGGCGCACGATTCGCCGTGAAAGGCGATGCGCGCGATGGTGTCGTCCTGAATGTCCAGCGCCAGGTGGATGTGGTCGCCGCACAGCGGATTGACACCTTCAGCGTGGTGGCTGGGGTGCGCCAGCTCGCCGAAGTTGCGCGGCTTGCGGTTGTGGTCCAGG
This sequence comes from Rhodoferax sp., assembly GCA_011391545.1. Lineage (GTDB taxonomy): Bacteria > Pseudomonadota > Gammaproteobacteria > Burkholderiales > Burkholderiaceae_C > Rhodoferax. The sequence continues at coordinate 2,592 of JAABQI010000093.1, forward strand.
ATCACTTCCTGGTACAGGGCTTTGGGATCTGCGCTCATGCGAACACCTTTTGAACCGTCCGAATGCCAGCCACCAGGGCGTCGACATCGTCACGCGTGTTGTAAAACGCAAACGAGGCGCGCGAGGTGGCGGCCACGCCCAGGCGCGCCATCAGCGGTTGGGCGCAGTGGTGGCCGGTGCGCACTGCCACACCTTCCTGGTTCAAGAGCGTGCCCACGTCGTGCGGATGAATGCCCTGCAGTGCAAACGACAGCACCGCCGCTTTGTGCCGCGCCGTGCCCAGCAGGCGCACACCCGGCGTTTGTGCCAGTTGGTCGGTGGCGTAATGCAGCAGCGCGTGTTCGTGTGCTGAAATCGCCGCCATGCCGATGCCGCCCAGGTAGTCCACGGCGGCGGCCAGGCCGATGGCGGCGGCAATCGGCGGCGTGCCGGCCTCGAATTTGTTGGGAGTCGGAGCGTAAGTGGTTTTCTCAAACGTGACGGTATGGATCATGTCGCCGCCGCCCTTGAACGGCGGCATGGCCTCAAGCAGCGCGGCGCGGCCGTACAAGATGCCTATGCCGGTCGGCCCGCACAGCTTGTGCCCCGAGAAGACGTAAAAGTCGCAATCCAGGTCCTGCACATCCACCGCCAGGTGCGGCGCGGCCTGGGCACCATCGACCAGCACCGGCACGCCACGGGCGTGGGCGAAGGCGATCATTTGTTTCACCGGGTTGATGCTACCCAGCGCGTTCGAGACATGGCCCACGCTGACCAGCCGGGTGCGTTCGTTGAACAGCGCCTGGTACTGGTCGAGCAGCAGTTCGCCCGCGTCGTTCATCGGCACCACGCGGATCGTCGCACCTTTTTCCAGCGCCAGCATTTGCCAGGGCACTATGTTCGAGTGGTGCTCCAGCACAGACAAGATGATTTCATCGCCGGCCCGGATGTTCTGGCGGCCCCAGCTTTGCGCCACAAGGTTGATGCCTTCGGTGGTGCCGCTGGTAAAGATGACCTCGCGCGCCTCGGCAGCGTTGATGAAACGCTGCAGCGAGATGCGTGCCGCCTCATACGCAGCGGTCGCTGTCTCAGACAGGTAATGCACCGCGCGGTGAATGTTGGCGTGCTCGTGAGTCTGGTAGTGCACCAGCCGGTCAATGACCGCTTGCGGCATCTGGCTCGACGCCGCGTTGTCCAGATAAACCAGCGGCTTGCCCGCCACCGTGAGATTCAGGATGGGGAAGTCGGCGCGAATGTGGGCCACGTCAAACGCGGCGGGTGGGCTGGCCGTGGTGGCCTCAAAGGCCGTCTTGGCGACTGGCCTGGGGCTTGGGGCAAGTGACTGGCTCATGGCTGGCTCGTGGTTTGTTCAAGCACCGTCTGCTCCAGTTGCTGGCGCAGTGACGCGACCGGAATGCGGTTGATGATTTCAGCGCCGAAGGCATAGGTGAGCAGATTGCGCGCCACGCGTTCCGACAAGCCGCGGCTTTGCAGGTAGAACACTTCATCGCTGTCGAGCTGGCCCACCGTGGCGCCGTGGGTGCACTTCACGTCGTCGGCAAAAATTTCCAGTTGCGGCTGGGTGTCGACGTGCGCCTTTTTCGACAGCAGCAGGTTGCGGCTGGACTGCGCCGAATCGGTCTGTTGCGCACCGGGGCGCACCATCACCTGGCCATTGAACACCGCGTGCGCCGTGCCGCCCACAATGCATTTGTGCAGCTGGCGGCTTGTGCCGTGCGGCTTGGCGTGGTCGATGAAGGTATGGGTGTCAGCCAGTTGCTCGCCGTCGAGCAGCGCCAGGCCGTCAAGCAGGCACTCCGAGCCCTCAAAGGTCTGGATCACTTTCAGGTCAAGCCTTGAGGTCTGCCCGCCCAGGGCAACGCTGACCGAGTGGTAGCGGCTGGCCGCGCCGAGCGTCACAGCGCAGCTGGCCATGTGAAAGGCTTGTTTGCTTTCGCGCTGCAGGCGCACATGCGTGGCCTGGGCGTTGGCTTCAAGGACGATTTCGGCCACTGCATTGGTGAAATAGCTGCCGTCATGCAAGGCCACGTAGTCCTCAATCAGCGTCAGCTGGCTGGCGGCACCCGCCACCAGCAGCAGGCGCGGGTGGCTGGCCACATCACGCTGCGTTGAAATGAAAAGCAGATGCACGGGCGCGGCCAGCGCCGTGTCACGCGGGACCAAGAGCACGGCTGCATCCTGCAAAAAGGCGGTGTTGAGCGCCGCAAACAAGGCGTCCTGGCTGGCAACGTGCCGGCCCAAATGCGCCTCAAGGCTGCTCGACTGCTTGGCCAGCATGGACGCCAGCGTGCCAACCGCAAGACCCGCGTCAAGGCTGATGCTGGAGAGTTGCGGCGCATGCACACCATCCACAAACACCAGCCGCGTGCTTGCCTCTGCAATCTGCAGGTGCTCGATGTCGCCCGGCTGAAGCTGCGTC
>JAABQI010000094.1 GCA_011391545.1 Rhodoferax sp.
CTGAACACCACTGATGGCCACCAAACGCATTTCTGACGAGCCCGCCTATGTGCTGCACCGCTACGACTGGAGCGAGACCAGCCTGATCCTGGAGGTGTTCACCCGCCACCACGGCCGCATGGCGCTGGTGGCCAAAGGTGTCAAGCGCCCAAGCTCCAGCTTTCGACCCATTTTGTTGCCGTTGCAACCGCTGCACCTGGCGTTTGGCGGCGAGGCTGAAATCAAAACCCTCAAAGCCGCTGAATGGCAGGGCGGCCATGTCATGCCCACCGGCGACGCGCTGATGTCGGGTTATTACCTCAATGAATTGCTGATGCTGCTGCTGGCGCGCGAAGACCCGCACCCGCAGCTGTTTGACGTCTACGCAACCGTGGTGCAGATCATTGCCAGTGAGCACGGCGAAGTGCTGGAGGCTGCCCTGCGTGCCTTCGAGTTGTTGCTGCTGCGCGAGATTGGTCTGCTGCCACTGCTGGATTCCCAGACCATGACGCTGCTGGCGCTGCACCCCGAGGCACGCTACAGCCTGGTGCCCGAAGGCGGCCTGCGCCAGGCCAACGCCACTGACCGCAACAGCCTGAGCGGTGCCCAGTGGACAGCACTGCAACAGGCTCTGGGTGAGCGGGTGCCCCTGACCACCGTGTTGCGCGCTTGCGCCGAGGTGGCCAGCGCACTCAAGCCCCAATTGCGCACCCTGCTCAATTACCATTGCGGGGTGCCCAGTCTTCGCACCCGGCAAATGATGATCGATCTGCAAAGCTTATGAAAACTACTTCCCTGTCCGTCAACCTCAACAAGGTCGCGCTGGTGCGCAACACCCGGCACCTGGGGATTCCGAGTGTCACGCGCGCCGCCACGCTGTGCCTGCAAGCGGGAGCCAACGGCATCACCGTGCACCCGCGCCCTGATGAGCGCCACATTCGCGCCAGCGACGTGCCCGAGCTGGCAAAGCTGCTCAAGGACTGGCCGGACCGCGAGTTCAATATCGAAGGCAACCCCCTGCACAACCTGATGGACGTGGCGGGGTCGCTGGTGGCGCAGCAGTTGCCGGTGCACCAGGTCACGTTTGTGCCTGACACCGAGGGCCAGTTCACCAGCGACCATGGCTGGATTTTCCCGGACGATGCACCGGTGTTGAAGCCGCTGATCGACCAGGCCCACGCCTGGGGCCTGCGTGTGAGCCTGTTCATGGATGCCGATGCCTCCGCCATGGCGGCGGCCAAAGCCGTGGGTGCGGACCGGGTCGAGCTCTACACCGAGCCCTATGCCACCGCCTGGGGCACGCCCGATCAGGCGGCGCAACTGGCGCGTTTTGCCCAGGCTGCCCAGGCCGCGCTGGACGTGGGTCTGGAAGTGAACGCCGGTCATGACCTGAACCGTGACAACCTCACCGCCTTCATCGCCCAGGTGCCGGGGGTGAGCGAGGTGTCCATTGGCCACGCGCTGATCGCCGATGCGCTGGAGCTGGGCTATAGCGCCACCATCAAGGACTACCTACGCTGCATTCAGGCAGCAAAGCCATGAGTGTCATCGCGAGGAGCGCAGCGACGTGGCGACCCAGGGTTGCATGGATTGCCGCGCTTTGCTCGCAATGACAGACCAATGATCTACGGCATTGGCACCGACATCTGCGATGTGCGCCGCATCCAGGCCAGCCTGGATCTGCATGGTGAGCGCTTTGCGCAAAGAATTCTCAGTGAGGCGGAGCTCGCCACTTGGCGCGAGCGCAGCCAGCGCTGGCCTGAGCGCGGCGTGCGCTACCTGGCCACCCGTTTCAGCGCCAAGGAAGCCTTCAGCAAGGCCATCGGTCTGGGCATGCGCATGCCCATGACCTGGCGCCTGTGCGAGGTGGGCAAGCTGCCCAGCGGCCAGCCTCATATCGTCCTGCACGGCGAACTCAAAACCTGGTTCTTGGCTAAAGGCTTGAGCGCCCACATCAGCGTGACCGACGAGACCGACTATGCTGCGAGTTTTTGCGTGGTTGAAATCACAGGCGAAAATGGTCTTTAATCGCGATTCTTTCAGCGCATCACGCAATTTACCCGGGAAAACACCATGACCCTGCACGCCCCCCTGATCATTGACATTGCCGGTTTGAGCTTGAGCAAACAAGACAAGCGACGCCTCAAGCACCCGCTGGTGGGCGGCATGATTTTGTTTGCCCGCAATTGGCAGAGCCGTGAGCAGCTCACGGCCCTGTGCCACAGCATCAAAAAGGTGCGCAAGGATTTGCTGATCTGTGTCGACCACGAGGGCGGTCATGTGCAGCGTTTCAAGACCGACGGCTTTACCCATTTGCCGCCCATGCGCGCCCTGGGCGAGTTGTGGCTTCAGGACGGCAAGGCGGGCGAGGGCAGCGGTGCCATGCGCGCCACGCGGGCGGCCACCGCCTGTGGCTATGTGCTGGGCGCCGAACTGCGCGCGTGTGGCGTTGACTTGAGCTTTACCCCGGTGCTCGACCTTGATTTTGGTGAGAGCAGCGTGATCGGCAACCGGGCCTTTGCCCGTGACCCGCGCGTGGTGAGCCTGCTGGCCAAGAGCCTGATGCACGGCTTGCTGCAAAGCGGCATGGCCAATTGTGGCAAACATTTCCCGGGGCACGGCTTTGTCAAGGCTGACTCGCACACCGACATTCCGGTCGACAAGCGCAGCCTCAAAGCCATTCTGGCCGACGATGCCAAACCCTACGACTGGCTCGGCACGGCGCTCACCAGCGTCATGCCGGCCCATGTGATCTACCCCAAGGTCGATGCCCGGCCGGCCGGTTTTTCAGGCAAATGGCTGGGTGACATCCTGCGCGGCCAGCTCCGCTTTAACGGCGCGGTGTTCAGTGACGACCTCTCCATGGCCGGTGCCCGCGTGCTGGACGGCCAACCGGTCACTCCGACCCAGGCAGCGGTGGCGGCCTTGAATGCCGGCTGCGATATGGTGCTGCTGTGCAACCAGTCAGCGGGCGAGGGTGCCGAGCTCGATGCCCTGATCAACGGCCTGACCGAAGCGCAAGTCAAGGGCCTGTGGCAGCCGAGTGACGCCAGCGAAGAACGCCGTCTGGCCCTGTTGCCCACCAGCCGCGCCACGCCGTGGGACGATCTGATGGTGCAGCCCGCCTATATGCAGGCGCTCGACCTGATACCGTAACTTCAGGGCGAGCGGTGGAGCCGGGGCGCCGACAACTCGGCGATCATGTCGTTGGTCGCCGCATCCACATTGGGATGCGACTTGAGCAGATTGGTCGCCATGAGCAGCTTGCGCAGGTCCTGCAGGTCTTTCACGGTGGGAGCCACCTTGATCTGCGCAATGGCGGCCGAGCTGTTGCCGCCCTTGATCAGGGCGACGATTTTGGGAGCCCAAACGCTGGGACGTGACATGTGCGATTTCCTTTAAATGGGGTGGAGGGCCATTTTGGCTGATCTGCAGCGCGTTGTGCTGGACAATCTCAACGCATGAAGAACAAACTCCTCAGCAGCGGCCTGGTGTACAGCACCGACAGCGGCCGCATGTGTCCGCAATGCCGCCAGCCGAAAGCGCAGTGCGCTTGCCGCACCGGTCCGGCGCGACCGGCAGGCGATGGCATCGTGCGCGTGTCGCGCCAGACCAAGGGACGTGCGGGCAAGGGCGTCACGCTGGTCAAGGGGCTGGCCCTGGATGACGCGGCCCTGATTGCCCTGGGCAAGCAGCTCAAGACAGCTTGCGGCTCCGGCGGCACGGTGAAAGACGGCGTGATCGAAGTGCAGGGCGACCATGTCGAACGCGTCATGGAACTGCTCAAGGCCCAAGGTCACAGCGTCAAACGGGCGGGTGGCTGAGATGAACCCCGAAGACCTGCAACTGCTGGTGACAAGGACCATGCCTTTTGGCAAATACAAGGGCCGGTTGATCGCCGATTTGCCGGGTGACTACCTGTGCTGGTTCGTGCGCGAGGGTGTGCCCAAGGGCGAGATTGGCCGCCTGCTGGGACTGATGCACGAGATCGATCACAACGGGCTGTCGGATTTGCTCAAGCCGTTGCGAGTGGTCTGACCCGCAAAGCATCAAGAATCAGCCGTTCCCCACAGCCGGGCTCCTGAGGTTTCCAGGTGCGTCAGATACACCCGCACCTCGAATTCGAGCTGGTGGTAGCCGGGCTCCATGTGTTTGCAGAGCTGGTAAAAGGCCTTGTCGTGGGCTTTTTCCTTCAAGTGCGCCAATTCGTGCACGGTGATCATTCTCAGGAATTCATCGGGCACACTTTTGAACAGCGAGGCAATACGGATTTCGCGCTTGGCTTTGAGCTTGTTGCCCTGCACGCGTGACACGCTGGTGTGTGTGCCCAGCGCGTTTTTCACCACATGCAGCTTGCTGTCAAACAGCACCTTGTTCACCGGCTCGGCGCCGCGCAGGTAGTCGGTTTTAAGCGCCTGCACGTAGTCGAACAGCGCGCGGTCGGTGCGCACCGCGTGGGACTGCGGGTATTTTTGCAGCAGCCAGTCGGCCACCTTGTCGTGCTGCAGCATCTGCGCCACCTGTGCCAGGGTGGTGGCCGGGTAGCCTTGCAGGTATTTCAAACCAGTGCCGTGTCTTGGGTCAGCACCTCGCCGCGCAGCGTGAAGGTGCGGGTGTCGGTGATGGTCACATCGACCATCTGGCCGACCAGGCGCGGCTGGCCGACAAAATTCACCACCCGGTTGCACTCGGTGCGGCCCATCAGCTCGGTGGCGTCGCGCTTGGAGGCGCCTTCCACCAGGATGCGCTGCACCGTGCCCATGCGGCTTTCACTGATGCGCTTGATGCTGTCGTTGATCACGCCCTGCAGGTGCTGCAGGCGGCGCAGCTTGACCTCGTGCGGCGTGTCGTCAGCCAGGTTGGCCGCCGGTGTGCCGGGGCGCGGGCTGAAGATGAAGCTGAAACTGTTGTCAAAACCGATGTCATCGATGAGTTTCATCATCTTGCCAAAATCTTCCTCGGTCTC
>JAABQI010000095.1 GCA_011391545.1 Rhodoferax sp.
GACGCAAATTACCCCTGATCTGCATGATCTGACGGTGGCCCAACTGGCCACGCTCTTGCGCGAACGCAAGATTTCGGCGGTTGAAACGGCCGAGCATTTTCTGGCCCGTGCCAGCGCCCATGCCGAACTCGGCGCCTTTCTCGACCTGCAGCCTGACACCACGCTGGCGCAGGCCCGTGCCGCCGATGCCCGCCTGGCCGGCGGCAGCGCCGGGCCGCTGGAAGGCGTGCCGCTGGCGCACAAGGACATCTTTGTCACGCGTGATTTCGCCACCACGGCCGGCTCCAGAATGCTCAAGGGCTACCACTCGCCGTTTGACGCCACCGTGGTCGCCAGGCTGGGTGCCGGCGTGCCGGGCGGCAGCCCGGGAGCGGGTATGGTCACCCTGGGCAAGCTCAACTGCGACGAATTCGCCATGGGCTCGGCCAACGAAAACTCGGCCTATGGCCCCGTCAAAAACCCGTGGGATAACAGCTGCGTTCCCGGTGGTTCATCGGGTGGCAGTGCCGCGGCTGTGGCGGCGCGCCTGACGCCGGCGGCCACCGGCACCGACACCGGCGGCTCGATCCGTCAACCCGCCTCGTTTTGCGGCGTCACTGGCATCAAGCCGACCTATGGCCGCGCCTCTCGTTATGGCATGGTGGCCTTTGCCTCCAGCCTCGACCAAGCCGGGCCGCTGGCGCGCAGCGCCGAAGACTGCGCCCTGCTGTTGGGCGCCATGTGCGGCCCCGACCCTGACCGCGACTCGACCTCGCTGGATGTGCCCGCCGAAGACTTCAGCCGCAACCTCAACGCCGATCTGGCAGGCTTACGCATCGGCATCCCGGCCGAGTTTTTCGGCGAGGGCCTGGCGCCCGATGTGCGCGCCGCCGTGGATGCGGCCTTGAAGGAATTCGAGCGACTCGGCGCCCGGCTGGTGCCGATCTCGCTGCCGCGCACCGAGCTGTCGATTCCGGTGTACTACATCATTGCGCCAGCCGAGGCGTCGAGCAATCTGAGCCGCTTTGATGGCGTGAAATTTGGCTTTCGGGCCAAGCAGTACACCGACCTCAACGACATGTACCTGCAAACCCGCGACCAGGGGTTTGGCGACGAGGTCAAGCGCCGCATCATGATCGGCACCTATGTGCTGAGCCATGGCTACTACGACGCCTACTACCTGCAGGCGCAAAAAATCCGCCGCATGATTGCCGACGATTTTCAGCAGGCCTTCAAGCTGTGCGACGTGATTGCCGGGCCGGTGGCGCCCACCGTGGCCTGGAAACTCGGCGGCCACAGCGACCCCCTGGCCGACTACCTGGCCGACATCTTCACGTTGCCGGCTTCGCTGGCGGGATTGCCTGGCATGAGTTTACCGGTGGGATTTGGCGCCGGCCGTCTGCCGGTTGGCATGCAGCTGATCGGCAACTACCTGACCGAATCCCGCCTGCTCAACGTGGCGCACCGCTTCCAGCAAGCCACCGATTGGCATACGGCCAAGCCGCAAGGAATTTGAAGATGAACACCACTTTCCAAGATGACAAACCTGTCACCTCATCCCTGCTGATCATGGGTTACGAGGTCGTGATCGGCTTCGAGACCCACGCCCAGTTGTCCACCCAGTCCAAGATTTTCAGCCGCGCGCCGACCGTGTTTGGCGCCGAGCCCAACACCCAGGCTTGTGCCGTGGACCTGGCTTTGCCCGGCACCCTGCCGGTGATGAACAAGGGCGCGGTGGAGCGCGCCATTGAGTTCGGCCTGGCCGTGGGCTCGCACATCGCCGAGCGCAGCATTTTTGCGCGCAAGAACTACTTTTATCCCGACCTGCCCAAGGGCTACCAGATCAGCCAGTTCGAGATCCCGGTGGTGCAGGGCGGCGCGGTCGAGTTTTACCTCGGTGACGAGAAAAAATCGGTGCGCCTGGTGCGCGCCCACCTTGAGGAAGACGCGGGCAAATCGCTGCACGAGGACTTCATCGGCCAGACCGGCATCGACCTCAACCGCGCCGGCACGCCGCTGCTTGAAATCGTCACCGAGCCCGACATGCGCTCCACTGCCGAGGCCGTGGCCTACGCCAAGGAATTGCACAAGATCGTGACCTGGATCGGCATTTGCGACGGCAACATGCAGGAGGGCTCGTTCCGCTGCGATGCCAATGTGTCGGTGCGCAAACCCGGCGCCGCTTTAGGCACCCGGCGCGAGATCAAGAACCTGAACAGTTTCAAGTTCATGCAGCAGGCCATCGACTACGAGATTCGCTGGCAGATCGAGGAGCTCGAAGACGGCCGTGCCATCGAGCAGGCCACCGTGCTGTTCAACCCCGACACGGGTGAGACGCGCGCCATGCGCACCAAGGAAGACGCCGCCGATTACCGCTATTTCCCCGACCCCGATCTGCCGCCGCTGGTGATCGCCCGCGAGTGGGTGGAGCGGGTGCGCAGCGAGATGACCGAGCTGCCGCGTGTGATGGCGCAGCGTTTTGTGACCGACTACGGCCTGTCGGACTATGACGCCACGACGCTCACACAAAGCCGCGAGGTAGCCGCCTATTTTGAAGCTGCCGCCCAAGCTTGTGGCCAGCCCAAGCTGGTCGGCAACTGGATCATGGGCGAGGTGTCGCGCCGGCTCAACCTGGCTGAGGCGGACATCAGCGCCTGCCCGATCACGCCAGCGCAATTGGCGCAACTGGTGAGCCGCATCCAGGACGGCACGATCTCCAACAACGCCGCACGCCAGGTGCTCGATGTGCTGTGGTCAGCCCCTGAGGGCACAGTTGATGCCGTCATTGAGGCCAAGAGCCTCAAGCAGATGAACGACACCGGCGCCTTAGAAAAAATCGTCGATGCCGTGCTCGCGGCCAATCCGAAGAATGTGGCCGAGTTCCGTGCGGGCAATGCCAAGGCGCTCAACGCGCTGGTGGGTCAGATCATGAAGGGCAGCCAGGGCAAGGCCAATCCGCAGCAGGTCAATGCCCTGCTGCTGCAAAAGCTGGCTTAACGTAAAAAAACGTCGTCATTGCGAACAAAGTGAAGCAATCCATGACTTCCGGAGGCATGGATCGCCACGCTCGCGAAGACGGTACTCTTTCCTATTGCGGGGCGACTTCAATTTCAGGCAGGGCTTCACTGCCTGGCCTGCCATAGTGGCCCCAGGCGTTTGAGCTCCTGATCGAAGCGCGCGTTGACACGCTCGATCTCGCTGTCCTGCTCGGCCAGAAAACGCGCTTGCGCTGCCAGGCTTTGCGACGATTCACTGACCTGCCGTTTTAACTTGGGCGGTGCTTTGCCGGGATCCTTGGCATAAAAAGCCATTTCCTCGATCAGCTTGGCGCGCTCGGCCTGCAGAACCGTCACACGTGTTTCCGCCGTCTGTTTGACCAGCATGATTTGCGCCACCGCCTCGTCCCGGGCTTTTTGGTGTGCGGCTTGATCGGGGTAGCGGATCAGCAGGGTGCGGTTCAGGCTTTTTTCTTCTTCCCTGCGGGCGAGTTCCTGCTGCTCAGCCTTTCTGGTTGCCTCGATTTGGCTGCGTTCGGCCGCGGTCAGCACAGGCCCCAGCCTGGCTTTGACGGTGCCACTCGGGTTGAGGATGGTCTGTTCGCGGTCCAGACATTCCATGATGGGCCGGTCAGAGTTGAGCCTGCGCCCTTTGGCATCCACACAGGTGTAAATCTGGGTGCCAGTGGCTGATTGGGCCCATAGCGTGGTGGCAAACGCCGCCAGCACGAGCCCGGCACAGGCGCCACGAAGGCGGGACATGAAAGTAGTAGTTATTGGCATGCCACCTCCTCGCTGACCCCGTAGCGCGCGCGGTAGGCCTGCACACGCTGGTGGGCGTCGGCCAGACCGGGCACGCGGTGCTGCTCCAGGTAATACATCAGATCGTCAAGCCGGGCAATGGCGCAGACCTGCAAACCCAATTGCCGTTGCACATATTGCACCGCGCTGTGGTTCACATCCGCGCCGTTTTCGGTGGCTTTTTCCTGCCGGTCCAGGGCGATGACCACGGCGTGCGCACGGGCGCCGGCAGACTGGATCAGGGCAATGGATTCGCGCACCGCCGTGCCCGCCGACATCACGTCGTCCACGATCAAGACACGGCCTTGCAGCGGCGCGCCCACCAGAGTGCCGCCCTCGCCGTGGTCTTTGGCTTCTTTGCGGTTGTAGGCAAACGGCACGTTGCGACCCAGGCGGGCCAGTTCCACCGCGAGCGCCGCACCCAGCGGAATGCCCTTGTAGGCCGGGCCAAAAATCATGTCGAATTCGAGGCCGCTGCCAAGAATGCGCTGCGCATAAAATTGCGCCAACCGGCCCAGTTTGGCACCATCGTCGAACAAACCGGCGTTGAAAAAATATGGGCTTAGCCGCCCCGCCTTGGTCTTGAATTCGCCAAAGCGCAGCACCCCGCAATCCACCGCAAACTGAACGAATTCCAGCGCCAGCGCATCCTGGCCTGGCGTCGGAGCAGCTTGGGGTTCATTACGCTCTGTCATGGAAAAGTCCTTGTTCAAATTAACCAGCCTCAATCTCAATGGTATCCGCTCGGCCAACAGCAAAGGCTTGCAAGCCTGGGTCCGGCAGACGGCGCCCGATTGTATTTGCGTGCAGGAAGTCAAGGCCCGGGCCGACGATGTGGTGGGGCGCTTTGACCAGTTGGACGACCTGCGCGGTTACTTTCATTTTGCCGAGAAAAAAGGCTACTCAGGCGTCGGCATATACAGCCGCCAGGAGCCCAGCGAGGTCATCACCGGGTTGGGCGAGCCCGAGTTCGATGCCGAGGGGCGTTACGTGGAGTTGCGATTTGACAGCGCCGGCACCAAGCGTTCCATCATCAGCTGCTATTTTCCCAGCGGCTCGTCGGGCGAAGAGCGGCAGCAGGCCAAGTTCAGGTTTCTGGCGGTGGTCTACCCGCACTTGCAACGCTTGAAGACCGAACGC
>JAABQI010000096.1 GCA_011391545.1 Rhodoferax sp.
ATCAAAGCCCGCTGCGCCACTGGCAATGATGTACAGCACGCCCCCTGCGAGAATTGCGCCGAGCACCTGGGCTGCGATGTACGGGACAAGCTTGTTGGCTGGAAAGCGGCCACCTGCCCAAAGGCCGATAGAGACAGCTGGGTTCAGATGGCAACCTGAAATATGGCCAATGGCAAACGCCATGGTCAGCACGGTTAGCCCGAAGGCAAGCGAGACGCCAAGCAGACCAATGCCCACGTTGGGAAAGGCAGCAGCGAGTACCGCGCTGCCACAACCGCCCAGGACAAGCCAAAACGTTCCAAGAAATTCTGCGCCGTATTGTTTCAATTGTTTCTCCTTTGCTGAGTGGGTCGAAGGTGAAGTTGAGAAAGCCAACGTGGAGGTCACCAGCGCTGCGCGGCTTTATCGCGCAGCGTCCAGCGACCGAAGGGAGCGAGGTTGAGCACCGGGTTAAGCTACTGTGTCATTTGATGCCGATGCACTAATACTTCCTGCCCCTGTGATCTTCGCCTGCATGTCGACGTATAGCCATTTATTGCTTGGCCTGCATACTTCTTGCGAACTGCGCAGCTTGAACCGCCGTTGACCAAAATATCTTGTCTCGCGTATCAAGATAATTTGCGGTCAATTCTTGAGCTAAGTCGAGCGCTTTACAGATAGACGCGGCAAGCAGTAACTGTCGATCTGGAGGGTTTCCTCTCTTGAGAAGTTCGACATTAGCAGCTGACGCCTCCTCCTCAAGGCGGTGAAGCTTCTTGGATAACTCAAACAACTCTGCTTGGATTGTTAATTTGCCGGTTTCGTCTTTTGGCTGTATCCGTTCTGCACGCACCATGAGTGAACGCAAAGTGCCAGCCAATTGAGAAGTCTCTTCGTCATAAAGCGACCCTGCTTGAACGGTAAGACTTACAAGCAAAGATGCAATGAATACGAGGGTGAAGGATAGGACTCATGTCATATTTTCATCATGGCTAACACATCGCTCAGCCGCGGCGGCGCATGAGCGCCGACGGCGGCTGGAGCAAAGAGTTGGATCCCAGCGCCTCAGGGTGCAACAGCTTCCCCTGCAAGCGCGGACAGCGCCTTGCTCAGCCCACCGACCGCAGGGCACTGAGCCACACCATGGCGCTGAGCAAGGAACGCGGGGTCGTTGTAACCAAGCCACACTTGACCCGACGCGTCTTCCCAAACGAGAGCCTTCAGGGGAAGATCGATTCCTACCGACTGAGCACATTCCATGAAGGGTGTGCCGCCCTGCGGATTACCAAAGATGAGTACCTCGGTCGGCCGAAGTGATTTTCCGATCTTGGCGGCGCCTGCTGCGTGATCGATACGTGCGAACACATTGAGGCCCTTTTGTTTTGCGAGTTCCTCGAATCGATTCATTGTTTCTTTGGCGTTGCGTGGGCTTTTGACCGCAATAATGCCTTCCGCCGCCTGGGCCGACGAAAAAATCGAAACCAGAAGAGACACAAACAACAAGCGTGAAAGTTTCATGAATTGCTCCGTTTGAGGGTAGAAAAGGTTTATGGAGCCCAACGTTTGAATTCAGCGGCCAGCAAAAGGCGAAGCCGTTTGCTGGCCGCTGAAATGACTTGTTAGCCCCGTTATGTTCCAGACCACAGATCTTGCGCCTTCGCGTATGCCGCGTTACCGCATTTGGCGCCGATGTCCAGCCCAACCACGTTGCCTTCGTAGAAGTGGATGCCGCCGAACAGTCGCGATTCGCCGGCCTCGCGCGCAGCGCCGGTGAAGGTAGGCCAGTGCAGCACCACATCGGTCACTGGTTCGGTGGGGTCGGCCTTGAGAGGCACGTTCTGGGCATAGAAAAAGCCAAACTGGTCGCTGCCGGTGAAGGTCTTGAGCACGGTGGCCGCGGCCATGGAGAATCCGCTGTGGCCCGAGGTGAACTCGGCAAACGGTGGCGTGGGGAAGGACGGCACCTGGAAGGGTGTCCAGGTCTCTCCCAGGATGTCTTGCGTGCCTTTGCCGGGGCCGCCCCACCCGCGCACGGTCTGACCACGGAAGAGATAGCGGATGGCGGTGATGGGGCGCACGTAGTCGAACGCAACCTTGGCGTCCCAAGTGGCGATGCTGGCGTCAAAGATGGCATTGCCCAAGGCAAAGAAAAGCTTGACGGTGTCGTCCAGCGACAGCTTGCCGCTCTTGGGCAGGCCAGGCAACGGGTTGCGGTCGGCCACGTAGGCGGCAAATTCGGTCCAATGGCCGGGCGGCAGTTCGGAGTTGGGACCGTCGGCCCAGTATTCGGCAATCACTTTCTGCTGGGGCGTGAGCTTGGTCTGCACGTCCATGACGTGTTTGGCCTGGTCCAGGAAGCCCTGGCTCAGCTGCTGCTGCGGGCTGGTGGAGGGGCGAAACTGTTGGCCACTGGTCAAGGCAAACGGTTTGACCTGGTACCAGTGCGGGCAGATGAACGCGGGCGTGACGGACTCGTTGGCGCTGTTGAGGTAGGTCAATGCTTGCCACTTGTCCACGTGGTCAATGGCGTCGGGCGCGGCCGGCAGCAGCACCGACATAGGCTTGTTCTTGGGCGCATATCCGGTGGTGTCGGTGTAGAGACCGGTCTGATTGGCGTTGTCGGTGTGGCGGTACGCCAGCACATCATCAGCGGCCTGGTTGCCCACGTCCACCGGCGCCGGCGTGGCGCCTCCGAGGGTGATGCCTTCCTGCGTCAGCAGATCGGACAGCATCGCCAGATAGCGGGACTTAAAGTCGGCCTCATAAATTTCGGGCGGGAACTGGTCGGCGATGGCTCGGTAGGCGGCCTGGCTGATGGCTCTTCGCTTATTTACGTCGGTGTGCTGCGCAGCGGGTTTGCGCGGGGTGGTCCGGTGCACAGGTTTGGCCACCGGGTCGTAGGCGGACCACGCGTCGTAGACGGCGGTGTAGACGATGCCGATGGAGCGCGCCACCTGGGGCGGTCCGCCGCGGGCGCGATGTTTGGCCAACGCGCCGTGGATGGGCAGTTTGCCGACGTTACGGATGGCTTCGAGCAGGATGTGGTTCCATTCCAGAATCAGGTTCATTTCACTCTTCCTCTTTTGATGTTGTGCATCAAGACCCTTGCTGCCGGGGCAATCGCGAGGTGCCGCGAACGGGGCTAACGATTTAGCTAAGCGGCCTGCCGAAGGCAGGTCCGCTTGAGCGAATGGTTAGGGGCGCGGGCCGACAGGCGATTTGACTGGCGCCAAGCCGCCCCCGGCCGCAAAGATATCTTCGGCAATCTTAAGCCCCAGCGGCACACCGCCGATGTTGCGATTGAAGTCGCCGTTGACGGCGCGCGAAAGGTCTGGCTTGCCGTTCGTCAGCGCAAACGCATCGAACGACCAATGCACGCCCAGCCAGATGCGAGAAAATCCGTTTTCTTCGATCATCTGCATCAGCCCGCCGTCAAACTTTCGAAGGTGCCGGGGACGCACGACGCCGGTATTGTCCCGCGTGATTCCATTGAGCTCGTCAGACACAAAAGGCCCCTGGTACACGGTGGTGTCGGGCAAGAGTTTTTTGGCCTCATTCGCGCCCAGATAAAACAGCCGTACTGTTTGAAATGCCGCAGCGCCAAAAGTGGCATGACCCGAAGGGTATGCTGGGAACGGCGGCGTGAAGTTGCGCTCTGAGCGGGCCGGGCTAGTGTCCGTCGCCGCCACAAAGCTGTTGCTGGAGGGGCCGCCAAGCGGCAGCCAATCGGGGTCGCAATCGTTGTCGATATTATCTTTGGGTGTGGGCGCGGCGGGCCCCATGGACGCGTCGTGTTCGCGGATACCCAATACCGGGCGCCAAAAATCATGGATGTACTTTTGGTCCCACGCCAGGATGCCTGCGTCACCCATGGCCGCGTTGACTAAGGCAAACAGGCGCGCGTTGGCGTCCACACTGTTGCCTTTTGTTATGGCAATCTCGCGAACGATATGGTTGTAGAGCCGTGGGGGTGTCCCCAGTTCGCGCGGACCATCGTAGGCCCAATACAGCCCGACTACGGTTTCATCGACCGTGCGTTTTTTGTAGGTGGTCGGCAAGCTACCCATCAGTTCGGGGGCGATCCCTTTGCCGCGCACTTGTTTGAGGGCCTGGTCGTGTTCTGCGGCGCTGAGCGTGGAGGGCGAGGCGATTTCGTGTCGCGCCGTGACCGCAAAGCATTTGGACCGGGCACCGTAGAACGGCGCATGAAAACCCTGCCCTGGGTTGGCCGGATCAGGCCGATGCGCGCCAGGGTGCATTGACGCTGCATGGCCATCGTCGCCGGCGCCCGGATCGTCAGCCCTGTCGGCCAGTATCGCCCTTGCCACGGCCAGTCCGAACTCGTGGCTCTTGGCCAATGCAAGCCCTGTGAGCCCTGCCGCCGCATGCGCCGCATCAAAGTGCGGTTTTTGGCGTGGGAACAGCGCACTCAAACAAGCGTGTGCCGCTGCGGCCACCGCCGCGCTGGCGTCTGTGGCGCCGGCTACCAAAGCAGGGGCCGGGTTGAGGTACCGCGGCAGCAGGGCCGCATTGTTTACGACACCGGCATGTGCGTCGTACATGGCCAGATGCACGATTGCCAACGCGCGTGAACTGCGCGTTGGCCCGCCTTGTTCGGGATTAGGCTTGTTGGTGCCGGGCACGTTGCTGAAGTCTCGCCTGTTGGCCTCAAGCGCGACGCCGTTCCAGTACAGTATGTGATCCATTTGCTCGCTCCTCTTCTGGTACTGGCGACCGGCCAGCGCGGGTCAAGCCCCTAACATTGGAAATCATCCACGCCAAAGGCGTCGGCTGGATTGATTTGTTAGGCCACACTTGGTTTTCCCTGGATGCGCTCAACAAGCGGCATTGAACTTGCAACGACAACTTTGCAGATATCTCTGA
>JAABQI010000097.1 GCA_011391545.1 Rhodoferax sp.
GACAGTTTGCCATCATGACTGTGGTATGGGGTGTGGTCGGTATGCTGGTTGGCGTGATCATCGCTGCGCAGCTTGCCTGGCCTGAGCTCAATTTGGGTATTTCCTATCTGTCCTTCGGGCGATTGCGTCCACTGCATACCAATGCGGTCATCTTTGCGTTTGGTGGTTGCGGCCTCTTTGCGACCTCCTACTATGTTGTACAGCGCACCTGCCAGGTTCGCATCTTCAGTGACAAACTGGCTGCGTTCACCTTTTGGGGTTGGCAAGCTGTGATTGTTTTAGCAGCCATTTCTCTGCCTCTCGGATACACACAGGGCAAAGAGTATGCAGAGTTGGAGTGGCCCATCGACATCCTGATTACCCTGGTCTGGGTGACCTATGCCATCGTGTTCTTTGGCACGGTCGGGACCCGCAAGGTCAAGCATATTTACGTGGCCAACTGGTTCTTTGGTGCGTTCATTCTCGCTGTGGCCTTGTTGCACCTGGTCAACAGTGCGGCCATTCCGGTGGCGCTCATGGGCATGAAGTCGTACTCGGCCTACGCCGGTGTTCAGGATGCCATGGTGCAGTGGTGGTACGGCCACAACGCGGTGGGCTTTTTCCTCACTGCGGGTTTCCTGGGCATGATGTACTACTTCATTCCCAAGCAGGCCGGTCGTCCGGTTTATTCTTATCGTCTCTCGATCGTTCACTTCTGGGCGCTGATCTTCACCTACATGTGGGCGGGCCCTCACCACTTGCATTACACGGCCTTGCCTGACTGGACCCAGTCTGTCGGCATGGTGTTTTCCCTGATTTTGCTGGCGCCAAGCTGGGGTGGCATGATCAACGGCATCATGACCCTGTCTGGCGCCTGGCACAAACTGCGCGATGACCCCATCCTGCGTTTCCTGATTGTGTCGCTGTCGTTCTACGGCATGTCCACCTTCGAGGGCCCGATGATGGCGATCAAGACCGTGAATGCCTTGTCGCACTACACAGACTGGACCGTGGGCCACGTGCACTCTGGTGCTTTGGGATGGGTGGGTCTGGTGACCATGGGTTCCATGTATTACCTCATTCCGCGCCTTTTTGATCAAAAGCAGATGTTCAGCGTGAAAGCCATTGAAGTTCACTTCTACATGGCCACCATCGGCATCGTGCTCTACATTGCGGCGCTCTGGATTGCCGGCGTGATGCAGGGTCTGATGTGGAGGTCCATCAATCCGGATGGCACCCTGACCTACACCTTTGTGGAGTCAGTCAAAGCCAGCTATCCGTTCTATGTGCTGCGCTTGGCTGGGGGATTGCTTTACCTGACGGGCATGATCATCATGTTGTGGAACACGATCAAGACAGCCACGGCGGGCCGCTCTGCCACGGTCAATATTCCGGCTGCTGTTGCTCACGCTTGAGGTATCAAAACTATGTCTAATTCAAATCAAAGCGGCGGACTGTCGCACTCGACGATCGAAACCAACAATGGCTTGATGATCGTGTTGATCCTGATCGTGCTGTTGTTTGGTGGGCTGGTTGAAATCGTGCCCTTGTTCTTCCAAAAATCAACCACGGTGGCAGCCCCGGGCCTCAAGCCCTACAACGCGCTCCAACTGGCAGGACGGGACATTTACACCCGTGAGGGTTGCTACAACTGCCACTCGCAGATGATCCGCCCGTTCCGTGCCGAGACCCTGCGCTACGGTCCTTACTCCAAGGCCAATGAGTTTGTCTATGACCATCCGTTCCAGTGGGGCAGCAAGCGTACCGGCCCTGACCTGCACCGCGTTGGCGGCAAGTACAGCGACCAATGGCAGATCACCCACCTGAACAACCCGCGTGATCTGGTGCCCGAGTCCATCATGCCGGCTTATCCGTGGTTGATGAACACCCCCGTGGATGCCGCCAGCATGCCCTCTCACATTGCTGCCCTGCGCAAAGTAGGGGTGCCCTACACCGACGCCGAGATCGCAGCGTCGGTCGAGGAACTCGCGGGCAAGACCGAGATGGATGCCATGGTGGCCTACCTCCAGGTTCTTGGTACGACTTCAAAATAAAAAAGGGGACCTGTATGGAGTTTGATGTCAACACACTTCGCTCACTGGTCACCGTGGTGAGCTTTTTGACTTTCATCGGGATCATTGCTTGGGCCTACTCACGCAAAAATTCTGCTGACTTCGAAAAAGCCGCCAACCTGCCTTTTGAGCAGGACTGACCCGTTCACCTGATTGGAAAAAAAATGAGCGATTTCACAAGCAATTTTTGGGAAATATATATTTCCGGCATAACTTTGGTCGGCATCATTGCCTGCCTCGTTCTGCTGATTGTTACTGGCAAGATGAAAGCATCGACCGCCAGCGACAACACCACCGGCCATGTCTGGGACGAGGATTTGCGAGAGATGAACAATCCGCTGCCACGTTGGTGGAGCTACATGTTCGTGATCACCATCGTGTTCTCCTTGGTCTATTTGGTGCTTTACCCTGGATTGGGTAGCTATGCCGGGACCCTGGGTTGGTCTTCAGCCAAGCTGCACGCTGACGAGGTGGCCAAAGGCAATGCTGAAACTGCGCCGATCTATGCCAAGTTCATGTCCATGAAGCCTGAAGATGTTGCCAAGGATGCACAGGCCATGGCGATCGGTGAGCGCCTGTATGGCAACAATTGTGCACAATGTCATGCTTCTGACGCCCGGGGCAGCAAGGGCTTCCCCAATTTGACCGATGGCGACTGGCTGCATGGTGGCACCCCGGAGAAAATCAAGGAAACTCTGATTGGTGGTCGTAATGGCAACATGCCACCCATGGCGGCAGCGGTAGGTTCGGCCGATGATGTCAAGAATGTGGCGCAATACGTGCTGAGCTTGTCCGGCAGTCCGCACGATGCCACTCGCGCCGCTTTGGGCAAAGACAAGTTTGCTGTCTGCGCAGCCTGCCACGGGCCCGACGGCAAGGGTATGCAGGCCTTAGGCTCTGCCAATCTCACTGACAACATCTGGCTGCACGGTTTTGGCGAAAAAACCATCGTTGAGATGGTCAACAACGGTAAAGTCAATGTGATGCCGGCTCAAGCCATTGAAAATGGTGGCAAACTGACCGAAGCACAAATTCATGTGCTGACGTCCTATGTCTGGGGTATGTCGAACAAGTAAGCCCCAAGCGACGCGTCAAAGACTTGTTCTCCTGGCCTGGGAGATCAGGTCTTTTTTATTTGGGTTAAAAATAGCTTCTCTGAAGTCAGAGACAACACCCTACTTCAATTCCACAAACCGAGATGGTTAAATGAACAAATCCCCGGAAATTTCGAACGATCCCTGGTGGAAGCACGGCTTTGTCTGGATGATCATTGCAGGGCCGGCCATTGTGGTCGTGGCCGGTTTTATTACGCTCTACCTGGCCATGAGCCGGCCGAATGAGATTGTGGATGAAACCACCTATCAGCAAGGCAGGCAGTCAGACATGTCGATTGAGGCGCGCAGAATGGAGAGCGGTCAGGCGCCGGCAGTACTGGGTCGCAACCATGCCACGACAGGGATCGTGCCGTCAGCCAAGTAAGGGCCAAAAAGAAACTGCGACTACTTCGGGTTCACGATTTCCTGAAGTGCCGTTGTATTGACGATACGAACATGGCGTTGCTTGACTTCAACAATGCCATCTTCAACAAATCTCGAAAAAGTACGGCTGATGGTCTCCAGCTTGAGTCCCAAAAAGCTGCCAATCTCCTCACGTGTCATGCGCAGGATCAGTTCCGATTGGGAAAACCCGCGTGCGTGCAGTCGCTGTGCCAAATTCAACAGGAAAGCAGCCAAACGCTCTTCTGCGCGCATGCTGCCCAACAGCAGCATGACCCCATGTTCACGAACGATCTCACGACTCATGATTTTGTGCACGTGATGCTGTAACGCGTTCACTTCGCGAGACAGGTCTTCGATTTGGGCGAACGGCATGGCGCAAATTTCAGCGTCTTCCAAAGCCACGGCATCGCAAGTGTGCTGGTCATTCACAATGCCATCCAAACCAATCACTTCGCCTGCCATTTGGAAGCCGGTGACTTGATCGCGGCCATCTTCGGATGTGATGCATGTTTTGAAAAAACCGGTCCTGATGGCATACAGGTTGTTGAACCGATCACCGTTGCGGTAGAGCGTTTCACCCCGTTTGATTTTCTTTCGGACGCCAATGATCGCATCGATCCGCTCAAGGTCGCCTTCGCTCAAACCAATGGGCATGCATAATTCACGCATGTTGCAGTTTGCGCAAGCGATTTTGATGGTCTGATGATTCATTGGACTTATTTTGACACTCTTTCTTGATGATACCTGACGTAAATCAATTTTATGCACAGGGAAAGAAGGGTGTCACATCTTCAAATTTGTTGATCGACATCAAGAAAATGAGGTCGCTTTGACGGCATATTCAAACAAATTTCAAAGGAACGAGAATGACCGAAAGTGTCGCTGAGCCTATTTCCGAGAGTCTGATCAAACAGTATGACGTGTCCGGACCACGTTACACGTCCTACCCGACGGCAGACCGTTTCGTTGAGGCTTTTACCGCGCAGGATTACATACAGGCCCTTGAACAACGACGTTCTGGTGCTTCGGCGCTGGTCTTGCCGCTGTCTTTGTATGTGCATATTCCATTTTGCGAGTCGCTGTGCTACTACTGTGCCTGCAACAAGATCATCACCAAGCATCATGACCGTGCAACTGCCTATATCGCCTACCTGAAACGTGAGATTGACCTCCACATCCAGCACATGGGAAGCGGCCAAACGGTTTCGCAATTGCATTTTGGCGGCGGATC
>JAABQI010000098.1 GCA_011391545.1 Rhodoferax sp.
CCCAGAGCATCTGCCCCAAATACTCCATGGCCACATGGTGCGCGTCATGCAGCGAGTCGAGCCGGTGCGTGAGCAACTCAACCGCCTGGCGAATGCCGCGCGGCTGGTCAATGCTGCATTGCTCGGTGATCGACAAGTGCATCGACAAATGCAAAAAACAACTGGTCTGGCCGTCTTCTGGCTGGTCCACGGCTGCCAGTGCCGCCTCCACATTGGCAAGCTCGGCGTGGTACTCGGGGTGTTCGTCGATCCACAGGCTGGCGATGGTCTCGATCGCCTCCATGGCCTGACCCGTTTGGGCCTTGGCATGAACCGCGCAAAAAAATCGCCGGACGTCGGCCTTGGAGGGGTTGAACATGATGACGCGGATTGTCGCCTGCGCCGGCTCAATCGACCTGCCAGGCCGGCAATTGCCAGTTGCGCCAAACGGCCAAACCACGCAAGCCGGCCGTGATCGTGATACAGGCCAGCAAAGCCAGCCAGCCCGGCGCGCCCAGTTGCCACAAGCCCACATAGGCCCAGCCGCCGATAAAAGCGCAGACCGCATAGGGACGGTGGTCGCTGAAGGCCGTCGGGATTTCGTTGCAGACAATGTCGCGCAGCACGCCGCCAAAGACACCGGTGATCAGGCCCATCAGCACCGCCACCAGCGCGGGCATGCCACTCAGCAAGGCCTGATGAACGCCGGTGGCGGTAAACAGGCCCAGCCCCAGCGCGTCGGGCCATTCGATGGCCTTGCGCGTCAATGCAAAATGGTGACTGCGCAGGAACAGCATGGCCAACACGCACAGGGCCAGCACGCCCCACAGCATTTCCATGTGGCGCACCCAGAAAAACGGCCGGGCGTCCAGCAGCAAGTCGCGCAGCGTGCCGCCGCCAAAGGCAGCCAAAAAGCCCACCACGCACACGCCCACGGCATCCAGGCGCTTTTGCGCGGCCACCAGAACCCCCGACAATGCAAACGCCGCAGTCCCTGCGAGTTCCACCATGAGCTGCAGGGTTTCACCCCACAGTTGAATGTTGTCGATGTTTGCGCTGTTCATTCCCGAATTGTCACACCATGGTCTTGCCTGAAACCTTTCCCTTCATCACCGACCCCTTTTTTTATGCCGTCACCATTCCCGCCGTGCTGCTGCTGGGGGTGTCCAAAAGCGGCTTTGGTGCGGGCTTTGGTTCGCTGGCGGTGCCGATGATGGCGCTGGCGGTGAGCGTGCCGCAGGCGGCGGCCATTTTGATGCCCGTGCTGCTGCTGATGGACGTGCTTGGCATGGCTGCGTTTCGCAAAGACTTCGACCTCAAGCTGCTCAAATTCCTGATCCCCTGGGGCCTGGTGGGCATTGTCATTGGCGCTGTGCTTTTCAAGCTGCTGGATGCGCGACTGGTGGCAGGCATTGTGGGGGCATTCACGCTGCTGTTTCTGGCGCAGCGCCTGCTGTTTCCGCCCAAGGCCGACAGCCCGCCGCCGCCGCGCTGGCTTGGCGCATTGCTGACGGCAACCTCGGGCTTTACCAGTTTCATCGCCCACGCCGGCGGTCCGCCGGTCAACGCCTACATGATTCCCATGCGGCTGTCACCGATCCGCTTCACCGCGACCATGGCGTTCTTTTTCTTTGTCATCAACCTGGCCAAATGGCTTCCCTACGCCTGGCTGGGCCTGCTGGACTGGCGCAACTTTGCCACGTCGGTGGTGCTGTTGCCGCTGGCGCCGATTGGCGTGTGGGTGGGGGTGAAACTGGCGCGGCGCATCAGCCAGGTGCTGTTTTACCGGTTTTTGTATGTGGGGATGTTGCTGACCGGGGTCAAACTGCTGTCGGACGCGCTGCGTTGACTCGAGAAAATCCGGTGCGCTTCAGTTTTGTGCTGCGAGACCGTTCCGGGCATAAAAAAAAGGGCACCCTCGGGTGCCCTTTGACCAGCCTGGTCAGGCCTTAAGCTTCTTCGGTCTGCTCAAAAGGAAGTTTCTGCTCGCGCAGGTCGCGCTTGGTTTCCACCAGGACCAGCGGCTTTTCGTCCAGAACCGGCAGAGCGGGACGCGCGCGCGGCACGTGGGCTGGCTTGGGCGCCGCTGCAATGGTTGCTTGCACGGAGGCCACTTTGCTGGCATCCGATTGCACCCATTGCAGACCGGATTGTTCGGCAACTTGCGCCAATTCGTCCAGCGGTAGGGCAAAGGCCTGCACGGCTGGCATCGCAGCCAGCTTGGGCTCGGGCTTGGCCGCAGGGGCGGGTGCTGGCGTTGGCACAACGGTGGCAACCAGCGCTGGCACTGGCGTCGCGGCAGCCACAGCCCGGGGTGCCGGCGTCAGGGGTTGGGCCGACTCTGGCATCGCCTCAAGGGCAGCCTCGGCCGGCGCAGTGGGTGCGGGCAGCACGGGCGCCGCTGCCACGGGTACTGGCTGGCTGATCGGCGTTGGCACGCTGAAATAAGACTTGCGTGCCGGTTCCTGTTCCGTGCTCGTGTCAGCTTCCGTGGCTTGGGTTTCCTGGCCTGGCAGATTGGTCGACTCGCTGCGCTCAGCCCGGTCGGCGCGTGGTTTACGGTCACGGCCATAGCGGTCACGCGAGCGTTTTTCCCTCTGGCCATTGCCTTCTTCTCGGGGTGTGTTCTCCGCGCCGACCTGATCGCCGATGGCGGCGGAGCCTTCTGCGCTGCCCGTTGCCAGGTTGGCGCCGCTCTCATCGGTGCGAAGTTCTTCCTCCGGGCGGGGTGCGCGTTCCGGGCGCCGTTCATTGCGGCCGCCGCGCTCGCTGCGGGGCGGGCGGTCGCCACGCTCCGCATTGCGGCCACCGCGTTCGGGGCGCTGTTCTGCGCGTCCCGTTGCCTCCTGCAGGTTGGCCGCGGCCAGGTTGTCAGGGCTTGCATTGCCGGCGTCAAACGGGCTTTGCTGCTCTGACCTGTCTTTGCCGGCGCTGTTGCGATCCGGGCGACGATTGCCGCTGCGACCGTCACCTCGGCCTTCGCCGCGACCCGAGCGGCCGTCCCGGCCTTCAGGGCGTGGGCCGCGTCCTTCCGGTCGGCTTTCGCCTCGGCCTTCCGGGCGGCGCGCGCCTTCCCGGCCCGGGCGAGCCTCGCGCGGTGCCCGGGTTTCATCTTTGACCGTCACCGGTGCGGCTGGCGTCTCTGGCGTGGCTGGGGTGCCAAACAGGTTTTTAAGCCAGCCAAAAAAGCCTGTTTCAACCACGACAGGTGCCGCTGCCACCGGTTTGGCGGCGTGCACGGCTGGGGCCGGTTTGACGGGTTCTGGCTTGGCCGGGGCCACGGGTGCCGGCACATCGGGCAACACGCCCTTGATCACCGGGGTTTGCCGGTTGGTGGGCTCTTGTGAGCGTCGCGTGACGGCAGTTGCCTCTTCGATCTCGTCGGCCATCTTGTAGCTGGCCTCGATGTTGTCCAGGCGCGGGTCGTCGTGCTTCAGGCGTTCCAGCCGGTAGTTGGGCGTTTCCAGTGACTTGTTGGGCACCATGATCACGTTGATGCGCTGCTTGAGCTCGATCTTGGCGATCTCGGTGCGCTTTTCATTGAGCAGGAAAGACGCGACCTCAACCGGCACCTGGCACAACACGGACGCTGTGCTGTCTTTCAGGGACTCTTCCTGGATGATGCGCAGGATTTGCAGCGCGCTCGATTCGGTGTCGCGGATGTGGCCCGAACCGCCGCAGCGCGGGCAGGGAATGGAGGCACCTTCGCTGAGTGCCGGGCGCAGCCGCTGGCGGCTCATTTCCATCAGGCCGAATTTGCTGATGGTGCCGAACTGCACGCGGGCGCGGTCTTGCCGCAGGGCTTCGCGCAGGCGGCTTTCCACATCGCGGCGGTTGCGGCTTTCTTCCATGTCGATGAAGTCGATCACGATCAGGCCGCCGAGGTCGCGCAGCCGCGCCTGGCGCGCCACTTCGTCAGCGGCTTCCAGGTTGGTGCGGGTGGCGGTTTCCTCGATGTCACCGCCCTTGATGGCGCGCGCCGAGTTCACATCGACAGACACCAAGGCTTCGGTGTGGTCGATGACGATGGCACCGCCGCTGGGCAGCGTGACCGTGCGGGCGTAGGCCGACTCGATCTGGTGCTCGATCTGGAAACGGCTGAACAACGGGGCATCGTCGCGGTAGCGCTTGACGCGGGCCGCATGCTCGGGCATGACGTGCGCCATGAACTGCTGGGCCTGGTCATAGACATCGTCGGTGTCGATCAGGATGTCGCCGATGTCGTGGTTGAAGTAGTCGCGAATGGCACGAATCACCAGGCTGGATTCCTGGTAAATCAGGAACGCGCCCTTGCCGCCCTTGGCAGCGCCGTCAATGGCGGCCCACAGTTTGAGCAGGTAGTTCAGGTCCCATTGCAGTTCCGGCGCGGCGCGGCCAATGCCGGCGGTGCGCGCAATGATGCTCATGCCGTTGGGGTATTCGAGCTGGTCGAGGGCTTCCTTGAGCTCGGCGCGGTCCTCGCCTTCGATTCGGCGCGAAACACCACCGCCACGCGGGTTGTTGGGCATCAGGACCACATAGCGGCCGGCCAGCGAGACGAAGGTGGTGAGCGCCGCGCCCTTGTTGCCGCGCTCCTCTTTTTCGACCTGAACCAGCAGTTCCTGGCCTTCCCTGATGGCGTCCTGGATGCGCGCCTGGCTGGCGCTGACACCTGGCTGGAAATACTGCTTGGAGATTTCCTTGAACGGCAAAAAGCCATGGCGTTCTTCGCCGTAATCGACAAAGCAGGCCTCCAATGACGGCTCGACGCGCGTCACCACGGCTTTGTAAATGTTGCCCTT
>JAABQI010000099.1 GCA_011391545.1 Rhodoferax sp.
TACAAGAACAACGCCGCCATCAAGAAGACGGAAGCGTCGAACCAGTGGAATTACTTCCAGTCCAAGAGTACCAAGCAGTCGCTGGCCGAACTGGCGCGCGACTTGGCGGCCGGCGAGCCGGAGAAAGCCAAGTACCAGGCCAAGGTGGATCGCTACGAGAAGGAAAAGAACGAGATCAAGCTCGTGGCCGACAAGCTCGAGCTTGAGGCCACGGCCTGGGACAAACAGAGCGACGAGCAGATGCACCAGCACCACCGCTGGGCCCAGTCCACCACCGTGCTGCAGGTCTCCATCGCCATGGCAGCGATCGCTCTGCTCACCAAGAAAAAGTGGCTGGAATGGGCGATGTTCGTCGCCGGCGGCGCAGGCCTGGTCGTCGGTGCGCTGGCAGCGCTGCACATTTGAGCCTTCGTTTCGGCTCCAGGAGCCGCCTGAGAAAGGTGCCTTGGTGCGCGAGCGAACTGACGACGCACGGCGATCGCAATAACTTCGAGACCGGCCAATGCAGCACCGAGCCGCAGGGGTCCGACGCCCCTGTTAATCAAACCTTAAGGCTGGCTGCATAAGCTTCCATCCATCTATGACATCCCTCCACCTGCTGCTCTGGATCGTCGGCGGTGTCCTGCTTCAAATTGCCGCCTACCTGTGCCTTGGGTTCTGGCGCCACTGGCAGGCTTTTCAGGCGCTGCGCACGGTGGCTGCGGAGTTCGATATTGCCGTGGACCCCGCCGCCGCCCCCGAGATGGCGCAAACCGCCGTAGCCGCATGGCCGGGGTACCGCAGCTTTCACGTCGAGCGCAAGGTGCTGGAAGACCCGGCCGGGCAGGTCTGTTCGTTTTATCTCGTGCCCGGGGACGGGAAGCCGCTCCCACCCTTTCTGCCGGGCCAGTTCCTCACCTTTCAGCTTGACATCCCCGCCCCCGCGGGCGGCACGCAAACTGTCATCCGCTGCTATTCCCTGTCCGACGCACCGCAGCACGAGCGCTACCGCATCTCCGTCAAACGCGCACCCTCGCCCGCTGGCAGCGCCCATCCGGCGGGCGTGTCGTCGAACTATTTCCACGACCATGTCGAGGTGGGCAGCACGCTGAAGGTGCGCGCGCCTGGCGGCCATTTCCATATCGACCACAGCGACGCACCGGTGGTGCTGATTGGCGGCGGCGTTGGCATCACGCCCATGTTGAGCATGCTGAACGGGTGCCTGGTGGCACAGCCAGGGCGCGAGGTGTGGCTGTTCTACGGCGTGCGCAACCGGGCCGAGCTGGTGATGCATAAGCATCTGACCGAGATGGCTGCGCAACATCCGAACTTTCACCTGCATCTGTGCCTGAGCGACCCGCACATGGACGACCTGGCCGGGCTCCGGTCGGCGTCCATTCACGGTCACCACAACCGGGTGGATGTGGCCCTGCTGCGCCGTCTGTTGCCGCTCAAGCCCTACCACTATTACCTCTGCGGCCCCACACCCATGCTGCAAAGCCTGGTGCCCGCGCTGGAGGACTGGGGGGTGCCGGACGCGCGGATCCACTTCGAGGCGTTTGGCCCGGCATCCATACCGCGCAAGAACGCAGCCCCCGCCGCGCGGGCCACCACCCGGGGCGACGACGCCGGCGCGGCTGTCGTGGTGACCTTTGCCAGGTCAGGCAAGCAGGAAACCTGGAAGCCCGGCATGGGCTCGTTGCTGGACTTTGCCGAAGGCCATGGCATTGCGGTCAGTTCGGGCTGCCGCGCGGGTGGCTGCGGCAGTTGCCAGACCAGCATCCGCTCGGGCGAGGTGGCCTACACCCAGGCGCCGGATTTTGATCCGGAGCCGGGCAGTTGCCTGCTCTGCGTGTGCACCCCCAAGACGGCTGTCACCCTGGAGGCGTAAATGAAAAGCTCACTCTGGCGCGAACATGTGCTGCCCTTCACCCTGTTGCTCGGGCTGCTCGCCGCGGCCACGCTGGCCGGCGACTATCTGCTGCACCGCCTGAACCTGGTCTGGGTCGGGCGCTACCTGGGCATACCCGGCACGCTGCTGATCATCGGCTCGCTCTACTACTCGGCGCGCAAGCGCAAGTGGGTGACTTCGGGCAACCCCAAGTCGCTGCTGAAACTGCATGAGTTTGGCACCTGGCTGGGCTCCCTGATGGTGCTGATCCATGCCGGCATCCACTTCAACGCCCTCCTGCCCTGGCTGGCGACCGTGGCCATGGGGGTGAACGTGATCAGCGGCATGGTGGGCAAGATGCTGCTGAACCAGTCGCGCCAGCATGTGCAGGGCGAGCGGGAACGGTTCCAGCTGCGTGGCCTGTCCAAGACCGAGGTTGAGCAAGCGGTGTTCTGGGATTCAGTGGCGCTGGGCGCCATGGCGCAATGGCGCAAGGTTCACATCCCGATCTTCATCGTGTTTGCGGCTCTCGCCCTGGGCCACATCTTCAGCATCTTCTTGTTCTGGGGGTGGAAATGAGCCGGACTCTCAAGATCATTCTGGCCATCAACCTGGTCATTCTGGCCGTGCTGACCTTTGCCTATCCGCATCTGATGGTTGGCCCGGGCAAGCTGATCCCGGGTCACAAGCAGCTTGATACGGACTGCTTTGCCTGCCATGTGTCCTTCACCGGCGTTGCTTCGTCCAAATGCGTGAGCTGCCACAAGCCGGCCGATATCGGGCGTCTGACGACCAAGGGCGCGCCGGTGGCCAAACCGCTCACGTCCACACCGTTCCATCAGGAACTCATCAGCCAGGACTGTGTGGCCTGCCACAGCGACCACGCGGGGGTGAAGCGCTATCACCTGAAAGGCTATTTCGACCACGCGCTGCTGAAGAAGGAAACCAGCAACCAGTGCCAGAACTGCCACAAGGCACCCACCGACGCCCTGCACAAACAGATCACCGGCAACTGCGGGCAATGCCACACCCAGCAGAAATGGACGCCAGCCACTTTTGACCACGCCAAGTACTTTGTGCTGGACCGCGACCACACTGCGGCCTGCGTGACCTGCCATGTGCGCAATGACTACAGCCGCTACACCTGTTATGGGTGCCACGAGCACACGCCGGACAACATCCGTCGCGAGCACGTTGAAGAGGGCATCCGCCAGTTCGACAACTGCGTGGAGTGCCACCGCAGCGGCAACAAGCACGACATCAAGGGCGGGAAAGAGGGCAACAAAGGCGGCAGGGACGGAAACGGCAGGAAGCGCGAGCGCGACTGAATCGTTTCAAGGTCGTGGCGACCGGGCCCTGCCGGAATCAGAAAAAGCCGCAGCTCCGAAGAGGCCTGCGGCTTTTTGCCGGGGCGCCCTGAAACTCAGGCAGCTGCCTTGGCAGGCACCGCCGCAGCCTTGGCCTTGCGCCGGGCCGCCGGCTTCGGCGCGGATGCGGGCTGAGCCTTCGGTGCCGCCTTGCGGGCCACCGGCTTGCGGCCCGCCGGTTTACGCACCGCCGGCTTGCCCTCTGGCACGGCCTCGGCCGGCGCGGGCTTCTTGCGCGTCGCCTTGCCCGCAGCGATGGCCTTGGGCAACACCGCGTCTTCCAGCTCGTGCAAGGCCTCGCCGGTGTACACCGCCAGGCGCTGCATGCTGGGCACGGACGAATGGCAGCCGGTGTAGCCGAAGTTCATGAAGCCGGCATAGCTCTGGCAGGTGATGTTGACCGCCTGCCCGTGCGTGACGATGGAGGCCGGGTAGGTGGCCAGCAGCTCGGCGCCGCGGAAATACAGCGGCTTCTCCGGCCCGGGCACGTTGGAGATGGTGATGTTGAACATCGGCCGTGTGCGCCCGCCGACGCCGGTGAGCAGCGTGAGGATGGTGGGCGCCATCAGCAGCACGGTGTACTGCATCATGGCCTGGCGCGGCAGGCTCTGCACATGCTCCTTGGCGTGCTTGACCGAGGCGCGGATGGCGTCGAGCCGCGCGACCGGGTCGGCGATGTCGGTGCCCAGCGTGGAGATGATGAAGCTGATGGCGTTGCCCGCGCCGTCGTCGTCCTTGGGCCGAACCGACACCGGAATGCCCGCCGTCAGCGACTTGCCCGGCAGCGCCTTGCGCTCGTCCAGGAAGCGGCGCAAGGCCCCGCCGCAGATCGCCAGCACCACATCGTTGAGCGTGCAGCCCGCAGCGCCCGCCACGGCGCGCAGACGATCCATGGCAAAACGCTGCGTGGCAAAGCGGCGCTTTTCGCGCACCCGGCCGTTCAGCACGGAGATCGGCGCGCTGAACGGCACCACCATGCCATCGCCACCCGGCGCCATGGCGCTTTTGGCGATCTTGCCAAAGGCGGTAATGAGCTGCGGCACGGTCTTCGCCTGCATGGTGATTTCCTGCATGGCGCCGGCCACCGCATGGGTCACCGTGGGCATCAGCGCCTCGGGGTGGCGCGCGGCCTGGCTGGCGCGTGGCGCGTGGCCTGAGGCCCAGAACGGCGGCAGCTCCAGGCTGGCGGCGGCCGTCGAAGCCATGGCGCGCTGCAACAGTTTCACGCCCGAGACACCATCGATCAGCGAGTGGTGCATCTTGATGAACAGCGCAAAGCGGTTGCCTTCTAGCCCTTCGATGATGGTGCACTCCCAGGGCGGGCGCGTCAGGTCGATCGGCGTGCTCTGCAGACGCCCCACCAGTTCGCCCAGTTCACGCTCGCCGCCCGGCCAGGGCAGCGCGGCATGGCGCAC
>JAABQI010000111.1 GCA_011391545.1 Rhodoferax sp.
GGTGCCCTGATTCGACCGGTGGGTGGGTGGATTTCTGACAAGCTGGGCGGCTCCATCGTGACCCAGGTGATCTCGGCGATCATGGTGGGCGCCTCTGTAGGTGTCGGCTACGTGATGATGCAAGCCTACGGCTCGGCCACGCCAGAGCAGTATTTCTCGACCTTCATGTGGCTGTTTGTGCTGCTGTTTGCCGCCAGCGGCATCGGCAATGGCTCCACCTTCCGCACGATTGGCGTGATTTTTGACCGCCAGCAAGCCGGTCCGGTCCTGGGTTGGACATCAGCCGTGGCCGCTTACGGCGCCTTTATTGCCCCGGTGGTGATTGGTGCCCAGATCAAGGCCGGCACACCGCAGATCGCCATGTACGGCTTCGCCATCTTCTACGCCCTGTGCCTGGTGCTGAACTGGTGGTTTTATTTGCGCAGTGGGTCGGAGATCAAAAACCCATGACCTGTTCGGCCGTCATGGCGAGCGCAGCGCGGTAATCCACGCCTCTCTGCCACGACAACAAGAAGTTTTCAAATCAATTTTTACAGAGGTAAACCATGAGCCACTTTCTTGATCGACTCACTTATTTCTCGCAACCCAAAGAAGCCTTCTCTGGGGAGCACGGTGTCACCACGGGTGAAGACCGCACCTGGGAAGACGCTTACCGCGACCGTTGGGCCCACGACAAGATCGTGCGCTCGACCCACGGCGTGAACTGCACGGGCTCCTGCT
This sequence comes from Rhodoferax sp., assembly GCA_011391545.1. Taxonomy (GTDB): domain Bacteria; phylum Pseudomonadota; class Gammaproteobacteria; order Burkholderiales; family Burkholderiaceae_C; genus Rhodoferax. The sequence goes on from JAABQI010000111.1 coordinate 721, forward strand.
CCTGGAAGATTTACGTCAAGGGCGGCATCGTGACCTGGGAAACCCAGCAAACCGATTACCCGCGCACACGCTGGGACATGCCCAACCACGAGCCGCGTGGCTGCGCTCGCGGCGCCAGCTACAGCTGGTATTTGTACAGCGCCAACCGTGTCAAGTACCCGATGGTGCGTGGCGGCTTGCTCAAGCTCTGGCGCGAGGCACGCCAAACCCAGGCTCCGGTTGAAGCCTGGGCATCGATTGCCCTGGACGATACCAAGCGCAAAAGCTACCAGGCACAGCGCGGCATGGGCGGCTTTGTGCGTTCCAGCTGGGACGAGGTCAACGAGATGGTGGCTGCAGCCAACGTCTTCACCATCAAGCAATATGGACCGGACCGCATCATCGGTTTCTCACCGATTCCCGCCATGTCGATGGTGTCGTATGCCGCAGGCAGCCGCTACCTGGGTCTGATTGGCGGCGTGCCGATCAGCTTCTACGACTGGTACTGCGACCTGCCACCGGCCAGTCCGCAGATCTGGGGTGAGCAAACCGACGTGCCTGAATCGGCCGACTGGTACAACTCGTCGTACATCATTGCCTGGGGCTCCAACGTGCCGCAAACACGCACACCCGATGCCCACTTCTTCACCGAAGTGCGCTACAAGGGCACCAAAACCGTGGCGGTCACGCCGGATTACTCTGAAGTGGCCAAGCTGTCGGACATCTGGATGAAGCCAAAACAAGGTACTGATGCGGCTGTCGCCATGGCCATGGGCCACGTCATCCTGAAAGAGTTCTATTTCCCGGATGGCGGCAAGCCGCGCAGCGAATACTTTGACAACTACGTGCGCCGTTACACCGACATGCCCATGCTGGTCATGCTGAAAGAAAAGGTGCTGCCCAGCGGTGAAACCGTCATGGTGCCCGACCGCTATGTGCGCGCCTCCGACTTCAACGGCAAGCTCGGCGCGGCCAACAACCCCGAGTGGAAAACCGTCGCGCTCGACATGAGCGGCAAAGTGGTATTGCCCAACGGCGCGATTGGTTTCCGCTGGGGTGCCGATGGTCGTGCTGACCAAGGCCAGTGGAACCTCGAAGCCAAGGAAGCCCGCCATGGCACCGAGGTCAAGCTCAAACTCACGGTGATGGAAGGTGAAGAAGCCAGCGCCGAAACTGCCAAGGTCGGTTTCCCGTACTTCGGCGGCATCGTGTCCGAGCACTTCCCCAACAATGCGTCAGGCGACGCGGCCAACAATGTGCTGGTGCGCACCGTGCCGGTGCAACGCATCGCGCTGGGCAAGGAAGGCGACAAGCGAGAAGCCCTGGTGGCCACCGTGTTTGACCTGCAAGTGGCCAACTACGGCGTGGCGCGTGGCTTGCCTGGTGAAATGGCCGCCAAGGACTTCAACGACGACACCCCTTACACCCCGGCCTGGCAAGAGCGCATCACCGGCACACCGCGCGAGCAGCTCATCACCGTGGCGCGCCAGTTTGCCGACAACGCCGACAAGACGCACGGCAGGTCGATGGTGATCATTGGCGCGGCCATGAACCACTGGTTCCATGCCGACATGAACTACCGCGGCGTGATCAACATGCTGATGATGTGCGGCTGTATCGGCCAGTCGGGAGGCGGCTGGGCGCACTATGTGGGCCAGGAAAAACTGCGCCCGCAAACCGGCTGGACGGCGCTGGCCTTCGCGCTGGACTGGATTCGTCCGCCCCGGCAGATGAACGGCACCAGCTTTTTCTACGCCCACACCGACCAGTGGCGCTATGAAACCGTGGGCGTGGACGAAATCCTGTCGCCTTTGGCTGACAAGGACAAGTTTGGCGGCAGCATGATCGACTACAACGTCCGCGCCGAACGCATGGGCTGGCTGCCCAGCGCCCCGCAGCTCAAGACGAACCCGCTTGAGGTGGTTCGCGCGGCGACTGCGGCCAACATGGAGCCCAAGGATTACCTGATCAAGGGCTTGAAAGACGGCAGCCAGACCATGAGCTGCGAAGACCCCGACCACCCCAACAACTGGCCGCGCAACATGTTTGTCTGGCGCTCCAACATCCTGGGCTCCAGCGGCAAAGGGCACGAGTACTTTTTGAAGCACCTGCTTGGCACCAAGCACGGCGTGCAAGGCAAAGACCTGGGCCTGGACGAGGCACGCCCCAAGGAAGTGGTCTGGCACGACAAAGCCCCCGAGGGCAAGCTCGACCTGGTGGTCACGCTGGACTTCCGCATGAGCACCACCTGCCTCTATTCGGACATCGTGTTGCCCACGGCCACCTGGTACGAAAAGAACGACATGAACACCAGCGACATGCACCCGTTCATCCACCCCTTGAGCACGGCGGTGGACCCGGCCTGGCAGTCGCGCAGCGACTGGGAAATCTACAAGGGCTTTGCCAAGAAGTTCAGCGAAATCTGCGTTGGTCATCTGGGTGTGGAGCGCGACATGGTGCTGACACCGATCATGCACGACACCCCGGCCGAAATGGCACAACCCTTCGGCGTGCAGGAATGGAAGAAGGGCGAGATCGACCTGATCCCCGGCAAGACCGCCCCCAGCTTTGCGGTCGTTGAACGCGACTACCCCAACGTCTACAAGCGATTTACGGCTGTTGGCCCGCTGATGAGCAAGGTTGGCAACGGCGGCAAGGGCATCAACTGGGACACCAAGATTGAAGTGACCCAGTTGGGTCAGCTCAATGGCTTGACCACCGATGCCGGCGTGACCTGCGGCATGCCCAAGATCGAGAGCGACATCGATGCCTGTGAAGTCATCCTGCAATTCGCACCCGAAACCAATGGCCATGTGGCGGTCAAAGCCTGGGAAGCCCTGGGCAAACAAACCGGCCTCGACCACACCCACCTGGCGATCCACCGCGAGGACGAAAAGATTCGTTTCCGCGACATACAGGCGCAGCCACGCAAGATCATCTCCAGCCCCACCTGGAGCGGCATTGAGAGCGAGACCGTGTCGTACAACGCCGGTTACACCAACGTGCACGAGATGATCCCATGGCGCACCCTCACCGGCCGTCAGCAGTTCTACATGGATCACCCGTGGATGACGGCGTTTGGCGAGGGTTTCTCCAGCTACCGGCCACCGGTGGACCTGAAGACCACCAACGCCATTCAGGACCGCAAGCCCAATGGCAACAAAGAGATTGCGCTGAACTTCATCACGCCGCACCAGAAATGGGGCATTCACAGCACCTACAGCGACAACCTGCACATGCTGACCCTGAGCCGGGGCGGCCCGATCGTCTGGATCAGCGAGGACGACGCCAAAGCCGCCGGCATTGAAGACAACGACTGGATTGAGCTCTTCAACCTCAACGGTGCGCTGACCGCCCGTGCGGTGGTCAGTCAGCGCGTGCGCAACGGCATGTGCCTGATGTACCACGCGCAGGAAAAGCTGGTGAACCAGCCGGGCTCGGAGATCACGGGTGGCCGTGGCGGCATCCACAACTCGGTGACCCGCATTGTGCTCAAGCCCACCCACATGATTGGCGGCTATGCCCAGTTCAGCTACGGCTTCAACTACTACGGAACCATCGGCACCAACCGCGACGAATTTGTGGTGCTGCGCAAGATGAACAAGGTGGACTGGCTGGACGACGAAGGCTCGGCCACATCAACCACAGCCACCCACGCTTAAGGAGAACACTGATGAAAATTCGCGCACAAATCGGCATGGTGCTCAACCTGGACAAATGCATTGGTTGCCACACTTGCTCTGTCACCTGCAAAAACGTCTGGACCAGCCGCCCCGGCATGGAGTACGCCTGGTTCAACAACGTCGAGACCAAACCCGGCATTGGCTACCCCAAAGAATGGGAAAACCAGGACAAGTGGAACGGTGGCTGGATCCGCAAGGCCGACGGCAAGATCGAGCCGCGCCAGGGCGCCAAGTGGAAGCTGCTCATGCGCATCTTCGCCAACCCGAACCTGCCGCAAATCGACGACTATTACGAGCCCTTCACTTTTGACTACGCGCACCTGCAAAGCGCACCTGCCGGCAACAACGTGCCAACGGCCCGCCCGCGCAGCCTGATCACCGGCCAGCGCATGGAAAAAATCGAGTGGGGTCCGAACTGGGAAGAAATTCTGGGTGGCGAGTTCTCCAAGCGCAGCAAGGACAAGAACTTCGACGACATCCAGAAGGACATCTACGGCCAGTTCGAAAACACCTTCATGATGTACCTGCCGCGCCTGTGCGAGCACTGCCTGAACCCGGCCTGTGTGGCATCCTGCCCGTCAGGCAGCATTTACAAGCGCGAGGAAGACGGCATTGTGCTGATCGACCAGGACAAATGCCGCGGCTGGCGCATGTGCATCAGTGGCTGCCCTTACAAAAAGATTTACTACAACTGGAAATCGGGCAAGGCCGAAAAGTGCATCTTCTGCTACCCGCGCATCGAAGCCGGCCAGCCCACGGTGTGCTCCGAGACCTGTGTTGGGCGCATTCGTTACCTGGGCGTGCTGCTGTACGATGCCGACCGCATCCAGGAGGCCGCGAGCGTGGAGCATGACCGCGACCTGTACCAGGCCCAGCTCGACATCTTCCTCGACCCCAATGACCCGAAAGTCATCGAGCAGGCCCGCATCGACGGCATTCCCGACAAGTGGATGGAAGCCGCCCGCAACAGCCCGGTTTACAAGATGGCCGTCGAATGGAAGGTCGCCCTGCCCTTGCACCCCGAGTACCGCACGCTGCCGATGGTCTGGTATGTGCCACCGCTGTCTCCGATCAGCGCCGCGGCCAACGCCGGCAACATTGGCATCAACGGTGAAATCCCCGATGTCAAGCAGCTGCGCATTCCGGTCAAGTACCTGGCCAATCTGCTCACCGCGGGCGACACCTTCCCGGTCGAGCGGGCGCTGGAGCGCATGCTCGCCATGCGCGCCTACCAGCGCGGCAAACATGTCGACGGCAAACCCAATATGGCGGCGTTGGAGCAGGTGCAGATGAGCGTGCTGGAGGTCGAGGAGATGTACCAGGTGATGGCCATTGCCAACTACGAGGACCGCTTTGTCATCCCCAGCACGCACCGCGAATACGCCGAGAACACCTTTGACGTGCGCGGTGGCTGCGGCTTCTCGTTTGGCAACGGCTGCTCGGATGGCGCCAGCGAAGCGAGCCTGTTTGGTGGCAGCAAGCGGCGCACCATTCCTATCCAGGCGGAGGTCTGATCATGAGTATGTTTTCCAACCCAACACCCGCATCCCTGAGCCTGCGCGTTCTGGCTCGGCTGCTGTCCTACCCGGATGCGCAGCTGCGCGCTGATCTGAACGACATGCGCCAGGTCCTGCTGACCGAGAAAGCCATCACCGGCGCGCGCCTGGAAGAACTCAACGCGCTCACCAGCAGCCTGGAGAGCGGCAATGCGCTCGACAACGAGGCCGAGTACGTCGAGGTCTTTGACCGCGGCCGCGCCACCTCCCTGCACCTGTTCGAACATGTGCACGGCGACTCGCGCGACCGTGGCCCGGCCATGATCGACCTGACGCAAACCTACGAAAAAGCCGGCCTGTTTCTCGGCCCCGACGAAATGCCGGACTACCTGCCGGTGGTGCTTGAATTTGTCTCGACCCAACCCCCCAAGGAGGCACGCGCCTTTCTGGGCGAGATGGCGCACATCTTCAATGCCATTTTCAACGCCCTGCAACAGCGCAAAAGCCCTTACGCCAGTGTGCTGGGGGCGCTGCTGGAGCTCAGCGGTGAGAAAGCCCACCCGGTGAAGATCGTGGCCGATGAGCCGCTCGACACCACCTGGGAAGAACCGGTGGTGTTTGATGGCTGCTCCGTCAAGGGACAGACCAAGCCGGATCAACCCCAACCCATTCATTTTGTTAAAACCGATGCGGCAAAAACCCGTCAAAGCGCGGCCGCAACTGCTGGAGTCCCACTATGAACACCCTTGATTACCTCCTGTTCGGCGTCTACCCCTACATCGCCTTCGCCGTCTTCCTGCTCGGCAGCCTGATGCGCTTCGACCGCGACCAGTACACCTGGAAAAGCGACTCGTCGCAAATGCTGAAAATGGGGCAACTGCGCTGGGGCAGCAACCTGTTCCACATTGGTGTGCTGTTCCTGTTCTTTGGCCACACCTTCGGCATGCTGACACCGCACTTTGTCTATGAGAACTTCATCAGTGCCGGCGACAAGCAGCTCATGGCCATGATCAGCGGCGGCATTGCCGGCTTGCTGGGCTTTATCGGTGTCACCATTCTGCTGCACCGCCGCCTCACCGAGCCACGCATCCGCATCAACTCCAAAACCAGCGACATCGTGCTGCTGGTTCTGCTGTGGCTGCAACTGGCGCTGGGTCTGGCCACCGTGCCGCTGTCGGGTCAACACCTGGACGGCAGCATGATGATGAAACTGGCCGGCTGGGCGCAGGCCATCGTGACCTTCCAGCCGGGTGCCGTTGCCTTGCTGGCGGATGCGGGTTTCATCTTCAAGACGCATATGTTCCTGGGCATGACCATCTTCTTCATCTTCCCGTTCACCCGCCTGGTGCACGTCTGGAGCGGCTTTGCCTCGGTGAGCTACCTGATGCGCCCCTACCAGGTGGTGCGGGCCCGGCGCCTGAATGTGCCTGCCGGCCAGAATCAGCCGCGCCAGCCCGGCGCTGGTGTTTAAGGTGACAACCATGAAAACAGCCCACCCGACCGAAACCACCGTGGCGAGCATCAATGGCGTTGCGCTGCACAACGCAGGTGATGCCTTGACGGCAGACGAGTTGCGCCAGCGCGCCTACGCCGAATTGCTGCGTCAAACAGCCATTCAAAAAGGCCTGCTGAACGCCAATGATGCCGCCAGCACCGACGGTGTTGCCAGCGAGGCGGCATCCGTCGCCATCGAGACCCTGCTGGAACAGGAACTGCTGGTTCCGGAGCCATCCGAGGAAGCCTGCCGCCGCCACCACGCGGCCAACCAGGCGAGCCACTACACCACCGGTGAGCGTGTCCATGTGCGCCACATCCTGTTTGCGGTCACGCCAGGGGTGGACCTGAACGCGCTGCGCAAGCAGGCCGAGGGCACGCTGCTCAATGTGCGCTGCTTTGACAGCGCCAACACCGACGACGCTTTTTCCAAGGCCGCCAAGACGCTGTCCAACTGCCCCAGCGGCGCCGAGGGCGGCCAGCTGGGTTGGTTGACCACGACCGACTGCGCACCCGAGTTCGCCAAGGAGCTGTTCGGCCACGCCGAAGTGGGCGTGCTGCCACGCCTCGTGCACAGCCGTTTCGGCCTGCATGTGGTCGAAGTCCTGGGGCGCGAAGCCGGCGTGGCCCAGCCGTTCGAGTCGGTGCACGGCGCGGTGCGCATGACGCTGAAACAGCAGACCTACGTGACCGCCCTGCGCCAGTACCTGAGCCTGGTGGCTGGCCAGGCGACCGTCCATGGCGTGGATCTGGAAGCCGCCGACACACCGCTGGTGCAATAGGTCTTTCAAAGATGCCCTCTGCTGCAGTGCCTGATGAATTGCTGGCGCGCATCCGGCGCTTTCACGACCACACCTTTCCGGGTGTGCAGGAGCAGTTCCAGACCCTGATTGCGGAGGGTCAGCACCCCACCATTCTTTTCATCGGCTGCTCGGACTCGCGCCTGGTGCCCTACATGCTCACCGGCATGGGCCCGGGCGAACTTTTTCTGGTGCGCAATGTCGGCGCCTTTGTGCCGCCTTATGACGGCTCGGCCGGTTTCCATGGCACCTCGGCCGCCATTGAATTTGCCGTGCTCAACCTCAAGGTGTCGCGCATCATTGTTTGCGGCCACAGCCACTGCGGTGGCATTCGGGCGCTCTACGAAGAGGTGAATCCCCAGGCTAAAAACCTGATCGCCTGGCTGGAGCTGGGACGTGAGGCCGTGCTGCCGGTGCAGGTGACCGAGGAGGCCTTGCGCCGCACCGAGCAGCGGGCGGTGGTGCTGCAACTGGAGCGGCTCATGGGCTACCCCATGGTGCGCACCCAGGTTGAAGCCGGCCTGATGACCCTGCATGGCTGGCACTATGTCATTGAAGACGGCGAAATCCATGTCTTCGATGTCCATAGCGGACAATTTATTCCGGCCTCCGTCGCCTCCCACAGCGGCCACGGCCCCTATGTTGAGCATTTGTCCGAACCCCTGTTCAACGAGATCGATTCCGCTTACAACACCCAATCCACACCATGACCATTAACATTGCCAATTTTGACGATCTGCTGCAGGCCGCGCGCCAGCAGGCACAACCGCAACGCCTGCTGATGGTGTTCACCAGCGCAGAATTGCCTGACGACTGCACGCCGCAACAACGCCAGGAATTTGAAGCCGGTCACGGCGGCGCCCTGGTGCCGGCCATGTACGCCGACAAGGCACCCGACGAAATCCAGAGTTTTGCGGCTCTCAAGCTCGAATCCGGCCAGTTTCAAAGCCAATGGCATGTGGTGTTTGTGGCCTCGCTGTCGGGCGCCAACAACACGCCGCCGAGCAGCAGCGACGTTGAGCAAACGCTGGAACGCATGGTGGAGTCCGTCAAACTTGGCGCACTTGACAACATGGTCGCCTTTGACACCTCCGGCAACGCCATCATGCTGGAATAGCCGTGACGCTGGCCCCGCAATTTTTTGACATGCCGCGCTTTCTGGCGGGTTCACCGCTGTTCAGTGGCTTGTCGCCCGATGAGTTGTTTCGCATCGCGCAAAGCAGTGATCTCAAGAATTACGCCAGGGGCGAGATGATCTTCAGCGTGGGCCAGGCCTGCGAGGCCTTTCACATTGTGGTCAGCGGCCAGGTCAAGCTGTTCGTAGTGTCGCCGGCGGGGCAGGAAAAAGTGATCGAGATCATCAGCCCCGGACAAAGCTTTGCCGAGGCGCTGGTGTTTTTGAACAAGCCCTACATCCTCAGTGCCCAGGCGCTCGCCGACACGGTGCTGGTGAACGTGAGCAAGCGCGGCGTGGTCAGCGAAATCGAGCAGGACCCCCACTTTGCCATGCACATGCTGGCGGGTGTTTCAAGGCGGCTGCATGGCCTGGTCCAGGACGTGGAAGGCTATGCGCTGCGCAACGGCATGCAGCGCCTGATCGGTTACCTGCTGCGCGATGTCGAGGTGGCCCCTGCCAGCGGGAAAAACACGGTAACCGTCTCGCTGCCCGCCAGCAAAGCCACCATTGCCTCACGCCTGTCGCTCACTCCGGAGTATTTTTCTCGCGTCCTGCATGAGCTCGAAGCTCAGCAGTTCATCGCCATCGACCGGCGCGACATCCGGATTCTCGATGTGCAAAAACTGCTGGGATACGGCGCGCAGTAACAAGGACTTGGCTGCATGGCCAGCCAAACCCGCAATCGGTCTCTGGCTTCGCCAGCGAGAACCACGCCATGCGTCCAGACACCCGTTAAAGTGACGGCGGTACGGGCGCCACCGCGCGCCACTGGAGGCCCCGATGAGTTCCGTTGACTTGCTGATACGCCAGGCACGCTAAAAACCTGACTTTGCGGCAGTATTCAACGGCACGTCGCAGACAATGCCACGCTCTCTGCAACTCGTGTTGAAAGGAATCACCATGGATCAGGATGCATCGACCGGTTTGGAAAAACGCAATATCTGGCTGCGCGGGCTGCTGATGATCCTGATGGGCCTGGCCTATCAGCTCGCAGGCACCGTGCTGTTTTTCACGGCCATCCTCCAGTTCATTTTCACGCTGGCCAGCGACGCCCCCAACCCGCGCCTGGCAACCTTTGGTCAAAGCCTGGGCCGCTTCCAAAGCCAGATCGCCAACTTTGTCAGTTTTGCCAGCGAAGTCGTGCCTTTCCCGTTCACTGACTGGCCAGCAGGTGACTAGTCAACTCGACCGGGCGCTGGCGCTGCTGCAACAGCATGCAAGCCCGACCGAACTGGCCGACATGGCGCGCTTTGGCATCGCGGGCGACCAAGTGTGCGTCAGCGCCTTTCTGGCGTCGCCACAGGCTTGGGCGAAGCTGACCGTCTGGGCCAGGCGCATCCAGCGACGTCGCCCAGCGCGGTCTGTTCATTAGGCATTGGCGCCATGATGGGCGAAGGAAGGTGCTTCAGTTGACAATTTGAACGGCTCGCCAGATCACCTCTGCCGCAACCCAATGGCCGTTCATGGACAGCTCGAAGGCCGGTTTTTTGGCAGGCATCGCAACTCGGTTATATTGCAACGTGTCAGCAGTCCCCATTCGAAGACTGCCAGCGCTTCCCTGATTCAGAACCTGAAATGCAGAAAAGTTCAAGGGGAAGGTCAACAAAATCAACCACTCGAATCATCAAACATATTTGCATGCCGCTCCAGTGAGACTGACAGGCGCCTTGAATGAGAAGGCTCTCACTTTTATGATCTCACCCGAGCGACCTGTGTGGGTCGTCTAACTTTCAAGACCGTTATCTTCATGGAAAAACTTTTGAGCCTGGGCAGACTTCCCAAAAGCTTTCGGACCAGAGGCGCCATCGCTCCGTCATCTTATCGTCTTTGTGTTGAGTTGGCCTGCTTGGCAACCAACGCTGACCACATTCTTGAGTTGGGCGCGGGCACGGGCGCAGTCACACGCGCACTATCCAGATTGGTGGGGGTCAGAAGTTTTCATGCGGTGGAACTGCAGGAAAAGCTGGCCCATGATTTGAAGTTGAAATTTCCAGGCGTTCACGTCCACAACTGCTCCGCCGACGTTGCCTTGGACAGGTATCCCCCGCATGGGTCTGTCGCCGTCGTGTCGAGCCTGCCGTTCCGATCCTTGCCGGGCGGCATCAGAAACTCCATCGTCAAGAGTGTTTTGCGATTCCTCCTGGCTTCACCGCAATCACGGTTCATCCAGTTCACTTATGGGTTTCGCGAGCCATTTGCCGTAGGCTCCGAATTTCAATGGAAGCGCGTAAAGTGGATCTTTGCGAATCTACCGCCAGCCTGCATTTGGGTTCTGACCAAAACTGAGCTTGCCCACGAATAGGGGCGACCGGATGCATGGATTGGATGGGATGGGACGCCCCATGACTCAGCGTATTTATGTTGCTGCCAGCCGCACGCGCAATTTGAGCAAAATCACCCCAGCAGGCCCACCAGCGACATCACCAGCGTGATGGTGGCCAGACCGAGCACCGTGGACACCGCCATGCTGGCGGTCACCAGGTCTTGCGCCACCTCGTAACGCTGAGCAAACAAAAACACATTGGCCCCCGTTGGCAGCGACGCGGTGACGATCATCACCGTCAGGGGCAGTCCCGACATGCCCAGCCCCAGGCCCAGCGCGGCGACCAGACCGGGCAAGGCCAGGTTTTTGAGCAGGCTGATGCCCAGCGCGTTTTTCAGATTCGTGCCCACCTGCGCCTGCGTCAGCGTCACGCCCACCAGCAGCAAAGCCACCGGGCCAAAGGCACTGCCCAACAATTGCAAGGGCTTGTCAACCACTTCGGGCAACACCAGCCCGGTTTGAGCAAACAGCAGGCCGACGATGATGGGCAGGGGCACCGGGTGGATGATGCCGCCTTTGACCGCTGCCAGCACCGTGAGCGCCATGTGCCTTTGCCCGCCCTGCCCGCTGGCGCGCTCCTCGCGGGCAGCAACCATCTCCAGCACCACGGTGGCCAGCGTCAGCAACACCAGCGCATGCACGGAAATGAGGGTGAACAGCGTGACCAGCCCAGTTTGCCCATAGGCCAGGCCGATCAGCGGAATGCCGATCATCACCGTGTTGCTGAAGGTGACGGCCAGCGCCAGCACGGCGGCACGCCGATTGACGCCCTGCCAAAACAGCATGGCTGCAAACAGCAGCAGCGCCGCCACAAAGTACATGGCCACCGGCTTGAAGTTGAGTTGCTCGACATGCACCGTGCTCATGGTGCGAAACAGCAGCGCTGGTGTCAGCACCATGAACACCAGATTTGACAAATCCTTGATGGCCTCGGCCCTGATCCAGCCGGCGCGACCCGCAACAATGCCAACAGAAATCAATAAAACGACAGGGAGCAGCGCCGAAAAAACAGGGTTATTCACATGCCCTTGTCACTTGCCGGCGCTTTTGGCGCTCTCATTCATTTTTGACTTCAACACGCCATAGGCCACAGCCAAGCCCACCACGATCACCGCGATCACCACCACGCTCATCAAGCCGTAATCAGTGGAAAAAAGATCTTGTAGTGCTTTCATTTTGTTAATCCTTAAAAAAGCCGGTCATAAATTTGAAAAACATACCAGACCGGACTTTGCAACATTGCCTGATCGTTGAATCTGACGCATATCAACCAATCGGAATCTTAAACCAGTCGCTAACCGATAAACCACATCTGTCACACTGCCTTGTGCCTGCTTGTGGTGGCAGTGGCAGCCGTTGCGCAGTCGGCGCACACGCCGCGCACCGCCAGGTCCAGGCTCAGTCCCTGATAACCCAGTGCCTTGAGGGCTTGCAAGGCATTTTGTGCGGCCACCTCCAGGTCGAGCGTATTGCCTTGCAGCGCCCCCTGCAGGGGCTGGTCACGATGGCAGCTTTGGCACTCGAAGTGCGGCAAGGCATGCACGCTGGCAGGCATGGCCTGGTAGCGGCGCACCCGATTGGCATCGACCCGGCACAGCAGCAAGCCCACCTGAGTCAGCCGGTCGATCAGGCGGTAGAGCGTGACGCGGTCCAGCGTGGCAGCGCCCTCGCCCGGCCCGTCCGGCATGCTGTCGGACTGCAAGGCGCTTTGCAATTGGGCGTGGGTGTAACTGGTGTCCGGGTGCGCCAGCAGCCAGCCCAGCACGCGTTTTGCCGCGCCGGTGCGGCGCAGGCCATGGGCTGACAGCAAGGCGTCGATCGGATCGGTCGGATGTGACAATGGGGTGCGTGGCATAAATGCAATTGAGTTGCGATAAACTATAACGCAATTCAATTGCATTAGCAGCGCAAATCCCCACAATTTGAAGCCACTGAAATGACGCACCCCGCCTCCACCGAGCCACATGACCACAGCCCTGCGCACGATCACGGCCCTGAGCATGCACACGCTGTGCACGCCAGCGAGCACCGCATTGCGCCAGCCAGCACGGCACGCAGCGTGCTGGCCTGGCCCGCCTGGTTGCGGGTGCTGGCCGTGTTGCCCGTGGTGCTGGCGCTCTGGCTGGCCGTGTGGTGGGCAAATTCGGGAGTCGTGACTTGGTAAGCATCGACAACCTGACGGTGAGCTACCGCCAGCACCCGGCGCTGCACCACATCAGCGGCCAGTTTGCCAACGGCTCGCTGAGCGCCGTGATCGGCCCCAACGGCTCGGGCAAAAGCACGCTGCTGAAAAGCATCATGGGGCTGATCAAGGCGTCAGGCGGTCGCGTTCAAGTGAGCACGCCGCGCGCGCGCATGGCTTACCTGCCACAAATGACCGAAATCGACCGCAGCTTTCCCATGCCGGTGCGCGACTGCGTTTTGCTGGGCTGCTGGAGCGCATTGGGTGCCTGGGGCGGCGTCAGCGCTGACCTGCTGGCGCGCGCCGATGCGGCCATTCATGCCGTGGGGCTGGAGGGGTTTGAGCAGCGCACGGTCGGGTCGCTGTCGAGCGGGCAATTCCAGCGCGCGCTGTTTGCCCGCCTGCTGATGCAGGATGCCGAGTTGATCCTGCTCGACGAGCCCTTCAACGCCATGGACTCGCGCACCACCGCCGCCCTGCTGGCCTTGATCAAGCAGTGGCACGCCCAGGGCCGCACGGTGATCGCCGTGCTGCATGACGACGCGCAAGTGCGCGCTCACTTCGGCCAAACCGTGCTGCTGGCACGCGAACTCGTGGCCTGGGGCGACACCGCGCAGGTGCTCACCGAACCCAATTTGCAGCGCGCCCGCGCCCTGGCCGAAGCCTGGGACGACAACGCCGACATATGCCACACTGACGAGGCCAGCGCATGATGACGCTATGGGATTGGCTGATTGGCCCCTTCGCCGAATTTGCCTTCATGCGCCGGGCGCTGGTGGCCACGCTGGCGCTCGCCGTGAGTGCCGCACCACTCGGCGTTTTCTTGACGCTGCGGCGCATGAGTTTGCTGGGCGATGCGATGAGCCATGCCGTGCTGCCCGGCGTCGCCGTGGGTTTCATGCTGTTTGGCTTGTCGCTGCCGGCCATGGCACTCGGTGGCGTGGCGGCGGGCCTGCTGGTGGCGGCGATTGCCGGCGTGGTGAGCCGGGCCACGGCGCTCAAGGAAGATGCCAGTCTGGCAGCGATGTACCTGGTGGCGCTGGCGCTGGGCGTGACGCTGATCTCGCGCCAGGGCAGCCAGCTCGACCTGTTGCATATTTTGTTTGGCAGCGCGCTGGGAGTCGATGCAGCGGGTCTGTTGCTGGTGGCCAGCGTGGCCAGTCTCAGCCTGGTCGCCCTGGCTGCGCTGTACCGCGGGCTGGTGCTGGAGAGCTTCGACCCGGTGTTTCTGGCGGCATCCGCCGGGCGCGATTGGGGCCGGCATGGCTGGATCTGGCAACAAAGCTTTTTGATGCTGGTGGTGGTCAACCTGGTGGCGGGTTTTCAGACGCTGGGGACGCTGATGGCGGTGGGCCTGATGATGCTGCCCGCGGTTTCAGCCCGGCTCTGGCATGACACGTTGAGCGCACAACTGCTCAACGCCAGCGCCCAGGCAACTGTGGCCGGGGTGGCCGGGCTGCTGCTGTCCTATCACCTCGACACGCCCAGCGGCCCCACCATCATCGGCTGTGCCGGGGTGTTGTATGGCATTTCTTTGCTGGTCTCGCCTGGCGGCTGGCTGCCCCAGGTGCTCAAGCGCCCGCACCGGGTGGGTTAAATTTGTACACAAGGCGCACGATGAAACGCAACACCCTGAAATTTCTCGCCCTGGCAGCACTGGCTGCCCATGGGTTTTTACCCGCCTTGGTCACAGCCGCCGAGCCGGTTCCCGTGGTGGCTTCTTTCAGCATCCTGGGCGATCTGGTGCAGGTGGTGGGTGGCGAGCGCGTCAAGCTCACCACGCTGGCCGGACCGAATGCCGACGCGCATGCGTTTACGCCAAGCCCGCGCGACGCAAGGGCGGTGCTGAACGCGCGCCTGTTAGTCATCAATGGTCTCAACTTCGAACCATGGGCGCAAAAGCTGGTCAAGTCGGCTGGCTACAAGGGCGTCACCGTGGTGGCCGCCTCCGGCGTGCCGGCGCGCCCGATGCAAGAGAGCAGCGACAGCCACGGCCACCATGAAGCCGACCCGCACGCCTGGCAAAACCCCGACAACGTGCTGTTGTATGTGAAAAATATCACCGCCGGGCTGTCCAAAGTGGACCCTGCCGGCGCCGCGGCTTACCAGGCCAACGCGGCGGCTTATGCCGCAGAGCTGAAGATGTTCGACGCTTGGGCCAAAGCGCAATTCGCAAGCATTCCAGCGGCCAGGCGCAAGGTGATCACGTCGCACGATGCATTTGGCTACTTTGCCGCGCATTACCAGATCAGCTTTCTGGCGCCCGAGGGCATCAGCACAGATACCGAACCGAGCGCCCGGCACGTGGCTGAACTCATTCGCCAGATGAAGCGGGAAAAGATCAAGGCTGTTTTTGTCGAAAACATGAGCAACCCGAAGCTGATCGCGCAACTCAGCCGGGACGCGGGTGCGGCCGTGGGCGGCACGCTCTATTCCGATGCCCTTTCCGGCCCCGAAGAAGCGGGCTCAAGCTACCTAAAGATGATGCGGCACAACGTGACGCAACTCGTCGCCGGCATGCGCCTGAACTGACTGCCTAATTGGTTGGGGTCAGAGCACGTCGCTGCGCGAGTGGTCTGACCCGCAAAGATTCAAGTTTGGGCTACCGGGGCCATGGCGTCCCAGGCCGCCAGCGCCTCGGCCACCAGCATGAGCGCCGGTCCACCGCCCATGTACACACACACACCCAGCGCTTCTTCCAGTTCGGTGCGGGTGCAGCCCAGACGGTGCAGGGCCTTGACGTGAAAGGCGATGCAACCCGAGCAATGCTGGGTCACGCCGATGGCCAGGGCAATCATCTCTTTGTGCTTGGCGCTGACCGTGCCTTCTGCCATGGCGGCCTTGGCCATTTGGCCAAAGCCCAGCATGGTCTCGCTTTGCGATTTGCGAAACGGCCCGAGGTTGTCATTGATATCCTTCATCAGGCCAATGGAATCAAACGTGCTCATAGCGCTCCTTAAGATGAGTTTTTTTGATGAGCGGATCAACCGAATTTGGCAAACAGTTTGCTGTACGGGCCCTTCAATTTTCCTGAAGCTTCCTTGGCAGCGGCCATGTCCTGGTTCAGCAAAGCCGCCTCCAGGCTTCCGACAGATTGCTGCACGGCCTTGAGCAGCTGGTTGAACTCTTCATTTTTCTTGAGCTCCGCCGGGGCTTGCACTTCGAGCTGCTTGGCCAGATAGCTCAAGGCACCTGTCTGTGCCGTCAACAGCAGCGCGCCCTTGGGCTGGGCCAGCGTTTCGCCGCCATGCACCTGAATGACTTCCATCTGGCTGTGATAGGCATTCATGTGGTCGCTGAAGACCACCACGTTGTTGCGCTGGCGCATGTCGGCCATGATGTCGCGCACCCGCTCCAGCGTGTTGTGCGCGGTGCTGAGCTGGCCCGCGTTCACCTCCAGCAAAGCCTGGTCATAGACCTTGCTCACTTCGGCGACCGATGCGGCAAAGGCCGGGTCGCGGTCATAAGGGGCCACCGGTTTGGCGCCAAACTGGGTGCTGAGCTTGCCCCATGTCTGTTGCGCCTGCACCACCGCCTGCTGCGCTTCATCCACAACTTTGCCGTTGGTCTTGTACAAGGCCATGCGGTAAGGCGCATTGGCAGCCTGCATCAGGTCAGTCACCGGATCAGCCGCGTGGGCAAATGCGCCGAAAGACAGGCAGAGGGCCAGACTGGCGGCTTTCAAGCTGTGGCCGAGACGTGTTGACATGATGAAAATCCTTGTGGTGTTGTGTGTGTCCTGAGTGTGCGAGCATCAGGTGAACATGACATAAGTGAAGTCGAAAGTATTGTAAAGACAAGTGCCAGCGCTGCGACAGCGAAATGGAATCCTTCCCCCTGGCCCGGGCGCCGGCGGATGGCAGGCTAACGCTGCATGACCCAGCGGCTGAAGTAACTCAGGCCGTCGACCACGGCCACCAGCGCCATCATGGCGATCAGCACCGTGCTGGTTTCCATCATCTGGAACAGGCCCATGTGAAAGGCCAGCATTTGCCCCAGGCCGCCGGCGCCGACCACACCCAGCACGGCAGCGGCGCGGATGTTGTTTTCCCAGCGGTACAGCGTGTAGCTCACCAGTTGCGGCAAGGCCTGGGGGAAATCGGCGTACCAGAACACCTTGCCTTTGGTGATGCCGCGCACCCGAAGCGCATCGGCAGGGCCGGTCGGCTGGTTTTCGAAACTCTCGGCAAACAGCCGCCCCAGCACACCCGTGGTGTGCAGCGCCAGGGCCAGGGTGCCGGCCAGCGGGCCCAGTCCGGCCGAGATCAGCAGCAGCGCCGCCCAGACCAGTTCGGGAATGCTGCGCAGGGCGTTGAGCAGCAGCCGGGTCGGGCCACGCCAGCGCGCCTTGTCACCAAGGTGTGTTCTGGCGGCAGGCAGAGCCAGCATCAATCCAGCCACAGCCGCCAGCGCCGTGCCCAGCGCTGACATGGCCAGTGTTTCCAGGCTGGCCCAGAGCACTTTGTGCAGAAACGCCGGGGCGGTTTGCGGCACCAGCAGTTCACCGACAAAACGCCCCATCGAGGCCAGCGCATCGGCCGATAAAAACTTGCCCCACTGCAGGTCAAGCGAGACAAAGCTGGCCAGCACCAAAACCAGCAGCCCGAGGTTGAGCCAGCAGGCCTTGCAGCGCCAGTGCCACAGCGGGGGTGGGCGCGCGGGGCTCATGCCAGGGACTTCCTCAGCAGGCTGCTGGCCCGGTCGGCCAGCCAGACCAGGGCCATGAACACCATCAGCATGGTGGCGACTTCGCTGCCGTTGAACATTTTCATGGAGGCATCCATTTGCTGGCCCAGCCCGCCGGCGCCGACAAAGCCCAGCACGGCCGAGGAGCGGATGGCGCATTCCCAACGGTAGACCGTGTAGCTGGTGAGTTCGGTCGCGCTTTGGGGCAGCAAGCCGTAGCAAAAGGCCTGCAGCCGGCCGCTGCCGTTGCGCAGCAGGTTTTGCGTGGGCTGCGCGTCACTCGATTCAAGAATCTCGGCGTAGACCTTGCCCAGCATGCCGGCATAGGTGAGCGCAATGGCCAGCACGCCCGAGGTCGGCCCCAAACCGACGACACGGACAAAAATCAACGCCCAAATCAGCTCGGGCACACTTCTGAGCAACATCAGCAGCCAGCGCACCGCCTGCCGAACCACAGACGGCACCAAGGCCATGCGACCCGACAAGGCCGAGACCGAGAGCGGGCGCGCCGCGATCAGCGCCAGCGGGATGGCCCAGCCCAGCGCCAGCACAATGCCCGCCGTGGCGATGGCCACAGTGCGCCAGGTTTCGCGCGCCACCAGCAGCAAAAACTCCGGCTCCAGCCTGGGCGGAAAAAAGTCGCCCAAAAAATGCAGCGTGGGGCGCAGGCTCTCGGGGCTCAGCAAGGTCCAGGGTTTGAATTCGGCCAGCACCAGCAGCGGCCAGGCCACCACGCCCGTGGCGAGCAGCGCAAACAACCGGCCGATCCAGGCGGGGTCGCGCCGTGCAGCAGCCGAGGTGCGCAGGCTCACCATCTCAGCGACAGGTCAGGGAAACGGCCGGGGCGCCGGCGACCGGAAGGTCAATCGGCGGTGGCGCAACGCCCGTTAACTCATCGGGATGGCGCGCGTACAGATCGGTCAGGCGCTCGGGCGTCACCTCGGAAGTGGGCAGGTCAAACACCACCTCGCCGTCGCGCAGACCCACGATGCGCCCAAAGTGCTGCAGCGCCATGTCGACATGGTGCAAGGTGGCGACCAGCGTGGCCTGCTGTTCACGCGCCACGGCAGTGATGGAGGCGCAGGCCTGGCGAGCGCGCTCGGGGTCCAGCGCCGACAGCGGCTCATCGACCAGAAGCAGGCGCGCATTGGCCACTGCCAGGCGTGCCAGCCCGACGCGCTGGCGCTCGCCGCCCGAGAGCCGATCGACCCGGTCGAACAGTTTTTCTGCCAGGTCAAAGCGAGCCAGCGCCGCTTCAGCCAGTTCAATTTGCCGGGGGTAGAGCAAATTGCCCAGGCTTGCCCACAAGCCCATGCCCGGCAGCAGGCCAGCGAGTACGGCCGTGATGACCCGCTGGCGCGGTGGCAAGGGTGGCACTTGCGGTGCCAGGCAGAGTTGCCCGCGCAGGCGCTGCAGCTCAGCGGTGCGTAGCGTCCACGGGTCGCGCCCATCCATCAGCAATTGGCCGCCAGTCGGTTTAAGAGCGCAGGCCATCAGGTGCAGCAGCGTGGTCTTGCCCGCGCCCGAGGGGCCGATGATGGCCACCTGCTCGCCCTGCGCCAACGTCAGGTTGATGGCCTCGAGCGCGGGCGACGCCGCCGTTGGCGCGGACGGGTGCTGCGCCGAGCAGCCCAGCAAGGCTATTTGCATCGCACCAACCGGACCGTTACTTGAGCAAGCCGGCACTGCGCGCCGCCGCTTCAATGCCCTTGTAATTGGCGGCCTGGGTCGGAATGAAACGGCTGGCGCGCTGTAATTCCAGCAGCGCCTTGCCCTCGGGTGTGCTGCTGTTCAAATCAAGAAAAGCACGGGTGATCTTGTCCTTGAGGGCTTGCGGCATGTCGGCATGCACCGTCCAGTTGTAGTCAAAATAGGCCGGGGTGGTGTAGAACACCCGGACCTTGCTGGTGTCGACCTTCTTGTCGGCCACAAACTTGTCCCAGACCGAAATATTGAGTGCACCGGCATCGACCTTGCCTGCCGCCACCGCCGCGATGGTTGCGTCGTGGGCACCCGAGAAGGCCACGCGCTTGAGGTCGGTGTCGGGGTTGATTTTGGCCTCCAACAAATAGTTGCGCGGCATCAGGTGGCCGGAGGTGCTGGAAGCCGAGCCAAAACTGAGCGTTTTGCCTTTCAGGTCGGCCAGCGCCTTGATGTCCGGCTGAGCCGTGATGAATACCGATTTGAAATTGGCATCCTCCTCGCGTTGCACCAGCGGCACCGCCTTGCCGCCCGAGCGCACGTTGGCCTGGACAAAGGTAAAACCACCAAACCAGGCCATGTCGACCTGTTTGTTGACCAGCGTTTCCACGGCGGCGGCGTAGTCGGACACCGGGGTGAATTCCACCTTCATGCCGAGTTTTTGCGACAGATACGCCACCAGCGGCGCCGCCTTGCGCGCCAGTTCGGTGGGGGATTCGTCGGGGATGGCGGTGATCTTGAAGACCGGTTGGGCGAAACTTTGGCCGCCAAAGCCAAGGGCGGCGCAGGCAAGCAAGGTGGTAAGGGTAAAACGGCGTGAGGTCGTGAGCATGAAGCGCTTTCTGTGAGTAAATAAAAACGGTTGACGCATGTCAAGGTGCGTCAAAGCCGGGGGCAATGGTAATCAGAAACACGGCCTGCTGCTGCGGGCGCTACGATCAGGCCCCAGCCACTTGCCTCGATCCATGAAAACACCTGTCTTTGTCCAACTGCACCACGACAGCGCCGAGCACATCCGCCAGGAGCTCATCCAGGGCCTGACCGCCAACGCGCAGCCCGGCGGCGCCACGGTGAGCCCCAAATTTCTGTACGACGCGCTGGGTTCGCGCCTGTTCGAAGCCATCACCGAACTGCCCGAGTACTACCCGACGCGCACCGAGGCTGCCATTTTCAAGGCGCACGCCCAGGCCATGGCCAGGTCGGTGCCGCCAGCGGCCACGCTGATTGACCTGGGCGCGGGCAATTGTGGCAAGGCCGCCGCTCTTTTTGGCGTGCTGGCCCCCAGGCGCTATGTGGCAATTGACATCTCGGTCGATTTTTTGCGCGGCACCCTCGACGTGTTGCAGCGCCAGCACCCGGCGATGGACCTGGTCGGCATCGGGCTCGATTTTTCCCAAGCCCTGGATTTGCCGCCCGAGGCGGGCGAGCCTGGCTCCGGCCCGCGGCTGCTGTTTTATCCGGGATCGAGCATTGGCAACTTCACGCCGGCACAAGCCCTGGTTTTTTTGCGCCAGGTGCGCGCGGCCTGTGGTCCGGTGGCGGGCAGCGGGCTGCTGATTGGCGTGGATCTGGTGAAGGATGCCGCGGAGTTGGAAGCCGCGTATGACGACGCCCTGGGTGTCACGGCCGCCTTCAACCGCAACCTGATCTACAACCTGAACCGGCTGGTGGGCACCGATATGCGGCTGGCCGACTGGGCGCACCTGGCGCTGTTTAATCGCCTGGAGTCGCGGATCGAAATGCACCTGGTGGCACAGCGCGACCTGAGCGTGCAGTGGCCGGGTGGCCAGCGCGCCTTCAGCCGGGGCGAGCGCATCCATACCGAGAACTCCTACAAGTGGACCGTGGCCGGCTTTTCGCAGTTGCTGCGCGAGGCGGGTTTTGCCGAGCCGCAGGTGTGGACCGATGCACTCACAGCGGATGCCGGCCGCTTTGCCGTGATGTGGGCCGGTGCCTGAGCCATGGTGCCCGAACATCCTGGATGCCGGGTCGAGCCCGGCATGACAGATTCACAAAGACAAAGCAAGGTTTTACCCCTCGCAGGTTCTGAACCCCGCATGAATGTCATTGCGCTCTGGCGTGAAGTAATTGCGGTAGCGCGGGTGCGCCATGCGCTTCGATGTCGCCCGGCTGGCGCCGCGCAGCACCGGCCGGTCGCCAAACCAGGGGGCCGAGTAATCGCGGTACGGGTGGGCTTCAAATCCCGGGTATGGGTTGAACGTGCTGGCGGTCCATTCCCACACCTCGCCCCAATGAAAACCGGGCTGGGTCATGGCGGCCTGTTCCCACTGCGCCTCGGTGGGCAAGCGACGGCCGGCCCAGCGGCACCAGGCCTCGGCCTCGAAATAACTCAGGTGGCAGGCGGGCGCGTCCAGATCCAGCGTTTGCCACTCGCCAAACAGACATTGCTCCCAGACCGGTGCATATCCGTCCTGGCTGATCTGGCGCAGATAACGCGGGCCGCTTTGTGTTTTGCACAGGCCTGCCGGATCGGCCAAAACTGCTGCACCCTGACCGGTTTGCAGCCACTGCCAACCCGCCTCCGACCACCACCGTGCATCCGCATAACCACCCGCCCCCACAAACGGCAAATAGCGCCGCCACGACACCGGTCGGTCGTCGATGGCATAGGCGCCCAGTTGCACGCTGTGCGGCCCCAGTTCGTTGTCAAAGGCAAAGCCGCTGCCTGTGAAGCCCAGCGTCCAGTGGCCGGCCTCCAGTCGCAGCGACTGCACCGGCCCGCTGGCTCGCATGGCAACATCGCACAACAGCGCTGGTGGCAATGCCATTCCGAGGGCCTGCGCCATGTAGACGGCCGCCTCGCCATGCATGTCTTCATGGAACAGGGCCAACCGGTAGAAATAAAGCGCGGCATCGTCGGTGGGTTCACCCGCCAACAAGGCCAGGGTCTGGTCCAGCGTGGCCTGCAGATAAGCCCGGGTGGCCTGCAGACTGGGCATGGGCAAGTGCCAGCGGCTGTCGTGCGCCACCACACTGGAGTTGTACAGCGCATCAGCCTGCGGCAACAGCGAGGGCGCTCGCGCCGCCTGCGGATCGGCCTGCACCCCCAGGCTGCGCTGCGGATTGCGCGCCAGCCAGAATTCCTGAAACCAGGCGATGTGGCCAATTTCCCACAGCGGCGGGTTGAGTTGCGGGCTGCAGGGCACAGTCAGCACCGGCCCGAGCGCTGCTTCATAGACCTCAAGCAAGGCCAGCGTTCGTGCGCGACTGGCCCGCAAGTGCTGCGCCAGCGCCTGTGCGTCGGCCGTCCGCGCCGCCTGCGCGGGCTGCCAGCTGGGCTGGGTTGGAATCGACTCGGGGAGCATGGGTGATGGCCTCCATGAAAAAACAAGTGGTGATTGTGAGCCCGGCGCTGGCGGACGCCAACAACGGCAACTGGCAAACCGCGCGCCGCTGGCAAAAATTCCTGCAGTCGCCCGCCGCCAGCCATCCCGCATTCCAGACACGCATCGTGACCCAGTGGCCCGACGGCCCGGCAGCGGCGCAGGACAGTTGCATGATCGCCCTGCATGCGCGGCGCTCGGCGGCATCGGTCATGGCCTGGGCACAAAGCCGGGGGCGGGGCGCAGAATTGCAGCCGGTACCCGGCCTGGCTGTGGTGCTGACCGGCACCGACCTGTACCGTGACATCCTTACCGACACGCAGGCCCAACAGTCGCTGCAATGGGCGCAACGCCTGGTGGTGTTGCAAGACCTGGGTTTGTCACGCTTGCCTACGGCGCTGCAGTCGCGCGCCCAGGTGATTTTTCAGTCCACGTCGGCGCGCCAGAGCCTGCCCAAATCAGCGCGTTTTCTCAAGGCCGTGATGGTGGGCCACCTGCGCGAAGAAAAGTCGCCACAAACCCTGTTTGCCGCCGCCCGAATGCTGGAGCCCCAGGAAGCCATTCACATCGACCACATCGGCGCACCCTTGGATGCCGCGCTGGCTGCACTGGCGCAAGCCACGGCCGCCGCCTGCACGGGCTACCGCTGGCTGGGCGCTTTGCCGCACGAGGCCACGCGCCGGCGCATCCAGCGCGCGCATGTGCTGGTGCACACCAGCCGCATGGAAGGCGGCGCCCATGTGGTGATGGAGGCGGTGCGCTCTGGCACACCGGTGCTGGCCTCGCGCGTCGACGGTAATGTGGGTATGCTGGGGAGCGATTACGCGGGCTATTTTGACTGGGACCATGCAGAACAGCTGGTCGCCTTGCTTCGGCGCTGCCACCGGGACCCAGCTTTTCTGGCGCAGCTGCAAGCCCAGTGCGCGGCGCGTGCGCCCCTGTTTGCGCCGCAGGCCGAGCGGCAGGCGGTGCAGCAACTGGTAACCGAACTCACGGCAGCGCCCCTTTGACGCCAGCCCGCCCTTTTTAATTTTTCTGAACTTTTTTCCCTGATGCAACACCCCAATCAACCCATCGCCAGAGACATCGTGCTGATTGGCGGCGGCCATAGCCATGTGGGCGTGCTCAAGCGCTTCGGCATGCAGCCAGAGCCCGGCGTGCGCCTGACGGTGATCTGCACCGACGTGCACACCCCCTACTCCGGCATGTTGCCCGGCTACGTGTCGGGTCACTACAGCTATGACGAGGTGCATATCGACCTGGCGCGGCTGGCCTTGTTTGCCGGCGCCCGGCTCTACCGCGACGAGGTCGTGGGCATTGACCGCGTGGCCAAAAAAGTGCTTTGCCGCAGTCGTCCGCCGGTGATCTATGACTGTTTGTCGATCAACATCGGCTCCACGCCGCGCCTGAGCGGTGTTGCGGGTGCGGATGAATTTGCCACCCCGGTCAAGCCCATCACCCGCTTCAACCAGCGCTGGCTGGCGCTACTGGCCAAAGTGCAGGAACACACCCAGGGGCCGCTGCGCATCGCCGTGGTCGGCGCCGGCGCCGGGGGGGTGGAACTGCTGTTGTCGATGCAGTACCGACTGCGCAATGAACTGATCCAGCGAGGGCGCGACCCGGAGCTGTTGCAGTTTCACCTGCTGACAGCAACGGACAGCATCCTGCCGACCCACAACGCCAGGGTGCGTCGCAAGTTCGCCAGCGTGCTGGCTGAGCGTGGTGTGCAGGTGCACCTCAACGCCGAGGTGACGCGGGTCGAGCCCGGTCGACTGCTCTGTGCCAACGGCCAGGTGGTCCATGCGGACGAGATCATGTGGGTCACGCAGGCAGGCGGCGCGCCCTGGCTTCAAGGCACCGGCCTGGCGCTGGATGCGGGCGGTTTTGTGAGGGTGAACGACCAGTTGCAAACCCTTACCGACCCGGCCATTTTTGCCGCCGGCGACATTGCCGCCATGGACAACTTTCCGCTGGAAAAGGCCGGCGTTTTCGCCGTGCGCATGGGCCGGCCGCTGGCCGACAACCTGCGCCTGAGCATGCAGGGGCGCCCCCTGCTGGCCTTCCGTCCGCAGTCGCGCTGGCTGGCCCTGATCAGCACCGGCAACCGTTATGCCGTGGCCTCGCGCGGCGCTTTGGGTTTCTGGGGCGACTGGGTGTGGCGCTGGAAAGACTGGATCGACCAGCGCTTCATGCGCAATTTCTCGGAATTTCCCGACATGCAGGCCAAGGCGGCTGCGCCGCCGAGCAGCGCGCCATCGCAACTGGCGCTGAACCCGGACGAGGCCTTGCAAGCCATTTCGGCCATCGCCATGCGTTGCGGCGGCTGCGGCGCCAAGGTCGGAGCCACGGTGTTGTCACGGGCATTGGGGCAACTGCAGGTGGTGCAGCGCGACGATGTGCTGATCGGTCTCAAGGACCCCGACGACGCCGCCGTGGTGCGTGTGCCGCCCGGCATGGCGCTGGTGCATTCGGTGGACTTTTTCCGCGCCTTTGTCGACGACCCCTACCTGTTTGGCAAGGTGGCAGCCAACCACGCGCTGGGCGACATTTTTGCCATGGGCGCCGAGCCGCAATCGGCAACCGCCATCGCCACCGTGCCGCCCGGGCTGGAGGCCAAGGTGGAAGACCTGCTGTTCCAGATGATGAGCGGCGCGGTCGAGGTGCTCAACGACGCTGGCTGTGCGCTGGTGGGAGGCCACACCGGCGAAGGTGCCGAGCTGGCCTTGGGCTTTGCCGTCAACGGGCTGATCGACGAGCAGTTGGTGGGGGTGACCCGCAAGAGCGGCATGTCGCCCGGCGACGTGCTGATTCTGACCAAGCCGATTGGCACCGGCACGCTGTTTGCCGCCCATGCCCGCCTGGCCGCCAAGGGGCGCTGGATTGACGCCGCGCTGCAGTCCATGGCGCTGTCCAACCGGCAAGGCGCCCAATGCCTGCGCGACTTTGGCGCCACCGCCTGCACCGACCTGACCGGCTTTGGTTTGCTCGGCCATCTGGTCGAGATGACCCGGGCATCAGGGGTGGATGCCGAACTGGTGTTATCAAACTTGCCGCTGCTGGACGGCGCGCTCGACACCGTGGCGGCGGGCATTGTGAGCTCGCTGCAGCCTGCCAATGTGCGCCTGCGCCGGGCGCTGCGCAACCAGGAAGACTTTGTCAGCCACCCACGCTACCCGCTGCTGTTCGACCCACAAACCGCCGGCGGCTTGCTGGCCAGCGTGCCCGCCGACCGGGCCCCGGCCTGTGTCGCCGCACTGCAGGCGGCGGGCTATGCGCAGACCGCCATTATCGGGCGCATCCTGGCGCAAGGCGAGGCGCTGGAGCCCATCGTGCTGCAGCCCTGAGTCAAGGCGGGCGGGCCAAGGTTTGCACGGCACTGCCAATCAGTGCGTGTCCTCTGCGTCCTCATTCTTGCCCTTGGCAAAGGCACGCATGGCCTGGCTGATGAAGGGCAGTTGCAGGCTGAAGTTCTTGCACCCGGCGCACATCATCACGTGCACCTTCAACGCCATTTTCTCGGACAGTGACAGCGGACGATCCTGTGACTCGGAGATCAGGCGTGTGGCTTGCTGACAACTCATCATGCGCGTTCTCCCTGGGCAAACCAGCGGTTCTCTAGGCACTCCCGCAGACGCAAGCGGGCGCGATGCAGCATCACGTTCAGATTGGTGACCGTGATGCCCACCGTGGCACAAATTTCCTGGGTGTCCAACTCAATAAATTCCTTCATCATAAAAACCCTCGCCTGGGCAGCGGGCAAGCCCTCCAGACAGACCTCGAACACTTTCCAGAACTGGCCCTGGTGCAGGGATTCCTGGGGATTGCCCCAGCTGGCGGGACGTTCATCAGGCTGCCAATGGGCTCTTTGATCAAACAACTCTGAAAAGTCTTCATTTTCTTCATCTTCCCTCATCAGGCTGCTGGCGTTGACGGTGCGCTGCTTATGGCGCAGGGTGTCGGCAATCTTGTTCTTCAAAATCGCAAAGACCCAGGTTTTCAAGGCGGCGCGCCCGGCAAAAGACCTGGCATTTTTGAGCGCCCCCACCAGCGCTTCCTGCACCGCATCTTCGGCCAGATGGCTGTTGGAGAGTTGCAAGGTGGCGAACTTGATCATCTGGCGGCGTAAATCACTGAGAAAGGCAGTGTCGGAAAGAATGGATGCGTCCCGGTTCTCCGGCGGTGTCTCAGCCCCATCCGTGTTGTCTGTCATTACTCACCTCGATGTGCCCGGTTATTCGTGGCTGCACTTTAACGTGCAAAGCCGTTGACCGGGCACGATTGCCCCCATGACCCTGCTGAGACCACGCCGCCTTCGCGGTGACTTTTGCTTTGTCGTTCGACCGCGACTGTTCATTACAGTGCCAGGCTGAAGCCACTGGCCATGCCATCACGGGACGCTATGGTCAGCCTTCGGCATGCCGGCTTTACGCTGGCTTCACACCCTCTGTACCGTTCATGTCTTAGAATTGGTAATTGCTCAATTACTTTAAGACGATGGAAGTTCTGGAAAAAACACCCAAACAGCGCACTGAAGTGCGCCAGGCCGGTCTGGTGGATGCTGCCCTGATGCTGGCCGCGCAACGGAGCCCGGCAGACATCACCACGGCGGACCTGGCACGCGCCGTCGGCATCTCGCAAGGCGCGGTATTCAAGCACTTTGAGAGCAAGGAAGCCATCTGGCTGGCGGTGCTCGACTGG
>JAABQI010000101.1 GCA_011391545.1 Rhodoferax sp.
TGAAATGTTCCACGAACGGCAAACCCGCGTCGATGTGACCCTGCCGGCCGGGATGCCGCCGCTGATGGCCGATCCGGACCGCCTGATGCAGGTGATGCTGAATCTGCTGTCCAATGCGGCGAAATTCGTGCCTGTGCCAGGCGGGCAGGTGAGCGTCAGCCTGCACTGCAATGACGCCGGGGTGACCGTCGCCGTGGCCGACAACGGCCCTGGCGTCTCGCCCGAGCAGCGGAGCCTGATTTTTGACAAATTCCGCCAGGGCGGCGAGGCGGCGAACCGGCCCCAGGGCACCGGCCTGGGTTTGCCGATCAGCCGACAGATCGTGGAACACTTTGGCGGCCGGCTGTGGCTGGAGTCTGTGCCCGGCCAAGGCGCGCGCTTTCTGTTCAATCTGCCCTGGAGCGCCGTGCCGGGCGACCCGGCGCCACAACCACAAGGAGATGCCCCATGAGCCTGAAAATACTGGTCGCCGACGACGAGCCGAACATCGTGATTTCCCTGGAATACCTGCTCAAGCGAGAGGGCTACACCGTGGTGATCGCGCGCGATGGCCAGGAGGCGCTGGAGGCGATTGCGCGTGAAGCGCCCGACCTGGTGCTGCTGGACGTGATGATGCCGCGGAAGACCGGGTTCGAGGTGTGCCAGGCGGTGCGCGCCAGCGAGGCCTTGCAGTCCACCAGAATCCTGATGCTCACCGCCAAGGGGCGCGACACCGACGTGGCCAAGGGCCTGGCCCTGGGGGCCGACGCCTACATGACCAAGCCGTTTTCGACCCGCGAGCTGGTGCAGAAGGTGGCTGACATGCTGGGGAGCCGGCCATGAAAGGGGATCGGCGGCTGTTGCTGGCGATTGCGGGGATCGGCCTCGCCACTCTGCTCTGGCTGGCGCTGACGATCGGCCTGATTGCCTCCACCCTGGAGCCCGCACAGCGCGCGCTGGTGGCGGAGCAGTTGGCGCCGCGTTTCGTGCTGATCGGCATGACCTGGGCGTTTGGACTGGTGTTGATCGGGGCGACGCTGCGCTGGCTGTTCCGGCGCTACGCCAGCTCGCCGGCCCGCCTGCTGGAGCAGACCCGGGTGCTGCTGGCCGCGCCCAAGGCCGCGCCCATGCAGCACAGCGGCACCGCCGAGACCCAGGCGCTGGCCGAGGCCATCTTTCAGCTGGCAACGCAGCGCGACAGCTTGCGCGAAGACGTGGCGCAACAGATTGCGCAGGCCAGCTTCAGCGTGCAGCAGGAGAAAAACCGCCTGGCGGCGCTGATGTCCGAGCTGACCCAGAGCGTGGTGGTGTGCAACCTCGATGGCCGCATCCTGCTCTATAACAACCGCGCGCGACTGCAGTTTCGCGCCCTGTCCGAGGCACCCGCGCTGGCCGATGGCGCTGAACTGATTGGCATTGGCCGCTCGGTCTACGCGGTGTTCGACCGTCAGCTCGTGGCGCATGCGCTGGAGAGCATCTACCAGCGCCTGGCCCGTGGCGCGGCCAGCCCGGCGGCCCAGTTCGTGACGACCACGCGCGCTGGCCAGCTGCTGCGCGTGCAGATGGCGCCCGTGCGCACCGGAGAGACGGTGGCCGAGGCGCGGGCCGAAGTGGGTGGCTTCGTGCTCATGCTTGACAACGTGACCCGTGCCTTCGAGGAGGAAACCCTGCGCGACCAGTTGCTGCATGGCCTGACTGAGCGCAGCCGCTCGTCACTGGCCAATATTCAGGCGGCGGTCGAGATGCTGTCCTACCCCGACGTGGACACCGACATGCGCGAGCGCTTTCTGGGCGTGGTGCGCGACGAGGTCACGGCCATGAGCCAGCGCGTCACCGAGCTGACCCAGCGCACCACCCAGGGCCTGAAGACCCGCTGGCCCCTGGAGGAAATGCTGGGCACGGACTTTTTGTTTGCGGCGCAGCGGCGCATCGAGGCGCATTGCCAGCGGACCGTGGCGCTGGACGACGTCGATACCTCCGTGTGGCTGCGGGTGGACAGCTTCACCCTGCTGCAGGTGCTGACCTACCTTTCGGCGCGATTGGTCGATGAGTTCGAGGTCAAACATTTGCGGCTGCGCCTGCAGTCGCAGGGAACCCGCGCGCAGCTGGACCTGATCTGGGCCGGGCGCGCCATGAGCACCGAGACCGTGATGGGCTGGGAGATGGACCCGATGCGCTTCGGCGCCGAGAGCACCCCGCTGACCGTGCGCGATGTCATCGAGCGCCATGGCGGCGAGATGTGGTTCGAGCGCGAGCGCCTGCGCCAGGAGGCGTTCTTCCGGTTTCTCCTGCCCCTGGCGAGCGCGCAGGAGCAACTGGAGGCCGCGCAGATATTGCAGAGCGACAGCCGCCCCGAGTTCTACGACTTCGACCTGTTCAAGGTCTCGCAAGAGGGCCGTGCGCTCGATGACCGGCCGTTGTCGGAATTGGCCTACACCGTTTTCGACACCGAAACCACCGGCCTGAATCCCTCGCAGGGGGATGAAATCATCCAGATCGGCGCGGCGCGCATCGTCAACGGAAAGCTGCTTCGGCAGGAGAACTTTGATCACCTGGTGGACCCCGGGCGACTGATTCCCGCGGCGACGATTCCCATCCACGGCATCACGCAGGCCATGGTCACGGGCAAGCCGCGGATCGAGGCCGTGCTGCCGGCTTTTCATGCCTTCGCGCAAGAAACCGTGCTGGTGGCGCACAACGCGGCCTTTGACATGAAATTTCTGCAGCTTCTGGAGCCGCGCACCGGATTGAGCTTCCACCACCCGGTGCTCGACACCCTGTTGCTGTCGGCCGTGGTCCATCCGAATCAGGAATCACACCGGCTGGAGGCGATTGCCGAGCGCTTCAACATCACCGTGCTGGGGCGGCACACCGCCCTGGGGGACGCCATGGTGACGGCCGAGGTCTGGCTGCGGCTCATCCCCCTGCTGGATGAAATGGGCATCCGCACCGTTCGCCAGGCGCGCGAAGCCGCGCAGAAGACCTATTACGCGCGACTCAAGTACTGACCCGGGCTTGCGCCGCAGCGCTTCAGAAGCGCCCGCCCTGGTAGCGCTGGCCCAGCACGCCCTGGAGGGTTTGCACCACGCCGAACGCATCCTTGAGCTGGCTGCGCTCGAAGTTTGAAACCTCCTCCAGCGCCAGAAAGTTGTCCGGTGCCAGGCCTTGCCGGGTCTGGCGGGCCTGATGGGCGATGCGCAGCTTGCCCAGGAACTCCAGCGCATCGCGCAGATCGTGCGCTCCCTGCACACTGATCTCGCCCGCCTGCGCCGCCACCTCCAGCCGGTCGTGCGTGTTGACCGCGGCCATGCCGCCGGCCAGCGCATACACCCGTGCCAGATCGACGATGGGCACGATGCCGGTGTGCTTGAGGTCGATGGTGCGCGCGTTGTCGCCGCTGCGGATCGGCGAGAGATTGCCGAACAGGCCCAGCGGCGGGCGATGCTTGAGGGCATTGCCGACCATATGCGCCAGAAACAGGCTGTTGCCCCGGGTGCGCTGCAGCACTTCGCTGCGCAGTGATTCCAGCAGTTCGCCCTTGCCGTGGATGGCGCGCAGGTCAAAGAAGACGCAGGTCAGCATCAGCGCCATGGGCTTGGGCTGGTCCACCCACTGGTGGAAATACTGGGCCCAGCGCTGGCGGGGCTGGCGCCATTTGTCGGTCATGGCCATCATCTCGCCAGGGCAGTGGATGTAACCGCAAGCGGCCAGGCCGTCGCAGACGAATTTGGAGAATCGGGCGAAATACGGGCCGTGCCGGGCTTCGTCGAAGCGGTCGTCCAGGATCAGGCAGTTGTCCTGGTCCGAGCGGGCGGTCTGCTCGCTGCGCGCCTGGGAGCCGGCTGCGACCCAGGCATAGTCCACTGGCGCGGGCCCGAGTTCAGCTTCCGCCAGATGGATCAGTCGTACCGTCAGCGCATCGGTGACGGCGGTGATGATGTGGCCCGTGCTGTACGCGCTGGCATCGGCGGCGGCCAGGTTCTGCTGCAGCAGCTTGACCTTGGCGCTGATGTGCGACAGACCTTCGACCGACGGCTGCTTGTAGATGTCGCCGACCAGATAGACGGCCGAGGTGCTGTGCTGTTCGGTCAGGTCGGTGGCCGTGATCATGCCGGCGACCTGCTGCCCGTCCATCACCGGCACGTGGTGAATGTTGTGGCGCGCCATCAGCAGCAGCGCCTCGAAGGCCGGGCTGCTGGCGTTCGCGGTCAGTGGCGCCAGCGTGGCAATGTCGGCCACCGGCCGGTCGATATCGAGCCCCGGCGCCACCACCCGGTTGCGCAGGTCGCGGTCGGTCACCAGGCCGAACAGGTGGCCCTGTTCCACCAGCAGCACCGACGACACCCGCAGCTCCTTCATGGTCTGGGCGGCGGCGCGGATGGTTGCCGTGGGCGGCAGCGTCACGGGCGCGCGCTTGAGCAGTGCGCGGGTCGGCGTGCCCAGCAGGTTCAGCGGGGCGCCCGATCCCGTGGCGTCGCCGGATTCCGCAGCGTGCGCGCCGGCCAGGTTCAGTGACGGAAAGAAATACGCCAGCTTCTCGTGGGCCTGGCACAGAGCCGTCAGCGCCTGCGGCTCCAGCCAGGCGATCCGGCAGTCCGCGCCCGCCACCGCCTGCCAGGTGGCCAGCGGGTGCCCCGGCGTCGCGCCCAG
>JAABQI010000102.1 GCA_011391545.1 Rhodoferax sp.
GTGCCATACACGCTGTCCCATTTGGCATCGGCGGGCTCGGCCGGTTTGGCCGATTTCCACA
Organism: Rhodoferax sp.; assembly: GCA_011391545.1. Lineage (GTDB taxonomy): Bacteria > Pseudomonadota > Gammaproteobacteria > Burkholderiales > Burkholderiaceae_C > Rhodoferax. The sequence goes on from JAABQI010000102.1 coordinate 62, forward strand.
GCACGAAGTCGAGCGGATCGGTCTTGCCATCGACCACGGCCACACGCTCGCCGGCGCGCAGCTCGTCGAGCGATTTGCCACTGAGCTTGCCGTAGCCGTCGAACTTTCGCACCGCAAAGTTCACATCACCGTCGCCGCTCTGGTAGGCCAGCCCCTTGTCCTGCAACTGCCCGATGAGCTTTAGCATGGACGGCACATAGTCGGTGGCGCGCGGCTCATGGGTGGGGCGCTCGATGCCCAGCGCATCGGCATCCTGGTGCAGGGCAGCCACCATGCGGTCGGTCAGGGCGCGGATGGTCTCGCCGTTTTCAAGGGCGCGTTTGATGATTTTGTCGTCGATATCGGTCACATTGCGCACATAAGTCACCTGGTAGCCGCTGCTCTTGAACCAGCGCTGCACCACGTCAAACGCCACCATGGCCCGCGCGTGGCCCAGATGGCACAGGTCATACACGGTCATGCCGCACACGTACATGCGCACATGGCCAGGCTGCAGCGGCGTAAAAGGTTCCAAAACACGAGACATCGTGTTGTAAATGCGCAAACTCATGAGTCGTTCTAATCCAATTGAGAAGCCAATGCTGTGCCGGACGGGAGCGCAAACCATGCGCCTGAGGCATGGTGTCCAAGGGCTGGAAAGCACCCCAAAAAAAGCCCCCTCAGCTACAATTCACCTCAGTATAAGGCCCTGTCCACACCTGCTTGCGGGCAGGTCGAGCCACCTCATTCGACCCACCCACCCATGATGCACGCCCGTTCCATCCTCTACAAATCCTTGCGCTGGCTCGTTTTTTTGGGGGCCTTGACGGCACTGTCGAGCCAGGCCGACGAATTCTCCGACACCAGCGAATTGGTCCGCGCCAACAAGTTTGCCGAAGCCCTGGCCAAGGTGGACAGCTACCTGGTCAACAAGCCGGCCGACCCTCAAATGCGCTTTCTCAAGGGCGTGATCCAGCGCAATCTGGGCAAGCAGGATGAGGCCATTGCCACCTTCACCAGCCTGACCCAGGACTACCCCGAACTGGCCGAGCCTTACAACAACCTGGCCGTGCTTCATGCGGCGCAGGGCCAGTACGACAAAGCGCGGGCGGCGTTGGAGATGGCGATCCGCACCAACCCCGGTTACGCCACGGCCTACGAAAATCTGGGCGACGTCTATGCCCGCCTGGCCGGCCAGGCCTACAACAAGGCGCTGCAACTCGACAGCGGCAACACCTTTGTGCCGCCCAAGCTGGCCTTGATCCGCGAAGTCTTCAAATCCGGCCTGGCCAACCCGGGCCAGACCACGCCAACTCCGGCAGTCAAACCTTAAGGTTCCCGAGGGCACAGCGGCTGATCACGCAGGCCAGCACTGAGGCCATTTGCCTATTTATGAAGGAGTAATTGGATGATTTACAAGACATTCGGCACGCTGGTCCGCACGGCCATAGCCGCCACGGCGCTATCGACAGCGGCCAACCTGGTGCTCGCGCAAGCCGCGCCACAGGTCAAATTTGCCACCTCGGCGGGCGATTTTGTGGTGGAGCTTTACCCCGACAAGGCGCCGAAAACGGTCGAGAACTTTTTGCAGTACGTCAAGGACAAGCACTACAACGGCACCATTTTTCACCGCGTGATCGGCAACTTCATGGTCCAGGGCGGCGGCTTCGATGCGAGTTACCAGCAAAAGCCCACCCGCGCGCCGGTGGTGCATGAAGGCCGCCTGGCCTATGAAAAAGGCCTGCGCAATGTGCCCGGCACGCTGGCCATGGCGCGCACCTCCGACCCGCAGTCGGCCACCGCCCAGTTTTTCATCAACGTGGCCGACAACCGCCGCCTTGACCCCGTCGCCATCCCCCCCGGCGACCCGGTGCCGCGCTTTGAATTCCAGGGTGAGGTTTACACCAACACGCCCCGTGCGGACCTGTTAAATTCCAACCGCCTGTTTGGTTACACGGTTTTTGGTAAAGTCGTCGCAGGCATGGACGTGGTCAACGCCATCAAGGCCACCCCCACCGGCCCTGGCGGCCCGTTTGGCTCCGATGTCCCCAAAACCCCCATTCTTATCAACTCTGCAACCCTGGTGAAATAAATCATGAGCAACCCCCAAGTCGAACTCCACGTCAAAAACTACGGCACCATCACGCTTGAACTCGACGCCGACAAAGCGCCCAAGTGCACCGCCAACTTCCTGGCCTACGTCAACAAGGGCCACTACAACAACACCATTTTTCACCGCGTGATTCCCGGCTTCATGGTGCAAGGCGGCGGCATGGAACCCGGCATGGCGCAAAAAGCCTGCGACGCGCCGATCGAAAACGAGGCCAACAACGGCCTGAAAAACCTGAACTACACCGTGGCCATGGCCCGCACCGGCGACCCGCACTCGGCCACCGCCCAGTTTTTCATCAACGTGGCCGACAACACCTTTCTGAACCACACCGCGCCCAGCGCCCAGGGCTGGGGCTATGCCGTGTTTGGCAAAGTGGTGGGCGGCACCGATGTGGTGGACAAGATCAAGGCTGTCAAAACCGGCCGCAAGGGCCACCATGACGACGTGCCGATGGAAGACGTGGTGATCGAAAAAGCCGTCGCGCTCTAAACCTGCGGGGATTCAGATGCCCCCCATGGCGCCAGTGGAAACAGCCCGCCCCCACTGGCGCACGCTTGACTTCATCTCCGACCTGCACCTGCAGGCCAGCCAGCCCGCCACCTTTGCCGCCTGGCAGCGCTACATGGCCAGCACGCCGGCCGATGCGCTGTTCATTCTGGGCGACTTGTTCGAGGTCTGGGTGGGCGATGACATCACCCGCGCGCCTGGCGACCCTGACGGTGCATTCGCGCTGCAATGCCAGCAGGTCATCCATGCCACATCAGCGCGCCTGCCGGTGTATTTCATGCACGGCAACCGCGACTTTTTGCTGGGTGACGACTTTGCCAAGGGCTGCTGCATGACGCTGCTGACAGACCCCACCGTGCTCGAGTTCGATGGCCAGCGCTGGCTGCTGTCCCATGGCGACGAACTGTGCCTGGACGATGTGGACTACCAGCAGTTTCGACAACAGGTGCGCAACCCGGCATGGCAACAAGCCATCCTGGCCAAGCCATTGGCCGAGCGCCAGGCCCTGGCGCGCGTGCTGCGTGCCCAAAGCCAACCCCGCAATGCCAGTGGCGTCAGCTATGCCGATGTGGATACCCTTGAGGCCAGGGCCTGGTTGCAGGCCAATGGCGCCAGCACCCTGATCCACGGCCACACCCACCTGCCCAAAGACCATGTGCTTGATGGCAGCAGGCAACCGGCATGGCGCAGGCTGGTCTTGAGCGACTGGGACGCTGCGGCACAGCCACCCCGGCTTGAGGTGCTGCGACTGCAGGCCGGCCACGCACCCCGGCGCGTGGCCCTGGCACCTGCGGCAGAGGGTTAAGGCTTCAACAGCACCTTGAGCGCGTTTTGCAGACGCCGCACTTGGGCTGCATCAAACCCAGATGCCAGCACCGTGGCCGCGTCCTGCGCCCAGGTTTGTGCCGGTGCCGGGTCGTTGCGCTTGGTGAGCAACTGCAATTGGTACATGCGCCGCGCGCTCATCTGCTCGGCAGGCGTAGGCAACTCGGCAGCCATCTCAAGCCGCAACAGTGCCGTGGCCGCATCGCCAGAGGCGGGCTGCGACAGCGCCTTCACCCAGGCCCCGCGCGCCGCCGGGCTGACCCGGTTGCCCAGTTCCTGCACCGAGGGCACCTGGGCCGCATCACGCGTTTCCCAGGCGGCCAGCAAATGCGTCAAGGCCTCGCCATGCGCCTGGGCTGCCAGCTTGCGCAGGGCAAACTGGGCTTGCTCGAGCGCTTCGCGTTGCGCCCGGAAGGCGGCGTCGCCCAAACGCGGCGCGTCAGAGCGCTCGCCATAGGCGGGACGGTCACCGCGCGGGCCGCCACGCTCGTCCATGCGGCCCGGGCCGCGCGCATCACGCCCGCCGTCGCGGCCACCGGGTCGGCCGCTGTCCTTGCGGTCGCCAAACTTGCCGCCGCGCCCCATGGCGGCAGGTTCCGCTTTTTTCATGCCAGGGCGGTCGTCGCCGCGCATCGCAATCACGCGCTTGGGCGGCGTCACCGGCTTGGCCGGTTCAACGACCGGCGCAGCTTCGGCGGCCTCGGCCGTAGCGGCCTCCTCCGATACAGTTTCGCCCGGCAAAGCTTCAGCCGCCGCAGCTTCCGTCGCCTCTGCGGCGGCTTCAGGTGCAGACGGGGGCGCCTCAACCTCAGGCGAAGCCAGCGCCACATTGGCCTCGGCAGGCCCGGCAGCAGTCACAGCGGCTTGCGCCTGGGCCTGACCCGACAGCGCCGCTTCGAGCGCGTTCATGGCAGCACGAATGGCCTGCGCATCGCCCGAGGCATTGGCCGCCTGCAAGGCTTTGGAAGCGTCCAGCACGGCGCGGTCGCGCTCGCCCAGGGCGCCCTGGGCTTTCTCGCGCTCGGCCGTTTTGCGGTTGAAGGCCTCGTCGATCGGCTTGCGAAACGCGTCCCACAGCTTTTGCT
>JAABQI010000103.1 GCA_011391545.1 Rhodoferax sp.
CACACCACGACGGAACGCCCGGCTTGCGCATGGTGGATTAAACAGGCATGCAGCGCAGTCAGCAGCTGGTTCCGCGTGGCCCTTACGGCCACCTTCACGCCCAGCTCGTGACAAAGTGAATGCAGCAAATCATTCGGACCCATGTCGGGGTTGGGGATGTAGGCCGCCACAAAAGTGCCCTGCAATGACTTGAGCAACTGACGGCACAACACCGTTTTGCCGCAACCCACTTCGCCGACAATTTTGATAAAGCCCTCGCCGCTGTGAAGCGCCACCAGCAAGGTGTTCAGCGCCGCCTGCGCGCCTTCATGCGGGTAATAAAAGGCACTGTCTGGCGTGATGGAAAACGGCGCCTCACGCAAGGCAAAATGCCTCAGGTACATCACTGGGCCGTGTTTTTGGCGGGCGCGGTCACCACGGTGCCATCGATGCGGATCACCCTGGCCCGCACGGCATCCATGTCGTCCAGGGCGTCACGCGTGCGGCGCGTCTGGGTCTCCCAGTCTTGCGCGGTGCGGATGATGGTGGGCTTGATCAGCACCACCACCTCAATCTTGCGGCCGGTGTTGACCTTGTTGCCAAACAGGTTGGAGAACAATCCCATGTCGGTGGTGCCCGGAAAGCCCGAGGACTTGCGGCTCGACTCAATTTGCATCAAGCCACCGATCGCCACAATATAGCCGTCCTGCACGCGCACCAGGGTGTCGGACTCGTTCATTTTGCTGGAGGCCAGCGGAAGCAGGTAATTGCCGGCTCTGCCCAGATCGATTTGCTTGGTTAATTCGTCAACCTTGGACACCGAGGGGTGCACGTGCAGCATGATGTTGTTGCCGCCGTCAATTTGTGGCGTGACATCCAGCGAAATGCCAGAGAAAAACGGCGTGAGCGTGATTGAAGGCATGCTTATGGTGTTGTCGGCGGAAGAGTTGCCGCTGTTGCCGGAGTCACTCGACACATTGGTCACATAGAAGTCTTCTGTCCCCACCTTCAAAACCGCCTTCTGGTTGTTCAGTGTGGCAATGCGCGGGCTCGACAAAATTTGCACATCGCCCTGGGTTTCCAAAAATCCCAAGATGGCCTGAAAACCCTCGGTGGCAAATGCCAGGCCAAAAATCCCGCTGCCTGCTGAAGGCAGCGACACCAGGTCAGCCAGCAGGGCGGCACCCGCCGACAAACCCGGAATGTTGGGTTGCACACCGCGCACCAGCGAGTTGGTGGAGGTGATGGTGTTTGGCGGGCTGTTGATGGGGCTGTTGGTATTGCCGCCAATGGTCCCTATGGCGCCGGTGGAGTTGCCGCTGTTTCTCAGGCCTGACCAGTCGATGCCGCTTTGGTAGCCATCACGCAATTGCACTTCAACAATCTTTGCCTCCAGCATCACCTGGCGCTCAATGGCAATCTGGGCCGCTTTCAGGAACGCGTCAACCTGTCGCAACTCATCAGGCATGGCGCGCACCGCCATGATGCCGGCCTGTGGGCTGACCACCACGCTGGCGCCCTTGTTGCCGGCAATCAGGCCTTGCACAGCGGTGGAGAGTTCAGCCCAAAAATCAGTTCTGGTACTGGTCGTGACCCGACTTCCCTCATTGCTTTGAGACCCGCCTGACGTGGCTGTGGCCCCCGTCGAGCCCGGTGAACTGACGCCGGCAGCCTGCAATGCGGCGCCTGGCGCCACGCGCATTTCGCTACTGCCAACGCGCTGGGAGTGCGGGTAGTTCACGGTAAACATGCGGGTCTGCAGGGTGGGCGCGTAAACGGTGATGCGACGGCCGTCTATCTTGAAGTCAAAGCCATACACGTCGCGAATGGCTTCCAGCGCCTCTGTCACCGTGACACCGCGCAGCGTGACCGACAGCGTGCCAGCCACGTCCGGGTGCAGCATCATGCTGTAGCGGGTGTCAGACACAATGGCCAGAAAAACCTCACGCGCCGGAGCGTTGTTCACCAGCAAATCAAGACGCGGCTCGGGCGCCACAGCCTGTGCTGCGGGGGCTGGCTCGGCCAGGAATTGGCTGATGTGGGCCGGCACCTCGACCACCTTTTTGGGCGGCGCAGGTTGCTGCAGTTCGACGCGAATGGCCTCACCCACTTCAGGTGTGCGCAGCGGACGGTCAGAGGCACAACCTGCAACCAAACCCAGCCCCAGAAAAATAGCGGCCAAGGGGAGCGCGTTTTGAGTCATGAATCGAGACCTCAAGGTATTTTGGGAGCAGCCGTGCTGGCGCTGCCCGCTGGTTGTTTTACAGAAATCTTTGGCGCGCTGTCGCGCCGCTCTATGCCGCCAAACACAGGAATTTTGCGCAATATGCCGTCTTCGCGCAGCCACACCTCTGACTCGGAAATGCGCTCAATGCGCGCCCGGCCCACGCTCTGCCCCCTGGCATACAAGCGTGTTCCCACCATCAGGTAAGGCACGCCGTCGCGCACCAGCATGGCCACCGCGCCCGACTCAACCGCCAATGGCCGGCCAGCCTCGCCCGGCGCGGCTGGCGTGGCTGCGGCCGGTGGCAGCGTGGGGTCGCGCAGTGACTGCGCCAGCAACGGCATGCACACACCCAGCAGGCCGGTCAAGCCCAGACGGGTAGCCTGTCGCCAAAGGTGCAGGCGCCGGCTCATCGTGTGGCCTCCGTCAGCAGGAACAATTGCAGGGTCAGCTCGGGCATGGCGTTCTCACTTTTCAGGCTCATGCGGCCCCACCGAACATGGGGCATCTCAAGCTCCAGCGTGCTGATAAAACGCGTCAAATCAGGGTAGGCGCCGGCCACCGTCACGGCCATGCCCTGCCGTGTCAAGCCCTCGGGCAATCCGGTTGCCTGGGCATTGCCAGGGCCCGCCACCTCGGGCGCCAGCGCCGAGGTGTTGATCAGCGTGAGCCCGGGGTACCGCCGGAGCAAATGCGTCAGCGCCTGCACCAGGGGCGTGCCCTGTTCTGGTGGGAGCAGCGCGCGCACGGCCAGGTTGGTTTGGCCCAGTTGCGCCTGCAAGCGCTGCAGTTCCCGGTCAAGGGAGGCGGGCACGCTGTCGGCCTGGCTGGTCGCATTGACCTGATCGCGCAGGCGCTGCAGTTCGGCACTTTGCGCGGTCATGCGCACCGTCAATTGCCGGTGCACGGTTTGCGCCGGCGACAGCCACAGCACATCAAACAAGGCGGCACTGCACAGCACCACCGAGGCAAACAAAAAGATGCGCTCGCGCACACTCAGCGCGTCCAGCTTGGCAATAAGCGTCTGCCAGGCCTTGTTCATGGCTTGCTCCCAACGGCAATGACCGGTGTTGCCAGCTTGCTCAGCATGGCATATGACCACATGGCCGGCTTTTGCGCCTGGCTTGGCGCCGGCGTTGCCACGCCACCGGCGGCAATGGGCGTGGGCAGCACGCTGTCTGCCTTGACGCGATCCACCTTGATCGTGCTCAGCATCTGGCCCTGCAGCAGCGGGCTTTGGGCCAGGCGGTTGACCCAGCCGGTCAGCACAGCGGGCTCCAGCGTGAAGCCGCTCACCTCCATGGCCTGGTCATCGGCCGTGATGTGCGTGACCCAGGCCTCAGGCGCAATGGTTCTGGCCACCAGCTGCAAACGGGCCGCGTGGCCAAACCCGGGCTCAAAATACCCTTGCTGCAAAGCTGCCAGAACCACCTCACGTTTTCCCAGCTCGGCCCTGCGCGCGGCCAGTTCGGCCTCGGCGCTGGTTTTGACGGGCGTGGCACCGGCCTGATCTTTGGCCAAAGCCGCGCGCAAGCCTTCAAGCTCGGTGTTTTGCGTCGACAGCGTGGCGTTCAGGCTGGCGCTGGCCTGCTTCAAGTTCCAGAGCCATGTGGCTCCCAGGGCACCGCCCAGCACCATCAGAATCACCCAGGCCTGCAGCAGCGCCAGCCCGGTGAACGGGGTCTTTTGCTTGCGCAGGATCGGCAAATACAGATTGACTTGTTGGGCCATGGTGAAGCAGCTTCAGCACCTGCGTGCTAAGACCGGTTGCCCTCCGTGCGCAAGAAAACGCCCAGCAAGGGCAAACAGGCCGCCTGCTGGTCAGCTGGCGCGGCATCAAAACCTGCAAACAGCGTGCCCGGCTCCAATGCCACCACCTTTTGCCCAAGTTGCCGTGTCAGCCATTGCGCCAGCTCGGCTGAGCGAGCGCCGGCGTACACCCGCAAACCGCTCAAGGGCAACGTGGACCAGGTGCGGTCCCACACGTCGAGCGAACGCTGCACCTCCACCAAAAAACGCTGCGCTGCGTCGTCCTCGACCCGGAAAACATCCTGGTTGAGAGGCGCCGGCGCCGTGGCCGCGGCAAAGTCGTCGCCCAGCAACATATCGCCCGCACCATACGACGGCACGTAGTCTTCAACCGGTGTAAAGCCGTCCACCGACGCCACAGCTTCGACCGCCTGGCTCCAGGCACCAGTCAAAAATTCTTCTGGCACATCAAAGCGGCGGGCGTAAAAAAGTTCGTCGTTGGCGCTGATGGTCAGCAACGCCTGCTGGCCCGGCACCAACACCAGCGCGGCGTTGGCACGCTCGGGCTGCCCGTCGCG
>JAABQI010000104.1 GCA_011391545.1 Rhodoferax sp.
CAGTGTTTTTTATTCGCGCACCAAGGGTGAATTGGAGCAGTCGTTGCGGGCCATGAAGTTCCCGTCACTGACGCTGATTCGCCCTGGCCTGCTGGATGGCGACCGCCAGGAAAGTCGCCCCGCCGAGCGCGTTGCCATCTGGGTGTCAAAGGTGTTTGGGCCACTGTTGCCACGGCGTTACCGTGTTGTGCCCGCGCAGCGTGTCGCCCACCATTTGCTCGAGTCCGCGCTGGCGGCTGAATCGGGCGTCAAGGTCGTGCAGTCCGAGCAGTTGCTTTGATGCCTTGACATGTACACGCGGTCGCACAATGCCTGATGCAGTTGAAATCCCTATTCGCACAGCCTGCCGGTTGTCCAGTCAGAAGCCGATCGTGCAGTGGTTCGACGCACACGCAATCTGACCATGGCGCGACCTTCAGGTGGTCAATGGTGGCGGAAGTGGTCATTTGATTGCGAATTCTCACGCATTCACCGATGTAACCTAAGCAAAATCTCAATATCGAAGCGCGCCGCTGATGGGCCAGTTGGTGACCGTGCGCCGGATAGTCTCTCTTTGAGGGTTCGGCGCGAATGTGGAGTGACTTTGCTTTACTTCTTTCATTACAACAGGAGTCAATCATGGACATCATCAAGCAAATTCTTGAGTCTTTCAGCGGCACCTTGCCGACGGACAGCAGGACTGCGGCCGCCATTGCACGTCATGCTCCACCCGAAGAAGTTTCGGCTTGTGCCACTGAGGAAGGGCTGCACGCACTGGCTGGTGCGCTGTTCGAAGCGTGCGAGGAAGGTGGTAGTGCCAATGCTGGTCTAGATAGCGATTCGCATGTCGCAAGTGAGATTACAAGCCGCATGCAGGAATTTCGCAGAGATATGCCGCCCTCTTGCGAGACAGCAAAGCTGATTGACAGTGGGGCACCCATCGAAGAAATTTCCGCATCTGCCCAGCAGGAGGGACTGACTTCGCTCGCCACCATGCTTTTCGAGGCAGAGCAGGAACTGGAGCAAAACAAGAAATGACCAAGCGATTCCAAGGTGCCGTGGCCGACTTGGAGCGGGGACGCAGGGCCCAGGCTCTTTTGCCACCAAGGAAAGCATGCAAAAAAATTCATCAGGAATAGAGAAAAACGTGGACCCGAAGTGCACCGTTAAGAGTCATTGGCGATCGTCAGTTGAACGTGAGGAGCAAGCAAAGTCGTCATATTCGTCTCCCATTCAAAGCCGTATTTGAAAGGAGAACCGATCATGCCGACTGGTACCGTGCAAATGCATCGAGTGCTTCGCGCACCGCCGGGGCGCGTCTATCGGGCGTTTCTGGATGCCGATGCCATGGCAAAGTGGCTGCCACCATTTGGTTTCACGTGCAAGGTTCATCACATGGATGCCAAGGTCGGTGGAACTTTCAGGATGTCGTTCACGAATTTCAGCACGGGGAACGGTCACGGTTTCGGCGGTGAGTATCTCGAACTTGTCACTCACGAGCGCATTCGCTACACAGACAAATTCGACGACCCGAATTTGCCCGGCGAAATGCAGGTGACGGTGGTTCTGACAAAGGTGTCCTGCGGTACCAAGGTGGAAATCGTGCAAGTAGGCGTGCCCGAAGCTATCCCGGTCGAGATGTGCTACTTGGGCTGGCAAGAATCTCTTTCACAACTTGGCACACTCGTCGAACCCGAGATTCCGGGCTGACAAGGTGTCACCAAACCTGTCATTCCACTGAACCCGTAAAACATGGAATCCCTCGAGTCCCGCTCCGACACCCGAAGTCTGCTGCTCGACGCAAGCACGGATCAAGTTTTTGCCGCGATCAAGAATCCTGCGTGTCGCCTAAGCGTTCGAAGGGACGTCAATTTGCCTGGCCACTGACTCGCGCTGGCTTCCCTGAGGTCAAAAGGCGTTGGCAGAATCAAATGGCGAGGGTGTAGATTTTTGCAGCGGACCGTTCATCAGCGCTGTGCCCCGCCAATGCCTGATCCCATTCGGCGCCCAGCGCGCCTGTTTCTGGAATCAGTCCAGAGATCATCGAGCCGACTTCTTCGACTGCTGCATCAATGGTGGTCACCATTTCATGGCCGGCTGAGAACAGCCGTGCAACCATCGATCCACTGGACTCAATAACCACGAGGTAGCGCGCAGGCTTGCTAAAAGAAGTCTGTGCGTGCGCTCGGGGTGATTCCATTCCAAAAGTTTGACTCATTCGAGAATATTACTACCAATCCGCAATTGAAGGGAAGCCCATATTGAGGGCACATTCGCTTACGGAAATTACTACACGGTGACGACATCTAACGCATCAGGTTGCAAGCAGGCCGTACGATGTCTCTGAAGCTGCCACCAAAGACCCAAGTCGCATGTTGGCCGCCCACTTTGTTATTTGTACTTTGCTCTAGCCCAAACATGATGACGTTATGAACATACTGCTACAAACGAACGAACGAACCGACCTTACCCTTGAGAGAATCCGCAAGGACAAAACGGGCTATGCATTACATCGGATGTGCGTTGCGATTGATCGATTCATCGCCGAGAAATCGAATGAACAAAGAAAAGTGAACGTCAACTGGGTATCCCTTTGGCAGGAAAAATGGAAGTCCCTGTCAATTGGCGCGGAGATTTCACGTTCGTGAGACATCGCCTGCCTGGAAGCTTTTGACTCTGACCTGATGGCGCCAACACCTTACGATGGCCATGATTTTCCCTTTCATGTGAGTTGATGATCAGTTGTGCGCAACCATCTTCCCAGTCGATTGCCGTAAACCACAACCCACACGGGTCGCTGCGCACCCGGGGCGGGGAAGTCGCTTCCATTCGTTATGCATCGCCAACCAAATTGGACGCTGACCCGGGGCCCACTTCATCGGCCCCGGCTTGTCCCTGGCGCAAGATCAAGACCAAAGTCCCATCAACGCGATGCGACAAATGACTACAGCGATTGGAGATACCGCCTTACATCGGAAAGTGATAGCATAAAAATCCATCCAATCCATTGAGGAGTATTCCCATGAGCGTCGCCAAAGTCATTGAAGTCAGTGCCACCAGCAAAGTCAGTTTTGAGGATGCCATCAACCAAGGCATTACCCGCGCTTGCGATACCGTCGCCAACGTACGCGGTGCGTGGATCAAGGAACAAAAAGTCACCATTGAGGATGGCCGTATCAGCGCGTATCGGGTAAATATGCAAGTCACATTTGTGCTCGGTGACAAGTAAACATTCCATCCCTGCCTGACGGCCCTGAGGCACTGCTTGAACTGGTCAGGCCCAACGCAGCCGTGCCCCATGGTGGTAAGGCAAGGCATGCTTTTAATCAGCATGGCTGAACGGCGGGTTTAGGGTTGGAGCTTCGGCAAATTGTCTGACCGCAACGGGTCTGAAGGAGCCAGGTTCCGTTTCCGGTAACGATCGGGCCAACAGCGCGTGAACCGCTTATCGCTGTTCAAGCAGAGCATTGTCCCGAAGCTGCCAGCGTTGGCCATGCAAATGTCCCGCTGCGCGCGCATGCCTGTTTGCACCAATATAAGGCGCATCTGGATGCAGGCACCCAAGACTTGCACAATACCAGTGCTTTTTGCACCGTTATAGCAATTTCTTATTGTGAAATACGCTTTTTGCATAATGTGATGCACTTTTATGGAGCGTCATTTATGAAATATTCTTCCGTCCAGTCCTTTTTGGAACATGTGGCCCAGCGCAATCCGGGGCAACCGGAGTTCTTGCAGGCGGTCACCGAGGTGATGGAAAGCCTGTGGCCCTTCATCACTGCCAACCCCAAATACGCAGAGCAAGGCTTGCTGGACCGCCTGGTTGAGCCCGAGCGCGTGATCATGTTCCGCGTCTGCTGGACCAATGACCACGGCAGCGTGCAGGTCAACAAGGGTTACCGCATCCAGCACAGCATGGCCATTGGCCCGTACAAGGGTGGCCTGCGTTTTCACCCGTCGGTGAACTTGTCGATCCTGAAGTTCCTGGCCTTCGAGCAGACTTTCAAAAATGCCCTCACCACGCTGCCGATGGGTGGCGGCAAAGGCGGCTCCGACTTTGACCCCAAGGGCAAGAGCCCGGCCGAGGTGATGCGGTTCTGCCAGGCCTTTGCCAGCGAACTGTTCCGCCACATAGGCGCCGACACCGATGTGCCGGCGGGCGACATTGGTGTGGGTGGGCGCGAGGTGGGCTTCATCGCCGGCATGTACAAAAAACTCAGCAACCGCGCGGATTGCGTGTTTACCGGCAAAGGCATGTCGTTTGGCGGCTCGCTGATTCGCCCCGAGGCCACCGGCTACGGCACGGTGTACTTTGCCGAAGAAATGCTCAAGCAACGCGGCCTGAGTTTTGACGGCATGCGCGTGAGCGTGTCCGGTTCGGGCAACGTGGCGCAGTACGCCGTTGAAAAAGCCATGGCGCTCGGTGCCAAGGTGGTCACGGTGTCGGATTCCAGCGGCACGGTGATCGACGAAGCCGGCTTTACCAGCGCCAAACTGGCTGAATTGATGGAGGTGAAAAATCACCTCTACGGTCGCGTCAGCGATT
>JAABQI010000105.1 GCA_011391545.1 Rhodoferax sp.
ACCAACAACGCAGGGTTGACCTGCGAAGCGACACCGTCACGCAACCGACGGCGGCCATGCGCGCGGCCATGACGGCTGCGCCCGTGGGCGACGACGTGTTTGGCGACGACCCCAGCGTCAACGCCTTGCAGGCGCGCATTGCCGACATCACCGGCAAGGAGGCCGCGCTCTTCATGCCCACTGGCACGCAAAGCAACCTGTGCGCGCTGATGGCGCATTGCGATCGCGGCGACGAATACATCGTCGGCCAGCTCGCCCATACCTACCGCTACGAGGGCGGCGGCGCGGCGGTGCTGGGCAGCATTCAGCCGCAGCCCCTGACGCAAGGCCCTGGCGGCGAGATGCAACTGGCCGACATTGCCGGCGCGATCAAGCCCGATGACATCCACTTTGCCCGCACCCGCCTGCTGTGCCTTGAAAACACCTGGAATGGTCACCCGATGCCGCTTGCCTATCTGGCGCAGGCGACTGATTTGGCGCGCGAACGCGACCTGGCCACGCACCTGGACGGCGCGCGTCTTTTTAATGCCGCGGTCGCCACGCCTGAAGCGGGCGCGGATGCCTGTGCGGCGGCGCGGCACATCGCCAGTTATTTCGACAGCGTCTCGGTGTGCTTCAGCAAGGGCCTGGGCGCGCCGGTCGGCTCTGCCTTGTGCGGCTCGCGCGCCCTGATCGCCCGCGCGCTGCGCTGGCGCAAGATGCTCGGCGGTGGCATGCGCCAGTCGGGCGTGCTGGCGGCCGCGGCTTCCTACGCGCTTGATCACCACATCGATCGGCTGGCGCAGGACCATGCGCTGGCGCAGCGGCTGGCCCAGGGTCTGACGGGCATCGACGGTGTGAGCGTGCGCTCGGCGCAGACCAACATTGTTTTTGTCGATGTGGCCAATGGCCGCGGCCCGGCCTTGCTGGCGCACCTGGAACAGCATGGCGTGCTGGCCACCGGCCTGATCGGCTTGCGTTTTGTCACCCATCTGGATGTGGACGCGGCCGGAATCGACCACGCGCTGGCCTGCATCCGGCAGTTTTTCAGTGAAAAGGCCGGTGCGGTGGCGGGAGTTCAGGCCACCGGGTCGGCCGTTTACTGAGCCCTGCCGATTGTCGTATTCATTGACCATTTTCGGAGATACCCATGCCCAACACCCTCAAAATGACCCCGCAGGAAGCGCTGTTGCGCACCATAGAGCACCGCGAGATTTTTCACGACGAGATGCTGCACATCATGCGCCAGATCATGGCCGGCGAGTGGAGCCCGGTGATGCTGGCGGCGTTCATCACCGGCCTGCGTGTCAAGAAGGAAACCATCGGCGAGATCACGGCGGCGGCGCAGGTGATGCGCGAGGTCTCCACCAAGGTCCATGTGGCCGACAAAACCCATCTGGTGGACATTGTCGGAACCGGCGGCGACGGATCGCACACCTTCAATATTTCCACTTGCGCCATGTTTGTGGCGGCCGCCGCCGGCGCCAAGGTCAGCAAGCACGGCGGACGCAGTGTGTCGAGCAAGAGCGGCAGCGCTGACGTGATGGAGTCGCTCGGCGTCAACATCAACCTGTCGCCCGAAGCCATTGCCAAGTGCATCGAGCAGGTGGGCGTGGGTTTCATGTTCGCGCCCAATCACCACCCGGCCATGAAGAACGTGGCGCCGGTGCGCCGTGAAATGGGCGTCAAAACCATCTTCAACCTGCTCGGACCGCTGACCAACCCGGCCGGTGCGCCCAATATCCTGATGGGCGTTTTCCACCCCGATCTGGTCGGCATTCAGGTGCGCGCGCTGGAGCGCCTGGGCACCGACCACGCCGTGGTGGTGTACGGCAAGGACGGCATGGACGAGGTGAGCCTGGGCGCGGCCACGCTGGTTGGCGAGCTGAAAAACGGCGTCGTCACCGAGTACGAGATCCACCCCGAAGACTTCGGTCTGGCCATGGCGAGCAACCGCGCTTTCAAGGTCGAGACGCCCGAGCAGTCGCGCAACATGCTGCTGGGTGTGCTCGACAACGTGGACGGACCGGCCAAGGAAGTCGTGCTGCTCAACGCCGGCGTGGCGCTGTATGCGGCCAATGTGACCGATTCGATGCAAGCCGGCATTGACAAGGCGCGCGCAGCCATTGAGTCGGGTGCCGCCAAAGCCAAGCTCGACGCGCTGGTCACCACCGCCCATGCCCTGAGCGTGGCCTGAGATGGCATTGCTCAATACCGACGGGGCCTGGATTGCCATCGGCGTCTCGGTTCTTTTCATCGTCGCGGGGCTGGTGCTGCACCGCGTGTTCGTCAACATCCTCAAAAAAGGCTCGCAGGAGCCCACGCAACATGACTGATATTCTCGACAAAATTGTGGCGGTCAAGCGCGAAGAAGTGGCCGCCGCAATCCAACGCAAGTCACTCGATGCCATGCGCTTCGATGCCGAAAGCCGCGTCCTGACGCGCGACTTTGTCGGCGCACTGCGCGCCAAGGTTGCCGCCGGCCAGCCTGCGGTGATTGCCGAGATCAAAAAAGCCAGCCCCTCCAAAGGCGTGCTGCGGGCCGACTTCATTCCCGCCGACATCGCCCAAAGCTACGCCGAGCATGGCGCGGCCTGCCTGTCGGTGTTGACCGACCAGCAGTTCTTTCAGGGCTGCATCGATTTCCTCAAGCAGGCACGCGCGTCCTGCCAGTTGCCGGTGCTGCGCAAGGATTTCATGGTGGATGCGTACCAAATCTACGAGTCGAGGGCGTGTGGCGCGGACGCCGTTTTGTTGATCGCATCCTGCCTCGACGACGCGCAAATGAAGGATTTCGAGCAAATTGCACACGGCCTCGACATGGCGGTGCTGGTGGAGGTGCACGACGCGCTTGAGCTGGAACGCGCCCTCAAGCTCAAAACGCCGCTGATTGGCGTCAACAACCGCAACCTCAAGACCTTCGAGGTCTCGCTCGACACCACGCTCACGCTCATGAAAGACATCCCGGCCGATCGCCTGCTGGTGTGCGAAAGCGGCATCCATACCCGCGACGACGTGCTGCGCATGGGCGCCGCCGGGGTCAATGCCTTTTTGGTGGGGGAGGCCTTCATGCGTGCCGATGAACCGGGCGAGGCCCTGGCCGCGCTGTTTGGTTGAGTCACATGGGCCTTGCTGCCATGCCGGATTCAGGCGCAACGCCGCCAGACCGGCTGCAAAGCGCCGACCCCGGTGACTGGCCGGTCGCGCCGGGCTGGCGGGACTTGGTGGATCGATTTTTTGCATCCCAGGCGGGCGCCCGACTGTTGGTCTTTTTGCAGCAACGGCTCGCTGCGGGCGCCACCATTTATCCGCCTCAACCGCTGCGGGCGCTGGAATTGACGCCACCGGAGGCCGTGCGGGTGGTGATTTTGGGGCAGGACCCTTACCACGGAGCCGGTCAGGCCGAAGGTCTGGCGTTTTCAGTGGCGCCTGGGGTGGCGTTGCCGCCGTCGCTTCGCAATATCTTCAAGGAGTTGCAGCGCGACCTGGGCGAGCCACCACCGGCTTTCCCCGTGCCCGGCGGCAGCCTGGTGCGTTGGGCGCGCCATGGGGTCTTACTGCTCAACACCTGCCTGACGGTTGAGCAAGGGCAGCCAGCCAGTCACGCCGGCCAGGGCTGGGAGGTGTTGACCGATGCCATCATCAAGGCCGTGTCGGAACATTCGGAGAATGTGGTTTTTATGCTCTGGGGCAGCCATGCCCAAAGCAAACGCGCGCTGATCGATGGCTCGCGCCACCTGGTGTTGTGCGCCAATCACCCGTCCCCGTTTTCTGCCTTGCGGCCACCGGTGCCATTCATGGGGTGCGGCCATTTTTCACAGGCCAGGGCCTGGCGCGATCAGCATCCCAAATAGCCGGGCTGCTGAAAAATACCTGGTGGGCCGCGCTTTATCCGAAACTTAATGGCATAATCCGGGGTTCACCGTGGAGAGGTGGCCGAGTGGTTAATGGCAGCAGACTGTAAATCTGCCCTCTTACGAGTACGATGGTTCGAATCCATCCCTCTCCACCAGATTTGAAATTGAATGTGGCACTGAAGCGAAGGCGCTGACAGGTTGACGGGTTCAGCTTCGAGGCGGGAGTAGTTCAATGGTAGAACCCTAGCCTTCCAAGCTAATGACGCGGGTTCGATTCCCGTCTCCCGCTCCAGTGCTGCAACTGTGATTACACAGCCCATTTGGCTCAGTGGCAGAGCACTCCCTTGGTAAGGGAGAGGTCCCGGGTCCGATTCCCGGAATGGGCACCATTCGTTGGCAATTTAACCGTTTTATTTTCGGAGTCTGAAAATGGGAAAAGAAAAATTCACGCGAACCAAGCCCCACGTCAACGTGGGCACCATTGGTCACGTTGACCACGGCAAAACCACGCTGACAGCGGCCATCACCTCGGTGCTGGCGGCCAAATTTGGTGGCACGGCCAAAGCCTACGACCAAATTGACGCGGCACCCGAAGAAAAAGCGCGCGGCATCACCATCAACACCGCCCACGTCGAATACGAGACGGCCAACC
>JAABQI010000106.1 GCA_011391545.1 Rhodoferax sp.
AACACCAGCTTGCCTTGAAGCGTGGTCCACAGGCCGGCGTGTTCGAGCGCTTCCCGGGCGCGGGCACCGTAGGGCGCATGTTCGGGCGCGGCAATGGCGATCTTGCGAAATTCAGGCCGGGCCAGGCTCTGCAGGCTGAGCCGGCTGGCATCCACCTTGGCGCTCCACAGCACGATGCGACCAAAGGCGTAGGTGGTGACGGGGCCGAGCGCCTTGCCGCTGGCAACCAGTTTTTTCGGGTAGCTCACGTCGGCCGAGAAAAACAGGTCAAACGGTGCGCCGTTTTCAATTTGCTGCATGAACTTGCCCGAGGAACCCATGATCACCTCAAGTTTGTGCGTAGGGTTGGTTTTCTGAAACAGGGGTAAAAGGTCGTTAAATGCATAGCGCAAGTCGGCCGCCGCCGCCACCCGGGCGGTTTCGGCCAGGCTGAGGGGGCTTGCGGCGAGTGCAAAAAATGCAAGCACCAAATTCAACAAGAGGTGGGCTTTCAATCAGTTACCTTTTTGACAGAGGCCAGAGTGTCCGCGATTTCACGACGGTTTTGGACCCAGCTTGCGGTACAGCGTGGCACGGCTGATTCCCAGGGCGCGGGCGGCCTGGCCGACATTGCCACGGGCCTCGTCCACCGCCTTGCGGATCATGGCGGCCTCGACCTCGCGCAGCGCCCGCGCGGGCCCTGCGCTCGGGCCAGTTTGCAATGGGTTGGCTTCGTCGGCACGGGTGACGGCCAGTGCCTGCAGTCGCAGACCGCTCCACAGGGGGAGTTCGATCGGCTTGCCGGGTCGCTTGGCGGCATCAAACAAAGGCTCGACCGGCTGGCCAAAAACCTCACTGACGTGAACCGGCGGCTGGCCGGGTGCGGCCAGGCCTGGAACCATCTCGCGCGCCACCGGGTTGGCACCCGTGATCCAGCCATCCACGTCCAGGCACAACATGCCGTCGGCATCACCTCCCAGGCTGTTGCCGGGCCAGTTCAGGCGCAGCAGCAGGGCGTGGGGCAGGGCGGTGACCAGGGCGTTTTCAATCTTGCTGGCCGATTGCATGACCAGGTGCTTGAGTTCCGGGCGCTCCTGCGCATCGACTCCGGTGACATCGAGCATGCCCACGCAGCCGCCGTCGGGGCCAAACAGAGGTGCGCCAGCGCAACTGTAAACCGACGTTTGATCAAAAAAATGCTCGCCACGGTGCAGCCAGACTGGTTGCAGTTCAGACAGCGCCGTGCCAATGGCCGTGGTGCCAATGCTGCGCTCTGAAAGGTCGGTGCCGACCCGGGTGATCAGGTGGGCGCGCGGGTCGGCGTGGTCAATGGCACCACAGGCGTCGACCACCACACCGTCGGCATTGGTCAGGATGGCAAAGTATCGGGTGTTGACAATGGCCCGCGCCAGGTTGTTCAGCATGGGTTGGGCTGCCGCAATGAGGCCGTGGTTGGCTTCCAGTGTGTAGCGCAGCAGGGGCGTGGTCACCTGGGCAAAACTCACAGGGCTGCCCGGCTGCAAGCCTGAACTCAGACAGCGCTGCCAGGAACGCTCGACCCACGGGGCAACCCAGCCGGGCGTGATGGCGCTGCCCTTCAGCATGAGGCTTTGGCGTGCCTGTGCAATGCGCGCCAGGCGGCTGTGCGATGCATTGGCGTGGGGGCTGGGGTCGGCGGCGTTCATGGGCGGGTCCGTAGGGCACTGAATTTATCGCATTTTGAATGCATCGGTGAGTGCGTGGTGCGTGAGCTTGTCAGGGCAACAAGTTGCAGGCACACTTTGGGTGTGAAATTAAACGCATCCATCTCGCCCCCGCGCCGTGTGAAAGCCACCCTGATGTGGCCATTTGCCCTGGTTCTAGCCTTCATTTTGACCGCCTTTGTCACCACGGCCTATTTTTTGCAGGTCAAGACTCGCGACCACGCATTGTCTGAGCGGGTCTCTGCCGTTGCGAAGTTGGTGGATCAAAAGCTGGACAAGGATACCAACCTGATGCGCGCAGTCGTGCACACCATGCAGGGTATTCCTGGCATTCAAGCGGCCTTTGCGAGCCAGGATCGCAGTGCCCTGTTGCGCGAAGCCGGGCCGCTATTTCAGAGCCTTCAGGACGAACACCGGATCACGCACCTGTATTTCAACAGTCCGCAGCTGTTGAACCTGGTGCGCATGCACAGCCCGGATGATTTCGGCGATGTCATCACGCGCGACACCACGGTCCAGGCGCGACAGCAAGATGAGCCCATTCATGGTTTGGAATTGGGGGCTTTGGGCACCTTGACGCTGCGCCTGGTGGCCCCCTGGCGAAGTGGGCATGGGGTGGTGGGTTATGTCGAGATGGGCGAAGAAATTGGTCATGTGCTGGATGAAATCCACAAAACCTTGAGCGTTGACCTGTTCGTGCTGGTGGACAAGGAGTATTTGCCAGCGCAGCAATGGCACCATGGCCTGGCGCTGCTCCAGCGGCAGGGCAATTGGAATCGTTTTGAACAACAGGTGATGGTTGCGCACACCCTGGAGAAGCCGCCCTTGGCCATGGATGATGGCTTGCTGGCCGCTTTGCGCAGCGGGGTCACCAAGGTATTTACCCAGGGCGATCAAACACTGCATCTGGCCATGTTGTCGCTCGATGACGCGAGCGGGCGCCGCATTGGCGACCTGGTGGTCATGCGCGACATCACCGGTTTGCAGCGCAGTTTCCAGCGCTCGATCACGGCAGTCACTTTGCTGAGCCTGTTGGTGGGCACTTTTGTGCTCGGGCTGTTTTACTTTGCGCTGGACCGGGTGGAGCGCGATTACCAGCGACAGCATGATCTGGAGCATCAGTTGTTGCGCGTGGACACCGAGCATGCGCGCATTCTGCAGATCGAGAAGCTCTCGGCGCTCGGCACCATGGTGGGCGAGATCGCGCACCAGCTCAACAACCCGCTGGTCGGGGTAGTGAACCTGGCCCAGCTGGCCCAGCGCGAAACGGGCAACTCGGCGCGCACAGGCGAACTACTGGCTGAAATTCGAAACGCCGGGCAAGACTGTCACGCCTTCATTGCGTCAATGCTGCGTTTTGCCAAGGTGTCGAAATTTGAATGTCACCCCACCGACGTGGCCCAGGTGGTCAATGAAACCGTGCTGATGTTCCGCCAGACCATTCGCCACCAGATGCCCGTCGAGTTGGTGTTTCCCGAGGAAAAGGTGGTGCTGCTGATGGATCCCATTTTGCTGCGTCATGCCTTGTTCAATTTGCTGGTCAACGCAGCGCAGGCGACCGGAGACGACAGTCCCTTGGTCATCAGCTTGCAGGCGCTGCCGCACCCTGAAACGGGCGCACCTGGCTGGAGCCTGGCGGTGCGTGACCATGGCAAGGGCATTGCGCCGGAGATCATGGACAAGGTGTTCACGCCGTTTTTTACCACCCGTCACGAAGGCACGGGCCTGGGGCTTTCCGTGGTGCAGCATGTGGCGTTGCTGCACCAGGGTTTTGTCCGCGTCAAAAATTTGCCTGAGGGTGGCACGCAATTTGCGGTTTGGTTGCCGCAAACCATTCCGAACAACCCAGAACCCCTCCACACTGTACCCACTCATGTTGCCCAAGATACTGGTCGTCGATGACGATCGTTACACCAGGACCCTGCTGGAGCAAATGCTTCGCAGCAGTGCCGATGTCCATCTGGCAAGTCAGGGCGAGGAGGCGCGGCGACTGTTTGCCGAACATGACTTCAACCTGGTGCTGATGGACCAGCGCCTGCCACAGCACTGCGGCCTCGATTTGCTGCGCGAGTTTCGTGCCCAGCGGCCGCGCATGGTGGCTATTTTGATGACTGGTTTTGCCGATGTGCGCGACGCCGTGGCCGCGGTTCGGGAGGGTTTGTTTGACTACCTGAGCAAACCGTTTGAAGACCTCGAAGCCCTGGAAGCGGTGATCGGCAAGGCGCTTGAAATTGATGCGGCTTATCGTGAAATCGACAGCTTGCGAAGCCGTCTGGCGGTCAAGTCTGGGGCGCCCATGGTGGTCGGCCAGTCGACTGCCATGACGCGTTTGCTGGGTCAGATCCAGCAGGTGGCAGGGCTCGATACCACCGTGCTGCTGGACGGGGAAAGTGGCACCGGCAAGGACGTTATCGCCAAGCTCATTCATGCCCACAGCTTGCGTGCTGGCCAAGCTTTTCTCGAGGTCAATTGTGGTGGCTTGCCCGAGTCCTTGCTGGAAAGTCTGTTGTTTGGCTACGAAAAAGGCGCGTTTACCGGCGCCGCCCAGGCCACCGCCGGCTACTTTGAAAAAGCCAATGGTGGCAATTTGTTTCTGGATGAAATTGCCGATATGAGCCCCAAGCTGCAAAGCAGTTTGTTACGTGTGTTGCAGGATCACAGTTTTTGCCGAATCGGCAGCACCCAGCCGCGTTCGACCGATTTCCGGCTGATTTGCGCCACCAACCGTGCACTGGAGGGTGAAGTCAAGGCGGGGCGTTTCCGTGAGGACCTTTA
>JAABQI010000107.1 GCA_011391545.1 Rhodoferax sp.
TTTCAACACAACTCAGCGCCGTGCAACAACGCATTCACGACGCCTGCCTGGCGGCGGGTCGGGCGCCCGCGGCAGTCAAGCTGTTGGCAGTTTCCAAAACCTTTGATACCGATGCCGTGCAAGCCGCTTTTGCTGCCGGGCAAACCCTGTTTGGTGAAAACTACATTCAGGAAGCAGTGGAGAAAATCACCGCGCTGCGCCATCTGCCGCTTGAGTGGCACTGCATAGGCCCGATCCAGAGCAACAAGACCCGGCTCGTGGCTGGGCATTTTGACTGGGTGCACACGGTGGATCGGCTCAAGATTGCCGAGCGCCTGAGCGAGCAGCGCCCGCCTGACTTGCCGCCCCTGCAAGTCTGCCTTCAGGTCAATGTGGATGGCGGGCCCACCAAATCGGGAGTGGCCCCCGCTGATGCGCTGGCGCTGGCCCAGGCCGTGGTCAGCTTGCCCCGCCTGCAGTTGCGGGGCATCATGTGCATCCCCGAGCCCGCGCCTGACTTTGCGGCTGCCTGCGAGGTATTCAAACGCGCCAGCAAGCTTTTTGAAACTTTAAGGGCACAAGGGCTGGCGCTCGATACCTTGTCGATGGGCATGAGTGATGACCTCGAAGCCGCCATTGCCTCAGGCAGCACCCTGGTGCGGGTCGGCTCCGCCATTTTTGGAACGCGACACGCGAAGACTGTCGGGCATTGACGCAACTGATCGGAAACGGGACTGTTGGCAGGCATACAATCCGCCCCGCGCCGGACTTCAACCCTCGGCCCAACCCCCATTGAAGCATTCAGCCAAGCTGCCGGACACCCGGTGCCGGGCAGCATGCATGCCTCATTCAATCTGTCACAAAAGGAATCAAACCATGCGTATCTCGATGTTGTCGGCTGCCATTGCCATGTCGGTGCTTTCCACCCCCTTGTGGGCCCAACAACCGCCCACCGGCGGCACCATGGTGTCCAGCGAGCCCGGTAAGGCGGCCGCCATGGAAACCATCAAGCTCACCGCCGGCGTGGCAGAGATCGACAAGGCCACCCGCACCGTGACACTCAAGACCGCCCAGGGCAAGATGCACGACGTGGTGGCTGGCCCCGAGGTCAAGAATTTTGACCAGATCAAGGTGGGTGACCAGTTGGTCGTTCAATACGCCCAGGCCTTGACGCTGGAAGTCAAGAAGGGTGGCGGCGTGCGCGAAATCCAGCAGGACTCGGGTGCGGTCAGGGCCAAGCCCGGCGAGAAGCCGGCAGTTGTCGGAGCGCGTGAAGTCACCATCGTCGCCGATGTCATTGCCGTCGACCCACAGAACATGACCATCACCGTGAAAGGCCCGCGCGGCAGAGTGGTGGATTTGAAGGTTAAAAACCCCGAGCACTTCAAAGTGGTCAAGCAGGGTGACCAGATCGAGGCGGTTTACACCGAGGCACTGGCGATCAGCATCGAGCCGGCGCCAAAAAAATAAGCGCCACAGCCAGCTCGGCGCGCAGATGCGGCTACGGCAGGCTCAGAACGCCCTGCCCAGGAAGAAGTAGAAGCTCTGGTTGCCGTCTCCCGCGCGGCCAAAACCCAGGTAGGCGGGGCCGACCGGTGTGTCCGCACCGATAAATAGGCTGCCCGACTTAAGCAAATCGTCGGGTGAACCGAACACCAGCGGACCGCCGAGCTTGCCCAGTTCCAGCGACACGCCGCCATAGGCGCCCTCGAGCAGGCTGGCGCGCTTGATACGGTGGTAGTACATGAGCCGCCCAAAGGCCAGGTTCTCGCCGTAGAGCTGGCCGGTCTTGTAGCCCGACTGGTTCAGGAAGCCGCCCCACTGGAACTGGTTGTAACGCGGCAGGGGGTTGTCGCCGATCCTGCCACCGGCTTTGACATAGGCGTTGAAGGTGTGCTCGCCCAACGAATAGACGGCCATGGCGTCAGCGCTCCACTTGGTGTAGGAATCGCTGGCGCCCAGCGCGGTGTTGGAGCTGTGGACATCAAGGGTGCTACGCCAGCCGGAGCGCGGGAAATAGGTGTTGTTAAGTCGGTCCAGCACCAGCTTGACCCGGGCCGCGCCCTCGGCGACGCGGCCGGGACCCGGCGAAAGTTCTGGCGGTCCGGTGTCGAGTTCCGCTGACAGTGTGCCTGTCATCAAGCCCATACGCAATTCGCCATAACGTTGGAACTGGGTGCCCACATCAACTCCGATCAGAGATGAACCCGTGCTGTAGGTGGCAATGTTGTTGTCGCCCTGGTACAAATCGAATGACGACGAAACGAAACTCACATAAGGCGCAACAAAGTAACTGCCCGTGGTGTTCACCGGTTGGTAGAACTCGCTGAGCAAGGACTTGGTGCGGCCGAACTGCAGCAGGGTGCGCCAGTTGGCGCCGAGCGAGTTGATCCACCGCTTGCGGTAACTGATCGCGAGATCGAAGTAGGCATTGCTGCTGAAATCGCTGGACAGGCCCAGGCCAAAGCGCAGAAAATTCGGCCCCCATGTTTTTTCGACCGCATCCACGGCCAGCACGCGTCGGCCTGGTTCATCGATGAGGCGGTAATTGACATGCTCAAAGTCGCCCGTGCCATAAATCCTGCGCATGTCGCTGTCGAGCGTGTCCTGATCCAACGGCTGGTCGACGGTTGTCTCCATCAAACCCAGCACGGTCTCGGGGTTGACCCGCCGCAGATGGTCGAAACGGATCTCGTTGATCGGCAGCACGTCAGGGGCCAGGGCGACAATCTGGCGCTGGCGCAGTGCGGCGTACTGGGCAGCCGGGAGCGAGAGTTGCGCCAGTTGGGCACTGACTTTTTCCGCAGCGGCTTCACCCAGCGGCGCGATTTTTATCAGACTGTCGAAGTCGGCTGTTGTGTATTCCCCCAGTTCCGGAGAGATCAGGATGTCGGTGGGTTTGAGCAAGGCCAGTGAGGCCTGGACATTCTGCTCGGTCAGAATGCTGACCATCTGCGAGGCCACACCCAAAATGCCGTCGAGCTGATCGCGCCTGAGCAGCGGCGTGCCCACATTCACCGCAATCACAATGTCTGCGCCCATTGAGCGCGCCACTTGCACCGGCAGGTTTTGTGTCAGCATGCCGTCCACCAGAAGCATGCCGCCAACCTCGGCCGGTGCCACGGCGCCAGGCACAGACATGCTGGCGCGCATCACGTTGGCCAGTTCACCTTCCTTGAAAACGACCGCCTCGCCGGTCACCAGATTGGTGGCAACCGCCCGGTAAGGAATGGGCAGTGCATCGAATCGGTGAAAACCCTTGGCTTTGCTGAGCTTGCGCAGCACGGTTTCCAGCTGCACGCCGGTCACGGCACCCTTGGGCAACTTCAGGCTGCCGCCCACCACCCCGAACTCGGGACCGAACAGCAGCGTGTAGTCTTCCTGTTTGCGCTGCATGGACAGTTCCTCGCGCGGCGGCTCTTCCTTTAACAGCAGCTCGGTGCTGATGGCCCCGGTGATCTTGGTCATTTCGTCGATTTGCATGCCGGTGGCGTAGGCGGCACCCACCAGCGCGCCCATGCTGGTGCCGGCAATGCAGTCGATCGGTACGCGGTAACGCTCGAGTACCTTGAGCACGCCAATGTGGGCTGCGCCGCGGGCGCCACCACCCGACAGGACCAGGCAGATTTTTGGCCGCTTGGCAGGGTCGGCCGCCGGGCTTGCTGCAGGCGTTGTTGACGACCAGGCCATACCGGGAAGCAGTGCAGCGCAGAGTATGGCGGCGAAAACGCCAGAAAACTTGTTGAAAGACCTAAGCTTTGAGTTCATTTTTTTGTTGGCTCCACTTGTCGGATGCGCTGAGAAAAATCAGCGCTGATGCCCGCCGCCCGGGCTCGGGGATTGATGTGGGCCCGCTGCTGCAACTCAGCAAAAGTCAGGCCGTCATGGTCAAGGCGCCCCTGCTCATGCAGCAGCTCCGGCACATGGCCGCTGGCAAGAATCTTCCAGTTGAATGGCACATGCCCCGGGTTGACCCGGGAGTTCAACCAGAGGCTGGTGGTGCAGTTGGTGGTGAGGGTGTTGTAGAACTGCGGCTGGTCCTTGAGCGCATTGATCTGGCCCAGGTACGACAGAAAAAAATTCTTCAGCGCCTCGGGTGACCCCTTCGCCTTGTAAACGTAAACGTCCTCGGGCGGGTCGCGGCGGAAATTGGTGCGCAGCCCGATCACGTCGCGCTCGTCGGCAACCACATAGTAAAGCTCGTACTGCCGGAAGAAGCCCTTGATGGTGTCATAGCCCTCGCCCTTTTCGGTGCGCGTTTCGATCGACATGGCCAGATGTTCGCCGCCGGCAAACCCGAAGCTGACAAACACATGGGCAATGTCGGGGCCCATCCAGTAGGAGGCCACGATGTCGGCCCCTTCGAGCTGGCGCAGGTCGTAGGTTTTGTCGTACCAGGCGGGGGTGAAGTCGGTCTCGCTGCGGTAGCTGAAATTGCGAATGTTGTGAACGGTGACGGTGTTGCCGT
>JAABQI010000108.1 GCA_011391545.1 Rhodoferax sp.
GGGTCCACCCGCAAGGGTCGGTATATTTCCACACGGTCGCCATCACGCAAACACTGATCGAGCTTGGCTTTGTGGCCCCATACGCCGATCAACGCTTCATGGTTGTCGATTTCAGGATGGCACACCAGTAGGCCGCTTTGCTGCAATGCCTGCAATACCGTGCAAGGGGCACTCAGTTGCAAATCAACTTCGAGAACTTCGCGCGCCCTGGGGGCGTAAACAACGCTCAAATGCAACAGGGATTTATTCACCGTAAGCTTGTTTGGCACGTTTGACGAAGGCATCGACCATGCTGCCGGCAATTTTGTCAAACACCGGGCTCACCAACCGGCCGATGGCGCTCTCGAAACTGTAGGTGAGTGCCAACTCCACCTTGCAGGCACGCTCCATGGCATCGCCCAAAGGCAAAAAATTCCACTCGCCTTCCAGCTTGGAAAAGGGACCGTTGACCAAATTGATGATGACCTGGCGGTCCACCGTATGGACATTGCGGGTGGTGAATGTTTGATGAATCCCCGAAAAAGCAATGCCAATTTCAGCCAGCATGCCGTTTTCTTCATGGGACACCACGCGCGCCTTATCACACCATGGCAAAAACTGCGGGTATTGGTCAACGTCGGTCACCAGCCGATACATTTCAGCCGGGCTGTACCAGATTAAAACGGACTTTTTGACAGTTTTCATAGAATGGAGGTATTCGCCGGATTGTAGTCAAGCTTGGCTGGCGGCTCTTATTATCAAAACCCTTCTCCATGGCAAAAAAACCCGATACATCCTCGCGCATTGCAGACAACAAAAAGGCCGCTTTCAATTATTTCTTTGAGGAACGGTTCGAGGCGGGCGTCGTGCTGGAGGGCTGGGAGGTCAAATCGCTGCGCGAAGGCAAAGTGCAACTCACCGACGGATACGTGGTGGTGCGCAATGGCGAGCTGTTCATCATCGGCCTGCAGATCAACCCGCTCGGCACCGCATCGACGCACATCAGTCCGGACAAGCAGCGCACCAAAAAGCTGCTCATGCACAAGGAGGAGATCAAGCGACTCATTGGCAAGGTGGAGCAAAAAGGCTACACCCTGGTGCCGATCAACTTGCATTGGAAAAACGGCAAGGTGAAGTGTGAGATAGCCCTGGCCAAAGGCAAGGCCGAGCACGACAAGCGCGACACCATCAAGGACCGCGAAGGCAAACGCGAAGTGGAGCGGGCCATGAAAGGGCGTCACCGCTAGGCTCAGGGCAGGATGTTGTGGCTGCTACAATCTACGGTTTGCTGACAACATCCACAGACTCAAGGAACACATATCATGGCTTCTGGAAAACCAAAGAAAAAGAACCCGCGCCTGGCGTCGGGCCGTAAACGCGTCCGTCAGGACATCAAAATCAACGCAGCCAATACCTCGCTGCGCTCCAAATACCGCACTGCGGTGAAAAACGTGGAAAAGGCAGTTCTGGGTGGCGACAAAGCCAAGGCCACAGAACTGTTTGCCAAAATGCAGGCCGTGGTTGACACCGTGGCTGACAAGGGCATCTTCCACAAAAACAAGGCAGCTCGTGACAAGAGCCGCCTGTCTGCCAAGGTGAAAGCCCTGGCAATCGCCGCCTAATACACTTAGGCAAATCGCACGAACCTGTCATTTATTAAAAAGATGCAGGTTCGCCGTTTGTAACGGGTGCGCTGTCAGCAAAAGCAAAAAAGCCGTCTTCAGGACGGCTTTTTTGCGCCAGCGCCATTGTTATTCAGTGATGGTGAGCGTGATGCGTGTGGTGCGAGGCGTGTGCTGGCGTACCATGTTGCACTTGCAGTTCATTGTCCTTGGCAAAACCCATGACGAAGTCCCAGGCCATGATGTTGTAGGCACGCAAGTCCTCGTGAACAACGACACAGCGCACGTTGTTGACGCTGCTTGGAACACACCAGGGCGAGTAGGCCAGATGCCTTCCGGTTGGTGCGCCACCAGGGCGAAATTGGCTCATCACGCCAGCCAGACGCTCGGCCCAGTCACTTGGGCGAAAAGCCCGCCCGCTGTGCGTGATGCCCAAGATGTAGGTCTTTTTTGAAGTGTGTGAAACCATCGGGTAGAGGTTGTTTAGAGGGCGCGGGCAGGATATTGCAACGCGCCATAATTCTAGCTTAATCTTATGTCTTATACAAGACTAGAAGCAAGCAAAAAGAATGACTGAACACAAGGCGGGGACAGATTGTCAAAGGCGCGTGAGTTCACCAATTGCGCAGTCTAAAATCACTCCCCAACGGCCCAACCTGCGTTGGGCCGCTTTGTTTGTTGTCGCCCTCGAAAGACCTTCACCATGACCGTTGCCAGCCCAAAGACCGAAGCCAGCTCTCCCCACGTGATGAACACCTACGGGCGCTTGCCCATAGCGCTCAGCCATGGTCAGGGTTGCCGGGTTTGGGACGTGAACCAGAAATGCTATCTGGATGCGCTGGGCGGCATTGCCGTCAACACGCTGGGCCATAACCACGCCAAACTGGTGCCCGCGCTGCAGGACCAGATCAGCAAGATCATCCACAGTTGCAACTATTACCATATTCCCAACCAGGAAGCGCTGGCCAAAAAGCTGGTGGAACTTTCCGGCATGACCAACGTGTTTTTCTGCTCAACCGGTCTGGAGGCCAACGAAGCTGCTTTGAAGCTGGCGCGCAAGTTTGGTCACGACAAAGGCATCGAGCGTCCGGAAATTGTGGTTTATGAAAAGGCCTTTCATGGCCGTTCCATCGCCACCTTGAGTGCCACGGGCAACCCCAAGATCCAGGCAGGTTTTGGTCCGCTGGTGGAAGGCTTTATACGCGTTCCGATTAACAACATCGAGGCACTCAAGGCCGCCACGGCCAACAACCCCAACGTGGTGGCGGTATTTTTTGAAGCTATCCAGGGTGAGGGTGGCGTCAACCCCATGCACCTGGACTACCTGCGCGAGCTGCGGGCACTGTGCGACGAGCGCGACTGGCTGATGATGGTGGACGAGGTGCAGTGCGGCATGGGCCGTACCGGTAAATGGTTTGCCCATCAGTGGGCTGGCATCGTTCCCGACGTGATGCCCCTGGCCAAAGGCCTGGGCTCCGGCGTGCCGGTGGGCGCGGTGGTGGCCGGTCCAAAGGCCGCCAATATCTTCCAGCCTGGCAACCACGGCACCACATTTGGCGGCAACCCGTTGGCCATGCGTGCGGGCGTGGAGACGATACGCATCATGGAAGAAGATGGGCTGCTGGAAAACGCCGCCCGCGTCGGCGCGCATCTGAGCCAGGGTCTGGCGCAAGCGCTCGCGGCTGAACTGGCCAGTGGCACAGTGCGCGAGATTCGTGGCCAGGGGCTGATGATTGGCGTGGACCTGGCTAAACCCTGCGGCGCGCTGGTGCAGCAATGCGCCGACAACGGCCTGCTGATCAGCGTCACTGCCGACACCGTGATCCGTCTGGTGCCGCCCTTGATCATGAGCGAGGCCGAGGCCGATGAGGTCATCCGGATTTTGTGCCCGCTGGTCCGACAACTGCTGCAGGCGCCTTGAACCCCCCTACCCTTTGATACCTCGGTTGAACACATGACTGCCATCAAACACTACCTGCAATTCACAGACCTCAATGCCAGCGAATACGCCTATCTCTTTGACCGTGCATCGCTGATCAAAAAGAAGTTCAAGGCCTACGAAAAACACCAGCCTTTGGTGGACCGCACCCTGGCCATGATTTTTGAGAAAGCTTCCACCCGCACGCGCGTGAGTTTTGAAGCGGGCATGTACCAACTCGGCGGCAGCGTGGTGCACCTCACCACCAGCGACAGCCAGCTCGGTCGTGCCGAGCCGATTGAAGACAGCGCCCGGGTGATCAGCCGCATGGTCGACCTGGTCATGATCCGCACTTATGAGCAGACCAAGATTGAGCGCTTCGCCGAGTTTTCACGGGTGCCGGTCATCAACGGCCTGACCAACGAATTTCACCCCTGCCAGATTCTGGCGGACATCTTTACCTTCATTGAGCACCGGGGTTCCATCCAGGGCAAAACCGTGGCCTGGGTGGGCGACGGCAACAACATGGCCAACACCTGGCTGCAGGCCGCCGAGTTGCTCGACTTCAAGGTCAACGTGAGCACACCCAGTGGCTATGAAGTCGATGAAAAAATTGCTTCCATCACCGGCAAGATCAGCGCCAACCACTATCAAACCTTTAGTGACCCCATGGATGCCTGTCGGGGTGCCGATCTGGTCACCACGGATGTCTGGACCAGCATGGGTTATGAGGCCGAAAACGAAGTGCGTAAAGCGGCTTTTGCCGCCTGGCGTGTCAGTGCCGACATGATGGCCGAGGCACAACCCAACGCCCTGTTCATGCACTGCCTGCCCGCCCATCGCGGTGAAGAGGTCGATGCAGACGTGATCGACGGTGCACAAAGCGTGGTATGGGACGAGGCCGAAAACCGCATGCACGTGC
>JAABQI010000109.1 GCA_011391545.1 Rhodoferax sp.
CTGGGTGTTGTAAGCTGAATCAATCTCGTTGAACATGGGCTCTGACAAATGCTCGACATAGGGGCCGTGGCCGCTGTGGGAGGCGACAGAGGCCGGAATAAACTGGCCGCTGTTGACGTCAAAGACGTGAATTTCACCGTCTTCAATGACATAGTGCCAGCCATGCAGGGTCATCATGCCGGCCTCCACCTGCGTGCGCACCATGGGGTAGCCCATGAGCCGCTCCAGTTGCAGCACCACTGCCCGCTGTTCGGTGCGGCGCAAGGCTTCTTCCGTGACTTGCACCGGCAACACGGCCTCGCGGCCGAGTTCCAGCCAGGCGATCAGGTTTTTGGCCTGTGGATTCACCTCTTCGTAGAGCGCCCGAATGCCACCGCAGTGGCTGTGGCCACAAACAATGATGCGCGACACCTTGAGACTGAGCACGGCAAATTCAATCGCGGCCGAGGTGCCATGAAAACCGGCAGAGCCGTCGTAAGGCGGCACAAAGGCACCCACGTTGCGCACCAGAAACAACTCGCCCGGGCCCATGCCGGTCAGCATGTAGGGCACCAGGCGCGAGTCGGAGCAGCCAATGAAGAGAATGGTGGGGTGCTGACCCTCCGAGATCAGCGTCTGGAACTGCTCCTGCACACCCGGGAAGGTGTGGTCGTGAAAGCGCCGGATGCGCGCCAGCAACTCGTCAGGTACAACAGCTCCTTTCATGGGTGTGGATCTATTGCACCAGCGGTGAGTCTGACGCTTCCAGATCAACGCCTTCGACTTGTGCGGCACCTGCCAACAAGCCCAGGTATTGACGCAGCGCAGTGACATAGGTTTTTTGTCGCAATGCCAGGGTCACGGCGCCGCGAACCGACTCAAACGCCTGCTCCTGGCCTGGATCGCGCTCCAAAACCTCCACCACATGCAGGCCGAACCGGCTGTGCACCAAGCGGGGCAGCACACCCACATCGGTGTGGCCAAAGAGTTCCTTGGCAAATTCTGGTGCGCAATCGCTGTTGACGAGCCAGCCCAAACTTCCGCCTTCGGCCCCGCTGGGGCAGTTGGACAGCGTGCTGGCGGCCTTGGCAAAGCGGTCAACCGTGGTGCTTCCGTCATGGCAGCGCAGGTCCAGCAGGGTGGTCTCGGCGCGGTTGCGCAGGGCCACCACATCGGTGCCTTGCGTCACCGCAAACAGAATGTGGCGGGCGTGCACCCGCTCCCCCGTGCTGTAGGTGGCCTGATGCGCAGCGTGATGCCGGCGTTCGGCCTCTTCAGAGGGGTCAGGTATGGTCAGCGCTTGCTCCAGCAGGGCCTCAATGGCGCTGGTGGCGGCTTCGCTGGTGATGCCATCGGCCAGGGAGGGGTCGTCTGCGCCGAGCAGGCCCTGGCGAATGGCCTCTTGCCGCAGCAGCTCGGAGTAGGCGCGTTGGCGCAGTTCATCGGGTGTCAGCACGTCATCAAGGGCGTGCAAGGCCACGCCATTGATGCTGGCGCGAGTCAGTAGGGTGGTGTCGTTCATGCTCATGGTGTTGTCCTATACGCTGGCGTCCGGGCGACGCGGCTGGTTTTGGCCTTGCGGCACATTCATGCGGCGAGCACGCACGATCTGGTAGGGACGAATCAGGTAAGCAAGGCTGCCAAAACCGCTCCACACGTGGACCAGACGGCTGAACGGGAACAGCAAGAAGATCGTCATGCCCAGCACCAGGTGAATTTTGTAAGTCCAGTCCAGTCCCACCAACAATTCGGCACCACCCGGACGGAAAGTCACCAGGCGCTGCGCCCACTCACCCAAAGCCATCATGACGCCACCGTCAGAGTGGTGCAAAGACAGCGGCAAGGTTGCCAGGCCAATCGACAACTGAACCCACAAGATGATCAAAATGGCGAGGTCGGTGCGGTGGCTGGTGAGGCGAATGCGCGGGTCAAACAGGCGTCTGTGCAAGAGCAGGCTCAAGCCGATAAAGCAGATGAAACCTGCTGCACCGCCCGAGTAAACCGCCATCAACTGTTTGTCTGGCGCACTGATGAAATGCTCGTAAACCGAGTGCGGTGTCAGCAAGCCCGCAAAGTGACCAAAGAACAGGAACAAGATCCCGATGTGGAACAGGTTGCTGCCCCAGCGCAGGCTGCCCTTGCGCAGCAGCTGCGATGAGTCGCTTTTCCAGGTGTATTGGTCACGGTCAAACCGCGCCAGGCTACCCATCAGGAACACTGCCAGGCAGATGTAGGGGTAGATCGAAAAGAAGAAATTATGGAGGGCACTCATACCGATACTCCTGTGACAACGTTCTTGGATGTGCTGTTACGCACGATGTGAATGGGCTGAGGCTGGTTGGGGTTGGCCTGGCCTTTGGTGGAGCAGCCACCAAACACCACGGGCTCTTCCCAGCTTTCGTCAATGGGCTCCTCTGGCTTGACCTTGACCGGCTTGGCCCTTTCACCAGCCAGTTCCAGCAACGCGCCAAGCACGCTGGTGTAGCGTGTGTCGCGCTGTTCCAGTGCGGCAAAAATGGCATTGAAGATGTGCGCCATTTCAGCCAGAAAGGCCTTTGCCTCCTTGGGTGGCTGGGTCGAGGTGTACTCCAGCACCACCGGCAGGTAGTCGGGCATTTCGCCAGGTGCCAGAAACAGCCCGGCTTTCTCGAAGGTCTGGGCCAGGTCGATCATGGCCGGGCCACGGTCTCGCGAGTCACCGTGAACATGCTCGAACAGGTGCAGCGATGTGGCGCGGCCGCGGTCAAACAAGTCAACGTAAGACTCTTCAACACTGAGCGCATCGGCATTGCCACCGGTGCCGGCCATCCAGGTCATCAGGTCTTCCAGCTCGGTCAGCCGGGTGGCAGACAGGGCTGCTTCTTCGCGCAGGGCCTGGCGGCATTCCGGCAAATGCCGGCGCAGGGTCGGATCAGGGTAGCTCAGCAAGCGGGCCAAAACGCGCAGCGTCTTGGTGGCGACAGGTGGGTTGTTGGCAAAGAGTCCCATGATTTATACCTCCGCCTTGATGGGAATGGTGCGTTTCTTTTCGCTACCGAACAAGCTGGTCTCGCTGATGCCTTCAGAGCAACCATTGCCAAAGCTGAAGCCACAGCCGCCGCGCACATTGAAGGCGTTTTCAGCGTATTCGCGGTGTGTGCTGGGGATGACAAACCGGTCCTCGTAGTTGGCAATGGCCATCAGTTGGTACATGTCCTCAACCTCATGCTGGCTCATCTGCACCTGTTCCAGGGCCGCGGTGTTGATTCGACCCTCGACATGTTTTTCACGCTGGAAGGCGCGCATGGCCAGCATCCGCTCCAGGGCGCGCTCCACCGGGAAGGTGTCGCCAGCGGTCAGCAGATTGGCCAGGTACTTCACGGGGATACGCAGCGACTTGACATCAGGAATCTCGCCGTTGATACCCATGTGGCCGGCATTGGCCGCCGCCGTGATGGGCGAGAGCGGTGGCACGTACCACACCATGGGCAGCGTGCGGTACTCGGGGTGCAGCGGCAGGGCCACTTTCCATTCAACCGCCATTTTGTAAACGGGGCTGCGGCGTGCGGATTCCATCCAGGCATCAGGAATGCCGTCGATGCGCGCCTGGGCGATGACTGCCGGGTCATTCGGGTCCAGAAAGATGTCGAGCTGGGCCTGGTACAGATCGCGGTCATGGGTGACGCTGGCAGCCTCCTGAATGCGGTCTGCGTCATACAGCAGCACGCCCAGGTAGCGGATGCGGCCCACGCAGGTCTCACTGCACACGGTGGGCATGCCGGCCTCGATGCGGGGGAAGCAGAAGGTGCATTTCTCAGCCTTGCCGCTCTTCCAGTTGTAGTAAATTTTCTTGTAGGGGCAGCCCGAGACGCACATGCGCCAGCCACGGCATTTGTCCTGGTCGATCAGCACAATGCCGTCTTCCTCGCGCTTGTAGATCGAGCCTGACGGGCACGATGCCACGCACGCCGGGTTCAGGCAGTGCTCGCACAGGCGCGGCAAGTACATCATGAAGGTGTTTTCGAACTCGCCATACATCTCTTTCTGGATGTCGTCAAAGTTCTTGTCCTTGCTGCGCTTGGAAAACTCGCCACCCAGAATTTCTTCCCAGTTCGGGCCCCACTCGATTTTTTCCATGCGCTTGCCGGTGATCAGGCTGCGTGCACGGGCGGTCGGTGTGCCTTTGAGCTCGGGTGCTGACTGCAGGTGGTCGTAGTCAAAGGTGAAGGGCTCGTAGTAGTCGTCAATCTCGGGCATGTTCGGGTTGGCGAAGATGCGCATCAGCAGCTTCCACTTGGCGCCCTGGCGCGGCTCGATGGATCCGTTGGATTTGCGAACCCAGCCACCGTTCCATTTGTCCTGGTTTTCCCACTCTTTGGGGTAACCAATGC
>JAABQI010000110.1 GCA_011391545.1 Rhodoferax sp.
TTGGCCGGGCGGTACTTGCTTGGGTCGTCCGAGGTGGAATGCGGTCCGGCGCGGTAGGTCACCCACTCGATCAGGGTCGGGCCAAAGCTGGAGCGGGCGCGCTCAAGCGCCCATTTGGACGCGGCATAGACCGCCAGAAAATCGTTGCCGTCGACGCGCAGCGAGGCAATGCCGCAACCGGCACCGCGTGCGGCGAAGGTGGTTCCTTCACCGCCGGCGATGGCCTGGAAGGTGGAGATGGCCCACTGGTTGTTGACCACGTTGATGATGACCGGTGCCCGGTAAACATGAGCAAAGGTCAGCGCGGTGTGAAAGTCGGCCTCGGCGGTGGCGCCGTCGCCAATCCAGACCGAGGCCACCTTGTCGTCGCCCTTGATGGCGCTGGCCATGGCCCAGCCGACGCCCTGGATGACCTGGGTGGCCAGGTTGCCCGAGATCGAAAAAAAGCCCTGCTTCTTGCTGGAATACATCACCGGCAGTTGCCGTCCCTTCATCGGGTCACGGGCGTTGCTGTAGAGCTGGCAGATCATGTCGACCATGTTGTTGTCCTCGCGCGCCAGCAGCAGGCCCTGCTGGCGGTAGGTCGGGAAACACATGTCGCCGTCACCAATGGCCAGCGCATGGGCGCAGGCGATGGCCTCTTCGCCCAGGCACTGCATGTAGAACGACATTTTTTTCTGGCGCTGGGCAATCAACATGCGGGCATCGAAGGCGCGCGTCAGCAGCATGGCGCGCAGGCCGCGTTGCAGCAGCGCCACATCCACCTGCGGGGCCCAGGGGCCAAGCGCCTTGCCGTTGTCGTCAAGCACCCGGATCAGCGCAAACGCGAGGTCGTTGGTCTGGGCTGCCGCCACGTCGACCGGCGGGCGGCGCTTGGCACCGGCAGCGGACAGCGGGAGGTAAGAAAAGTCAGTGTCGTGGCCGGGACGCCCGGTGGGCTCGGGCACGTGCAGATGCAAGGGTTTGCGCTGTGGCATGGGAAACATCTCCTGGCGGACTTGTGATCCAGCAAAGAATACGTGGAAAGCGGCCTGGCGGGCATTGGGTAAAGCACCTAGACCACAACGTGCTGCCAAAAGCGCCGGGATCCCCGGGTGCTTTGGCATTGGCGCAAATCATAGCGCAAGGCATCTGCCCATCACCTGTGCGATTTGTGAGGATTTGCATGCCTCCGAGCAACCTGACAACGCATTCGCACTTAAGCTCTCGACCTTTAAACCCACGGAGACCGCACATGCTGAATCAGGATCAAACCCGGGACTTTGACGCCTTGCTGCCGGGCCAATCCACGCTGGCGGGCGCCAGCCGCCGTACCGCCCTGAAAGTGGCATTGGGTGTGGGTTACGCCGCCACCGCCATGCCGATCATGGCGCAAACCGCGATCAAAACCCCTGCCGACGGTTTGACCTCGGGCGAGTCGACATTCACTGTTGACGGCTTTTCGGTGCCGTTTTTCTATGCCGCCCCTGAAGGCAAAAAGAACTTGCCGGTGGTGCTGGTGATCCAGGAAATTTTTGGCGTGCACGAGTACATTGCCGACACCTGCCGCCGTTTTGCCAAAGCCGGTTACCTGGCCATCGCCCCAGAAATGTTTGCGCGCCAAGGCGACCCCAGCAGCTACGGTGAAATGGCCAAACTGATCGCTGAGGTAGTGTCGAAGGTGCCCGATGCGCAGGTGATGAAAGACCTGGATGGCGCGGTGGCTTGGGCTGGCGCCAACGGCGGTAACTTGAAAAAAGTGGGCATTACCGGGTTTTGCTGGGGCGGTCGCATCACCTGGCTGTATGCCTCACAAAGCAAGAACGTTCAGGCGGGTGTGGCCTGGTACGGACGTCTGGTGGGCACGTCCACGGCGCTGACGCCTAAGCACCCGCTGGATCTGGCGGCTGAGCTGAAAGCACCGGTGCTGGGCTTGTACGGCGGCCAGGACGGCGGCATTCCGCTGACCACCGTCAACCAGATGAAAGACGCGTTGGCCGAGGCTGGTGCCAAGGGCAACGCCGCCGCCAAAGCCTCGGAGTTTGTGGTTTACCGTGATGCACCGCACGCGTTCCACGCCGACTACCGTCCGAGCTATCGCAAAGAAGCCGCCGAAGATGGTTTCAAGCGTGCGCTAGCCTGGTTCAAGGCCAATGGCGTAGCCTGAGACTTTGCGGGTCAGACCACTCGCGAAGCGACGTGCTCTGACCCCAACCGATCAGCCTCGCGCGACGGGCCGGCTGGTGTCACTGCACCATTCGCTCCAGCTGCCAGCATAAAGTGCGCCGCGGCCCAGTCCGGCCACTTCCATGGCGATCAGGTTGGGCAGCGCACTCACGCCACTGCCGCAGTGGTGCACCACGCTGGCCGGGTCGCGACCCGCCAGCAGGGTGTCAAATTCTGCCCTCAGTTGGGCGGCTGGCTTAAAGCAACCATCCGGGCCTATATTTTCTGAGAAGAGGCGATTCAGGGCGCCGGGAATGTGGCCTGCGACCGGGTCGAGCGGCTCGACTTCGCCCCTGAACCGTGGCGCAGCCCGGGCGTCCAGAACGGTCTGGCCGGGCTGCCCCAGTTGGCTGAGCACCGTATCGGTGCCGGCCAACACCGCCCTTGGCGAACTCAATGGGTAGGCGCAGGCGGGTCGTGCCTGACCGGTTCCACTCTCGACCGCGCCGCCCGCCGCCACCCAGGCTTGCAGGCCGCCGTCGAGCACCGCCGCCGCTTCATGGCCCACCCATTTCAGCATCCACCACATCCGACCACAGTAGTTGGCGCCCTGGCGGTCATACACCACCACCTGCATGTCGGGCGTCAAGCCAACGCTGCCAAGCCAGGCGGCAAAATTTTCGCGCGAGGGCAAGGGGTGGCGGCCGCCACTGGCGGCGTCGGGTGCGCCTTTGGCGCTCAGATGGCGGTCGAGGTCGGCGCGAACAGCACCCATCAGGTGTTGCTCGAGGTATTGCGCATCACCGCCCGCAGGCTTCATCAGCTCGAAGCTGCAGTCGAACACCATCAGCGGCTTTTGTCGGGCCATCAAGGTTTGCAGTTGGGTGGCAGAAATCAGGGTGCTGTGCATGTTGGCTCCTTGGTGTGTCAAATTGGACCTGGTCAATGTTCCTCGCCCGGCGTATCGGGCAAGGCGCGGGTGCGCAGCACGGTTCCGGCAATACCGCTGGCCACAATCAGCGCCATGCCCGCCCAGCCCATCGGGGCAATCTGGTCGCCAAACAGGAACAGGCTGTAAAAAGCGGCAAAAACAATGCCTGCGTATTGCAGGTTGGCCACCAGCAGCGTGGCGCCTCGGCTGAAGGCGCGCGTCATGCACCACTGGCCCAGCGACGCCAGCACCCCGATCGGGATGAGCCAGGCAGCCGCTTGCCAGCTTACCTGGTGCCAGGGCGTGAAACCCTCCCAAAGGACTCCCGCAAACCCGGCCAGCGCGGTGCCCAGGGCAAAGTAAAACACCGTGCGACCCTCGGGTTCACCGACTTTTCCCAAGGCTGTTACCTGCAAATAAGCCATGGCCGCGCCCATGCCCGACAGCAGTCCTACCAGTGCAGCGAACAACTGGTTTTGGTCCAGCGTCGGGCGCAACATCACCACCACGCCGGCAAAGCCAGTCAGCACAGTGGCCATCAAGGGTCCCTGGCGGCTGCTTTTGCCATACAGCAGGGCGCCACCCACCACAAAAGCTGCCACCCAGACGCCACTCATGTAATTGAGTGTCATGGCGGTGGCCAGTGGCAGGTGGGCAATGGCATAAAACCAGGCTGACAGCGAAAGCACGCCCACCACAGCACGCCAGGCGTGCATCATGGGCACTGGCGTGGCCAGCGTCGCGCCCCGTGCGCGCATGACCAAGGCCATGAAGATCAGGCTGACCAGGCCGCGGTAGAACACCATTTCAGACAGGCCAAAGTCCACCGAGGCGATCTTGACGCCCACGGCCATGGTGGCAAAAAAGAAGGCGGCCAAAACCATCCAGAGTGCTTGCATGGCTACAGTTCCAGCGGTCCCATCTCGCGGCGGTACCAGTTGTGAAAGTGCTGCATGCCGTCTTCCATCGGGCTCTGGTAGGGGCCGACCTCGTTGTCGCCGCGCATGAGCAGCGCCCGACGCCCAGCGTCCATCCGCTCGCCGATCTCGTCGTCCTCAATGCAGGTTTCCATGTAGGCCGCTTGCTGGGCCTCGACAAATTCACGCTCGAAGGCAGCAATTTCTTCAGGGTAGAAAAATTCCACCTGGTTCAGTGTCTTATCAGGCCCCATCGGGTGCAGGGTGGACACCGTGAGCACATGCGGGTACCACTCGACCATGATGTGCGGGTAGTAGGTGAGCCA
>JAABQI010000225.1 GCA_011391545.1 Rhodoferax sp.
GATTGCCCGCGCGCTGGCCATGGAGCCCGAGGTGATGCTGTTCGACGAGCCCACCAGCGCGCTCGACCCCGAGCTGGTCTCGGAAGTGCTCAAGGTCATGAAAGACCTGGCGCAGGAGGGTCGCACCATGGTGGTGGTGACGCACGAGATGGGTTTTGCCCGTGAAGTGGCCAACCACCTGATATTTTTGCACAAGGGCCAGATCGAGGAAGAAGGCGTGCCGGCCCAGGTGCTGGCCAGCCCCAAGAGCGTGCGGCTGGCGCAGTTTTTATCGGGCAGTTTGAAATAGGACTCAGCTCAAGCTGATGACTTCAGGCCGAGCAGCGCGCGCGCTTCGTCGGGCGTGGCCACGTCCCGCTCAAGCTCCCGGCTGATGCGGGCGATGCGGGCCACCAACTGCGCGTTGCTGCTGGCGAGTTCGCCCTTGCGGTAATACACGTTGTCTTCAAAGCCCACACGCACATGGCCGCCCAGCAGAATAGCCAATGTGCCCAGTGGCAGTTGCGCCGGACCGATCCCCGCGACAGTCCAGCTGGACTGCGCGGGCAGTTGGGACCGCAGGTACATCAGCGCCTCAGGGGTGCCGGCCATGCCGCCGGGAATGCCCAGCACAAAGTCGACATGCTGCGGCCCGCTGAGCAGGCCTTTTTTTAGCCAGCGGTGAACCGTGGTCAGCATGCCGCTGTCAAAAATCTCCAGTTCAGGCTTAACGCCGTGGTCCCGCATGGCGGCGGCAAAAATTTCCATCTCGGCGGGCGGGTTCATGAACACGTCACCGCCAAAGTTGACCGTGCCCATCGACAGCGTGGCCATTTCGGGCTTGAGGGTGACCGGGGCCAGGCGTTCCTGCGGTGTCATGCCGACGGCGCCGCCGGTGGACACCTGCACGATCACATTGCAGCGCTTTTTGACCTCGGCAATGATCTGCCGATAAATCTCCTTGTCCTGGGTCGGTGTGCCGTCGGGCAAACGCGCGTGCACATGCACGATGGACGCACCGGCCTGAGCACATTCACAAGCCGCGTCGGCAATTTCCTGGGGCGTGATGGGCAACGCCGGTTGCTGTGCGCGGGTCACTTCGGCTCCGGTCAACGCGGCCGTGATGATGAGCTTGTCCATGTCAGCAGGTCACAGTGGCGTGCGCGATGCGCTGACACGCGGCGGGGACCACGCAGGTGCCGGAGGCCTTGCACACCAAAATCGGCTCAGCCAGCACATCGGCGGCTGAAGCCTGACCGGCCACACCGGCCGGGGCAATGACCTTGCGTGCCTCGAATTCCATGGTGCGCGAGGTCTTGCCCATGGTGACGATGCGACCGGTGGCCTCGATGTAATCCCCGGCGTAAACCGGCGCCAGAAACTGCACGTTGTCATAGGCCACGAACAGGCCTTCGTCGCCGTCGCTGCGAATCAGCAACTCGGTCGCCACATCGCCAAACAGGTGCAACATTTTGGCGCCATCGACCAGGCCCCCCGCGTAATGGGCGTCATGTGCACTGATGCGCAAGCGAATCAGGCTGGTGATGTTCTTCATTGCATTCCTTTCAAAACCGACAGTACGTCCAATGTAGCGCGGGGTAATCGGCAGGGGTGGTCGCCGATTTCTGGTACCCCAGTATGAGGCGGCCGCCCCTGCCGGTTACCCTGCGCGGCACAGCGCACCGGCAGTCCGCATCAATGCCTTTTAATCCACTCATGAATGGCAAAAGAGGCCACGTCCTCGGCATAACTCTTGACGCCAAAACCCGCATCGTAGCCCAGCTCCTTGGCCAGCTCGTGGCTGATGCGCGGCCCGCCCACCACCAAAATCACCTTGTCGCGCAGCCCTTCGGCTTCCAGCAGGTCGGCGAGTTTGGTGAGGTTGTCGAGGTGAATGTTCTTTTGCGTCACCACCTGCGACACCAGAATCACGTCGGCCTGCTCTTCAATCGCCCGGGTCACCAGGTCTTCGGAGTCCACCTGCGCGCCGAGGTTGATGGCGCGGATCTCGTGGTAACTCTCCAGCCCCTTGTGGCCATTAAAACCCTTCATATTCATGATGGCGTCGATGCCCACGGTGTGGGCGTCGGTCTCGATGCAGGCGCCCACCACCACCATGCGTCGCCCCATCTTTTCAGCGATAAGCGCGTTGATGCCTTCCTTGTCCAGAACCTCGTACTCGGGCTTGACCACTGAGAAACTGTTCAGGTCCACCTGGTGTTTGCACTGGCCATAGACCACGTAAAAGCTGAAGCCCTGGCCCATGTCCTCGCAGTGCACCACGGCCGGCTCGTCCAGCCCCATTTGCGCGGCCAGACGCTTGGCGCCCTCCTTGGCGCGCTCGTCCAGCGCCACCGGCAGGGTGAACGAGAGCTGCACGCGCCCGTCGCCAAGCGTGTCGCCGTAGGGCTTGACTGGGTTATTGGGGTCAGACACCAATTTCGCTGCGGAGCTTTGCACCGCACCCGAAGGGGCTGCCGGAGGCAGTGCGAATTTGGGCTCTGACCCCAAAAACCCACAAGCATGGTCGACTCCTTGGGTGGCTGGCAACATGAGGCTGGGGAACGGGTTGAAGTAGTCAGGCGCTTTGGCGATCACACCATCCAGCCCCTTGCCTCCGGTCGGTGTGCGCGAAATTTCGGCAAACATACCCTTGCCAATGGCGCCTGGCAGGCTGATAGCCTCAATCTCGGCCAGCATGGCCTCCGCTTGTGCCAGCACGTCCTGGGCGCGTTGCTCGATCTTTCCGCCGCGCTTGAATTCAATTTCCGAGTGCAAGTCCTTCATGGTGCCAAACACGTACCTCGCGTTCTGGATGGCCAGAAAGCGGTCCTGGATGAACGGCGTGTGGATGGCCTCGGTCATCATGCCCAGCAGGTGGATATTTTGCTGGGTGACAGTGCTCACGATGTTGAACAGCGCGTCCTGCACATGGCCCTTGAAAATATTGCCGGTCATGTGTTTGGTGGGCGGCATGTATTTCAGGCAGGCGTCGGGAAAGACCTGGCGCACCAGCTGCGCATGGGCCAGTTCCCACAGGAAGCCATTTTCCAGCTCGGGATGAATCTCGAACGCATGGCCCAGGCCCATCTGCTCGGGCTTCAAGCCCGACAACTCGGCGAACTGTTCGTTGATGAGCTGGGACGCCAGCACCGTGTGCGCGGCCTCATAAGCGTCGGCCGTGGTGAGGTAGTTGTCTTCGCCGGTGTTGATGATGATGCCGGCATAGGCGTTGACCATGCGCGAGAAAAACTGGTCGATGAAGGTGCGCTTCATGTTGATGTCGCGAAAGATGATGCCGTACATCGAGTCGTTGAGCATCATGTCGAGCCGCTCGATGGCGCCCATGGCGGCAATCTCGGGCATACACAGGCCGGAGCAGTAATTGGTCAGGCGGATGTAGCGGCCCACGCGCGTACCGACCTCGTCCAGCGCGGCGCGCATCAGGCGAAAGTTTTCCTGCGTGGCATAGGTGCCGCCAAAACCCTCGGTGGTGGCGCCATGGGGCACATAGTCGAGCAGGCTCTGGCCGGTGGACCGGATCACCGCGATGATGTCTGCCCCCTGCTCGGCGGCGGCACGGGCCTGCACCACGTCCTCATGGATATTGCCGGTGGCCACGATAAGGTAGAGCCAGGGGGTTTGGGCCTCGCCGCTGGCGGCAATCTTCTCGGTGCGCTGGGCGCGCTGCGCGGCAATGTGGTCACACATGCTGCGGGCCTGCGTTTGCGCGGCGGCGCGGGCGGCGGCTTCATCAAGCGGGCGCGTCAGGGTCAGGCTGCCCTTTGACACAGCCTCGGCGACCTGCTGCGCCGTCATGCCGTGCTGCTGCATGGCACCCGCCAGCACCGTGGCGGCGCCGTGTTGCAGCAGGTTCTGCTCCTGCAAATGGCTCACCACCCGGTTGGGCAGCGGGATGCCAACCTCGTCGACCCCATCGACCCCCATGAGGCGCAGCGTGGCGCGCTCCACGGTGGTGGTGGTGAAACCCGACATGTCGTCAAAGACCTGCCGCGCAATGCGCCGCGCCGAGTCGCGGGCGCGGTCGATTTGCGCCTGATCCAGGTTGAGATGGCTCATTCTGTTTCCTTGGTTTGATTCATCCTGGTCTCCAACATCACATCGCTGACGCCATAACCGGCAAAG
Organism: Rhodoferax sp.; assembly: GCA_011391545.1. Lineage (GTDB taxonomy): Bacteria > Pseudomonadota > Gammaproteobacteria > Burkholderiales > Burkholderiaceae_C > Rhodoferax. The sequence goes on from JAABQI010000225.1 coordinate 4,126, forward strand.
GCCGCGCGTGCGCTGGCCAAAAACTGGGCGGGGTCAAAACTCCCGCCCAGCGGCGAAAACGGGTTCAGGGTGATGCCGGTCATGTGAATGCCGCGGTAGGCCATCAGGCGCGCGCCCTGTTTTTCAAACGCGGTCAAGTCGGCCGCTTCGACAAACAGCCGGGTGCCGTCATTCACCACCACCCGCAGGCCCGGCTTGTGCCCTGCCAGCGCCGTCAGAGCGCGCCACAGGGAGCGCCCCACGGCGCCGCTGAGCGCCACCGTGGCCACATCGGCCAGCTGGTGCTGCAGCAAGGTGGCGGCGGCATTGAGCGTCGCGATTTCGGCCAGCATCAGCGGCTGGCCCGCGCTGTTCCAAAGGCCAACGCCGCCCAGCGCAAAAACAGGCTCGCACAGGCTGCGGGTGGCCTCATCGGCCTGCGGGATACCCAGAATGGCCAGGCGGTCACGCGTCTTGCGGATCACGTCACCCATACCGCCGCCGATGGCGGCACCGGTCGCCAGAATCACGCCATTGGCAATGGCCGGCGAGGCATGGTGGCTGCGACCCAGCGCGCCGTCCAGAATCACCAGCGCGGCGCCACACTGCTTGAGGCGGGCAATCACGGTAAGCTGGTCCGAGCTGCGTGAGGCGCCGGCAATTTCCATCTCGCCGTGCTCCAGCACCTTGACCACCAGAATCTCACCCATCGGGCTGTCAATGCCGGTGGCGTCGATGTGCTTGTAGCGCACCTTGGCGCGCTCCAGGGTGGACCGTGCCGTGGCCACCAGGTTGCCGGGCCACACCACAATGGCGGGCTTGGGCACAAAAAACACCGCGTCTCGGTCTTCCCCGTCGCGCCCGATCGACGTGACCCCCAGCGCCACCCCCGACGCCGCAGCCTGCGCCAGCAAGTGGTTCAGCGCCACGGTTTTCCCGGTGTTCTTGGTCATGCCCATGACGGCCAGCGTGGTCATGCCGCTGGCCTGCATGCGTTGCCAAAGTGCGCTGGATGAGGTTGTCACTGCGAGCGCAGCGTGGCAGTCCATGCCTTCTGAAGTCATGGATTGTTTCACTTCGTTCGCAATGACAGCGGGTTGTTGTTCCATCATGTTGGTTTGCAAGTCAAACGTAAAGCTTCTCGAACAGTTCGCGCAACTTCGGGCTTTCGCGCAGCAGGTTCAACGCGTAATCGGCGTGCCCGGTGGCATAACCGTTGCCGACGATCATCTCCACATCCTTGCCCACGCCTTCGGCGCCCAGCGCCGCGGCGGTGAAGCTGGTGGCCATGGAAAAGAAGTAAATCTTGCCGTGCTGTTTGGTCGCCAGAATGCTGCCCATCTCGGTGTTCTGGATGTTGACGCAGTTGATCACCACGTCGGCCAGCTTGCCATCGGTCACCTTTGACACAGCGTCCATCAAGGCCAATGCGTCGGTGGCATCCACCTGCAGCGCGTGGTCAACCCAACCCAGATCAAGCATGCGCTGGCAGTCGTTGGCAAACGGCGACACACCGATGACACAACCGCTCGCGCCGGCGCGCTTTTTGGCCTCATACACACACAGCGTGCCGGACTTGCCACCACCGCCAATCACCACCACGGTGTCACCCTCTTTGACCAAGCGAGCCGTCTGGGCAGGGGCACCGGCGACATCCAGAACGGCCAGCGCCAGTTTCTCGTCGAGATCAAAGGGCAACCTGGCATACAGGCCGGTTTCGAACAGGATGGCGCGACCCTTGATCTCGATCTGATCCTTGGCCATGTGGATCTTGGTGATGCTGTCAATGCGCAGGGGCGTCAGCGACAGCGACACCAGCGTAGCGATTTTGTCACCCAGCTTCAGGTCGATCTTGCCGAGCAGCGCAGGGCCGATCTCGGCCACGGTGCCAATCAGCATGCCGCCCGAACCCGTGACCGGGTTGTGGTGCTTGCCGCGCTGGGCCACGATGTCCATGACCATGGCTTCCACCTTGGCCTCATCGCTACCGGTCGCGCTTTTGATCTGGGTGAAGCTGGCCGAGTCGATGTTGAGTGCCGACACGTCGATCAGGATCTCGTTGTCATAAATTTCCATCGTGTTGTCGAGCTTCCAGGCGGGCTGGGGCAGCACGCCGAGGGGTTCGAGCACGCGGTGCGTGCCGTAGGGGGAGCCGATATTCATAATATTAGTTGGGGTCAGAGCACGTTCGCGGCGCGAAGTAGTCTGACCCACAAGTCATTTAGTTACTGGTGGTCGGCAAACTGAAATCTTGCCCCAGACCGGGCATCTCGACCGTTTTTCCGGCGTAGTTGCGGCACTTCACGGTGGTGCCACTGCCATCGGGCAGGGCCTCTTCGCGCACATAACTCGGGATGATCGGCAGCTTGCCCAAGCCGCCCAGGCCGTCGACGATGAAGGTGGGCACGGCCGGGCCGCTGATCCAGCCGCGAAGGCCTTCGTAGAGTTCGAGCATGCGACGGTGAGGCACGATGAAATGGTGCGCGCCTTCGACCATGTCGGTCGAGTAAACGTAGTAAGGACGCACGCCCATTTCGACCGTTTGCATGAACAATTCGCGCATCACCTCGACGCTGTCGTTGACACCCTTGAGGCACACGGTTTGCAGGCCCATCATGATGCCGGCTTTTTGCAGCAACTTGACCCGCGAGCGCAACAGCGGCGTGATTTCCTTGGGGTGGTTGATGTGGATGTTGATCATCTGAACACGGTGACGCTCCAGCACCGCGCACAGTTCCGGTGTGACGCGGGTGGGCAGTTGCACCACCATTCGCGAGCCGATGCGCAAGAAACGCACATGTGGCGCCCGGCTGCGAATCATGCCCAGAATTTCGTCCAGGCGCTCGTCGGTAAAGGTCAGCGGATCGCCGCCCGACAACAACACGTCGTCAATATTCTTGTTGTTGGCAATGTAGTCGATCGACGCCTCAATCTCGTCCTTGTGCACCGAGCCCGACGGCTGGCTGACCATGCGCTTGCGGGTGCAGAAGCGGCACAGGGTGGCGCAGGTGTTGCTCACCAGAAACAGCACCCGGCGCGGGTAGCGGTGCACGATGCTGGTGCCGGGAATGGTGTCGCCTTCTTCTCCCAACTGGTCGAGCATGGTGGCAAAACCGGGCTTGGTTTCTTCGTGAAACGACGGCAGGTACTGCATGCGGATCGGGCAATTCGGGTCGTTGCGATCCATCAGCTTGGCCATATAGGGCGTGATGGCGATGGCGAACTTGTTGTAGACGGTCTCATTCACGTCTTCCACATGGTTCAAGACCCCCTTCAACTGCGCGTGGTGGGTGTAACGCCGGGCGAACTGCTTTTGCCAGCTCTCGGACTCCGGGTCGTAGGCTTGCAACTCGTCATAGGTCATGAAAATTTTGGGGGTGGCGAATTCGACGGTTTGCAGCATGATGTTCTCCTGGGGGTCTTTGCGTTGCTGTGCGGTCTGCACCGTTGCCACAGAAGAATCAAGTTTAGGTAATCACGCCGCCGGTGAAAACAAGCAAATTGACTGAAATTAATGTCAAAATTCAGTCAAATTGATTGATTTTTAGACACTATGATTCATTCACCTCAAAAACCCAATCTGGACGCGCTGGACTACCAGTTGATCGAACTGCTCAAGGTCAATGCCCGGTTGCCCATGGTCAACCTGGCCAAAGCGCTGGGCTGCGCGCGCAGCACCGCGCAGTTGCGGCTCAAGGCACTTGAAGATGCCGGCGTCATCACCGGCTATACCGTGGGGGTAAGCAGCCCGCGCGCGGCCCATGGCTTGCGGGCCATGGTGCTGATCTCTATGGAGTCTCAAAACGAACCCGACGTGGTGCGTGCGCTGGCCAGGCGGCATGAGATCACCAAGCTGTATTCGGTCAGCGGTCGTTACGACCTGTGCGCCATGCTGATCACCGAATCGACGCAGGAACTCGACACCGTGCTGGACAAGATCCGCTTGATCAAGGGTGTGGTGGACACGTTTTCAACCATCATGTTGTCGACCAAGCTCGATCGACCCGAATGACGCAACAAATTAGCCAGCACCAGGATCGGTTCTGTCAATGTGACAGAAAGCAATCCCTTTTTGATAACTTTTTGACTATTTTGAATTAAAACTGCCGATTTACATTGGCATGAGGGCTTGAGATACTTCTTTCCATACAAGGAAACTAGCCCATCATGAAACTCCCTCAACTCGTCCAAACCCAATTCCTCAGCGTCCAGGACGTGGCCAGCATCATTCACAAAATCGGCCTCAAAACCGTGTTCACACGCATGGCAGAGTACATCCGTGAAGATTACCTGCGCTGGCACGATTTTGAAAAATGCGCCCGCGTGGCCAACCACTCCAAAGACGGCGTGATCGAGTTGATGCCGATCTCGGATGCCAAGAGTTACGCCTTCAAGTACGTTAACGGCCACCCCAAGAACACCATCAACGGCCTGCCCTGCGTGATGGCGTTTGGCGTGCTGGCCGATGTTGCTACTGGCATTCCGGAGTTTCTCAGTGAATTGACGCTCAGCACGGCCCTGCGCACGGCAGCCATGTCGGCGGTGGCAGCACAGGAACTGGCGCGCCCTGACAGCAAAACAATGGCCCTGATTGGCAACGGCGCCCAGAGTGAATTTCAGGCGCTGGCGTTCCACTATCTGCTCGGCATCGAGGAAATCCGCCTGTTTGATACCGACCCCAAGGCCACAGAAAAACTGATTGCCAACCTGAAGTCAACCGCGCTGCGCCTGACCGTGTGCAGCAGCATTGCCGAAGCCGTGCGCGGTGCCGACATCGTGACCACGGTGACTGCCGACAAGACCAATGCCGCCATCCTGACCGCCGGGCACATCGAGCCCGGCATGCACATCAACGGTGTGGGTGGCGACTGTCCGGGCAAAACCGAGCTGCATGCGGACGTGCTGCATCGCAGCGAGGTGTTTGTCGAATATGAGCCGCAAACCCGCATCGAGGGCGACCTGCAGCATCTGCCGGCTGATTTTGAGGTCACTGAACTCTGGCAGGTGCTGGCTCGCCAGGCGCCAGGCCGCCGTGACGCAGACCAGATCACGCTGTTTGACTCGGTCGGTTTCGCGTTGCAGGATTACTCGGCCCTGCGCTTCATGCGTGATGCCGCCCGGGAACTGGGCCTGGGCCAAGTGGTGTCCCTGATTCCCGAACTGGTGAACCCGAAAGACCTGTTTGTGTTGATTCATCCGGAGACCCAGGAAACCACCGAGCCGAGTCCGCGCCCCAATTTTTGCGCCATACTCGCTGCTGTTTGAGGCCTGTCCGCCTCCCACCCATTGACATGAACGCCACCCACAGCAAACTCCCATCCACATCGGTCGCCTGACATGACGACCTGGCTCAACACCGCGCTGGCGCGCATCGAAGCCGACTACCAGCGCAGCGCCGACACGCATCTGATCGCGCTGCCCCTGCCGGCTTTTGCCAGTCACGGAATCGACCTGTACCTCAAGGACGAATCCACCCACCCCACCGGCAGCCTCAAGCACCGGCTGGCGCGTTCGCTGTTTCTCTATGGCCTGTGCAACGGCTGGCTGCATGAAGGCTCGACCGTGGTCGAGTCCAGCAGCGGCTCCACGGCGGTGAGCGAGGCCTACTTTGCGCGGCTGCTGGGCCTGCCGTTCATTGCCGTCATGCCGCGCAACACCTCGCCTGAAAAAATTGCCCAGATTGCGTTTTACGGTGGCCAGTGCCATCTGGTGGACAGCGCCAATGCGGTCCATGACGAGGCCCGCGCGCTGGCCGAACAAACCGGCGGCCATTACATGGACCAGTTCACCTATGCCGAGCGTGCCACCGACTGGCGCGGCAACAACAACATCGCACAAAGCATGTTCCATCAAATGGCGCGCGAACGTTTTCCGGTGCCGCGCTGGGTGGTGGTCGGGGCCGGCACTGGGGGCACCAGCGCCACCCTTGGCCGCTTTGTGCGTTACCAGCGCCAGGACACCCAGGTTTGCGTGGCCGACCCCGAAGGCTCGGTGTTTGGCGACTACCACCGCACGGGCGATGCCACTTTGACCGGACCCGGCTCGCAAATCGAAGGCATCGGCCGGCCGCGCGTGGAAGCCAGCTTTATTCGCACCCTGGTGGACCGCATGATCACGGTCAGCAATGTCGATTCTGTGGCCGCGATGCAGGTCCTCTCGGGGCTCTTGGGCCGCAAGGTCGGCCCATCCACCGGCACCAATTTTGTCGGCATGCTGGCGCTGGCCTGCGAGATGCATCAAAGCGGCGAGCGGGGATCGATCTTGTCGCTGCTGTGCGACGCCGGTGAACGCTACCTGGGCAGTTACTTTGATGATGCCTGGGTGGCAAAGCACATCGGCGACTGCGCCTCGGCGCGTGGCCGGCTGCAGGCCCAACTCAACTGCACGGCATGAAACGCCGGCAGTGCCTGATCGCAAGTTTGAGCCTGCCACTTTGGCCCGGGCTGGTGCAAGCCCAAGCCAGGCAGGCCTTGCGGTTCCCGCGCGACCTCGGCAGCCACCCTGACTTTGCCATCGAGTGGTGGTACATCACCGGGCGGCTGCAGGCGGCGCAGCGCGAGTTTGGTTTTCAGCTCACTTTTTTTCGCTCGCGCGTTCCCGTCACACAAGGCATGCGCTCCAGCTTTGCCGCCAAACAACTGATCTTTGCCCATGCCGCGGTGACCGACGTGGCGGGCCAGCGCCTGCTGCACGACCAGCGCATTGCGCGCGCCTCGGGCAACACCCAGGTCGACCTGGCCACGGCCAGCGAAGTGGACACCGATGTGCGGCTGGGCGACTGGTCACTCAAGCGAGATGGCGGCAGTTATCAGGCAAAAGCCATCGGGTCAGACTTCTCGTTCGAACTGGCTCTGCGTGAAACCCAGCCCCTGCTGCTGCAAGGCGACCAGGGCTGGTCTCGCAAGGGACCCGAGGCCAGCCAGGCCAGCTATTACTACAGCCTGCCGCAGTTGCAGGTGGGCGGCCAACTCAGCCTGGGCGAGCAAACCTTGCCGGTGCAGGGACAGGCCTGGCTGGACCACGAGTGGAGCCAGTCGCTGATGCACCCGGATGCGGTGGGCTGGGACTGGATTGGCATGAACCTGCTCGATGGCAGCGCGCTGACAGCCTTCAGGCTGCGCACCAAAGAAGGCGGCACGCTGTGGGCGGGCGGCTCGCTGCGCGCGGCGGGGTCGGCACAAGCAGAGATTTTTGGCCCTGACGATGTCCTCTTCACGCCGCAGCGCAACTGGAAAAGCCCGGCCAGCGGGACCAGCTACCCAGTGCAATGGTCGGTGCAGATCAGGCGCACCGGGTCAGGCCAGACGGCACCCGTGCTTGCGCGCTACACCGTCAACGCCGTCATCGACAACCAGGAGCTTGACAGCCGCCAGTCCACCGGCGCCATCTATTGGGAAGGCTTGAGCGAACTGCTGGACAGCCGTGGCCAATTGGTGGGCCGGGGCTATCTGGAGATGACGGGATACGCGAGCCCGTTGCAACTTTAAATTTATAAATGACCACACCCTCTGCCAAACCCGGCAACCCCAAGTCGCTCTCCGGCCTGTTGCCTTTCCTGAAGCCCTACCGCGGCCGTATCGGCCTGGCACTGCTGTTTCTGGTGCTGGCCGCCATGGCCACGCTGGCTTTTCCGCTGGCCTTGCGCAGCCTGATTGACGGCGGCCTGGTGCAAACCGACCGGGGCGCGCAGCTGATGGCCTTGCGCGAGCACTTTGTGGCGCTGTTTGCGGTGGCGGTGGCGCTCGGGCTGTTTTCTGCGGCGCGCTTTTACATGGTGAGTTGGCTCGGCGAGCGCATCACCGCCGATGTGCGCAATGCCGTCTATGGCCATGTGCTGCAGCAAAGCCCGGCGTTTTTCGAGACCACCCAGACCGGCGAGGTGCTGTCACGCCTGTCGGCCGACACCACGCTGGTGCAGACCGTGGTGGGCTCATCCCTGAGCATGGGGCTGCGCAATCTGGTGATGGGGTTCGGTGCCCTGGCCGTGCTGGTCTGGACCAACCCGATGGTGATGGTGCAGGTGTTGGGTGTGCTGGTGCTGATCGTGTTGCCGGCGGCCTGGTTTGGCCGGCGGGTGCGCAAGCTGTCTCGCGCCAGCCAGGACCGGGCGGCTGATGCCAGCGCCATTGCCGCCGAGGTGCTCAACGCCATTCCGGTGGTGCAAAGTTACACCGCTGAGGGGCGCGAAGCGGCGCGCTTCAACCAGGCGACCGACAACGCGTTCGATGTGGCGGTGCGCCGCTCGCGGGCGCGATCGGTGCTGGTGGCGTTCATCATCATTGCCACGTCGGCCGCGCTGCTATGGGGTCTGTACCAGGGCACGCAGGCGGTGATGGCCGGGCGCATCAGCGCCGGGCATCTGGGGCAGACGGTGCTGTATGTGATCATTCTGGCCAGCGCCTTTGCCATTTTGGGCGAGGTCTATGGCGACCTGCTGCGCGCTGCCGGTGCCACCGAGCGGCTGATGGAATTGCTGGCCAGCCAGTCTTCCGTAGTTTCGCCACCCCATCCGACCCCAGCCCCGGTGCCCGCAGCAGGTAGCGAAGTCCGGTTTGAGCACATCACGTTTCACTACCCGTCCCGACCCGGGCAGGCGGCGCTCAGTGATTTTTCACTGGACATCGCATCGGGCCAGACCGTGGCGCTGGTGGGGCCCAGCGGGGCCGGGAAAAGCACCGTGTTTCAACTGCTGCTGCGGTTTTACGACCCGGCCACCGGGCGGGTGCTGAAAGATGGCGTGCCAACGCGTGACTTGGCGCTGGCCGACCTGCGCCATGGCATTGGCATCGTGCCGCAGGACGCTGTGATTTTTTCCAGCAGCGCGCTGGAGAACATTCGCTACGGCAAACCCGGGGCCAGAGACGCCGAGGTCAAGGCCGCGGCGCAAGCGGCTTTTGCCGACGAGTTCATCAGCGCCCTGCCCCAAGGCTATGACACCTTTCTGGGCGAGCGCGGTGTGCGCCTGAGTGGCGGCCAGCGCCAGCGCATCGCCATTGCCCGCGCCATGCTGAAAAACCCGCCGCTGTTGCTGCTCGATGAAGCCACCAGCGCGCTCGACGCCGAGAGTGAACGCATGGTGCAGGCCGCACTCGAATCCGCCATGCGCGGGCGCACCACGCTGGTGATTGCGCACCGGCTGGCCACCGTGGTCAAGGCCGACCGCATCGTGGTGCTGGACCAGGGCCGGGTGGTCGAACAGGGCACGCATGCCGAACTGCTTGCCGCCGGCGGCCTGTACGCCGGGCTGGCGGCACTGCAGTTCAATAGCGATTGAGGTCAGGAAACATCGTCATTGCGAACGCAGTGAAGCAATCCATGACTTCTGCATGCATGGATCGCCACGCTTCGCTCGCGATGACGGGCCGAGGGCAGTGAGCGTCCTCAGGCGAGGTGGCGCAGTTCGCGCAATGCCACCGACACCGGGGCCAGATCGGCACCCTGTGTGCTGATGGTTTGCAGCAGCTTGCACAGGCGCTCGATGCTGGCCGTGTTGGCATCCGACCAGCTCTGAACGTCGTCAAAACGCAGCAGCACGCTCAGGCTGATCTGGTTGGCGATGGCATAGACGTCTTCGCGCGCACTGCCCCGGGCCTGCGTTTGCCACAGGCTGTCGGTGGGCAGGCGGTTGATCTGGGCACGCCAGGCGCTCAGGCCCAGCATGCTGTCGACGCCAAAGTAGGTCTGCGCCGCCTGCGCCAGCGTGGTCTTGGCCTGTTCGGTCAGGTCCACCAGATCGAGCGCCGGGAAAATGAATTCCAGTGCACTGAGCTTGCGCGCGAGCTCGGGGGCCACTCCCGCCTGCTCCAGCTTTTGCGTGGCCTGTTCCCAGTTGGCCAAGGCGCTGGCGGGCAACCAGTTTTCAAGATTGGCATGCAATTCACGGGCGCCGGGCTGGTAACGCGCGATCAGGGTCGGCAAATCAGAGGCCTTGGAGCGCGCGCGCAGCATCCAGCGCGAGGCGCGTTGCGTGATGGCGATGAGCTTGCTCAGCAGGTCGAGTTGCAGGCTGCTGGCCACCACGCCGTCGAGCGCATCGATCTGATCCCACAGCGGCTCCAGGTCAAAGATTTCGCGCGCCAGCGTGTAGGCCCGCACCACATCCGCCGTGCTGGCCGCGGCTTCAGCCGCAAGAAAATTGACGAAGGTAGCACCGCTTCGGTTGACCACGGTGTTGGCCACATAGGTGGCGATAATTTCGCGCTTGAGCGGATGCTGGTCGATGGCTGCGGAAAACTTCTCGCTCAGTGCCTTCGGGAAATAGGCCTTGAGGACCCGGCTGAAATACGGGTCATCAGGCAAATTGCTGGCCAGCAGGTCGTCAAACACCGACATCTTGGCGTAGGCCAGCAGCACCGCGCCTTCGGGTGCCGTCAGGCCCTGCTTGAGTGAGCGCCGGCGCACAAATTCTTCGTCGTCGGGCAGGAACTCGATGGCCCGGTTCAGGCGCCCTGCCCCTTCGAGCCACTGAATCAGGCGCTGCTGGCCGCCCAGCAGGTACAAGGGCCGGTGGCAGGCCACATCAAGCGCCTGAGACTGGTAATAGTTGTCGGCCAGCACCAAGTGGGCGACTTCGTCGGTCATGGAGGCCAGCAGGTCGTTGCGCTGTTTGAGCGTGAGGTCGCCTGCCTCGACGACACGGTCGAGCAAAATTTTGATATTGACCTCGTGGTCGGAGCAATCGACGCCGGCCGAGTTGTCGATGGCGTCGGTGTAGATCAGGCCGCCGGCCTGGGCAAACTCGATCCGCCCCAACTGGGTACAACCGAGGTTGCCACCCTCCACCAGCACCTTGCAGCGCAGTTGCCGACCGTTGACCCGGAACGCGTCGCTGGACTTGTCACCCACCTGGGTGTGGTTCTCTTGCGACGACTTGACATAGGTGCCGATGCCGCCGTTGTAGAGCATGTCCACCGGGGCTTGCAGCAGCGCATGGATCAGGTCGTTGGGCGCCAGGTCTGCGGCCTCGATACCCAATGCTGTCTGCGCCGCTGCCGACAAATGGATCGTCTTGGCCGTGCGCGGGTAAATGCCGCCGCCTTCGGACATCACGCCGCGGTCATAGTCGTCCCAACTGGAGCGCGGCAGATTGAACAGGCGCTGGCGCTCGGCAAAACTGCGCGCCACGTCCGGCGCAGGGTCGATGAAGATATGCCGGTGGTCAAAGGCCGCCACCAGCTTGATCTGCGTGGACAGCAGCATGCCGTTGCCGAACACGTCGCCCGACATGTCGCCAATGCCGACCACGGTGAAGGGTGTGGTCTGGATATCGTGCGACAGAGACCTGAAATGGCGCTTGGCCGACTCCCAGGCGCCGCGCGCGGTGATGCCCATCTCTTTATGGTCATAGCCGACCGATCCGCCCGAGGCAAACGCATCGCCAAGCCAGAAGCCATAGTCTGCCGAGACGCTGTTGGCGATGTCGGAAAAACTGGCCGTGCCCTTGTCGGCAGCCACCACCAGGTAAGTGTCATCCGCGTCATGGCGCACCACGTTGTTGGGCGCCACCACCTGGCCCTTGACCAGGTTATCGGTCAGATCGAGCATGCCCGACAACATCTGCCTGTAGCAGGCGATGCCCTCGGCCCGGAATGCCTCGCGCTCGCTTGCCGGCGGCGGGCTTTTCAGGACGAAGCCGCCCTTGGAGCCGACCGGCACAATCACCGTGTTTTTGACCTGCTGGGCCTTCACCAGCCCCAGAATCTCGGTGCGGAAATCTTCCGGACGGTCCGACCAGCGCAGGCCGCCGCGCGCCACCTTGTTCATGCGCAGATGGATGGCTTCGCTGCGCGGCGAATAGACCCAGATTTCGAACATCGGTTTGGGCTCGGGCATGCCCGGCACATCATGCGACTGGAACTTGAAGCTCATGTAGGGCTTGTGAGCCCGCGTGGCAGTGGTCTGCCACGCGTTGGTGCGCAGGGTAGCCAGGATGGTCCGGTGGTACTGGCGCAGGATGCGGTCTTCGTCCAGGCTGGCCACCGCGCTGAGTTGCGCTTCGATGTCCTCGTTGATACTGGCTTGCAGCGTTGCCCGATCGGACTCTTGCGCGGGGTCGAAGCGTGCGTCGAAGAGCTGGTAAAGGGTTTGCGCCAGGGCGGCGTTTTTGTACAGCGTGGCCTCCAGGTAGCTCTGGCTGTACGGAAAATCCAGTTGCTTGAAGTAACGGGTGTAAGCGCGCAGCACCGCAATGGCACGCGCATCGAGCGTGGTGGCCAGCACCAGCTTGTTGAGGTCGTCGCTGTCGAGCACTTTGCACCAGACCCGCACAAAAAGAGCCTCAAAGCGCTCGCGAATCACGGCAGAATCCACCTCTGGCGGCAGTTGCAAACCCAGGTCGTGAATCCAGTAGTGGGCGCCATCGGCGTGGGGCTTCTCGCCCTCCAACCGGTAGGGATGCTCATCGAGAACGCGCGCGCCCATGCGCTCGAGCACCGGCAGAGAATCCGACAGCGCCACTTTGCTCATGCTGAAAATCTTGAAGCGCACCATGCCGGGCGCGCTGTCGAGTGGCCGGTACAGGCGCACCGCCATCGACTGCAGAGGCGACAGGCTGGCGAGCACCTGCACATCATCGGCGGCCCTGCGGCCGGAAAAATCTTCCTGGTAAGCGGTGGGAAAGCTGTCGGCAAAACGAGCGGCCAAAGCCAGGCCGTGGCTTTCACCATGAATGTGCACCAAGGCCTGCCTGCAATCGTCTTCCCAGCGCTGGCAAAGCCGGGTGATGCGTGCCTCGAGCGCCGACACATCGACCGCGTCCGGCGCCTGCTGGTCCGCACGGATGAAGTAGTGGATGCGCGCCAGCGGACTGTTGGTTAGCGTTGGGGTGTACTCGACGGACTGGCCGTTCAGTGAGCGGCAGAGCTCGTCGCCAATTCTGGAGCGCAGTTCGGTGTTGTAGCGGTCACGCGGCACAAACACCTGGGCCGAGGTGAAGCGGCCAAAGGGGTCGCGGCGCAGGAACACGCGCACCCGCTGGCGCTCCTGCAATCGCAAGATGCCCACGGCATGGTCGGTCAAGGTGGCGGTGTCGATCTGGAACAGCTCGTCACGCGGGTAATCGTCCAGAATCGTCTGCAAGGACTTGGCGGCATGGCTCTCGGGCAGCACGCCCGCGGCCGCCATGACATCGGCGGCGCGGCGCCGGATTTGGGGAATGTCCGAAACCGCGGCAGCGTAGGCCTTGGAGGTGTAAAGCCCCAGAAATCGGGCTTCTCCTATGACCTTGCCGGCAGCGTCATAGCGCTTGACCGTCAGGCAATCAAGCCAGGCCGGCCGATGCACGGTGGCCCGCGTCATGGCCTTGGTGACCAGCACCAACTGGTCTGAATCCAGAAACTCAAGGGCATCAGCAGGCAAGCGACTCACGGGCGTTTTGGGCTCACCGCGCAAAATGCCCAACCCCGATTCAGCCACAGCCACCAACTTGACACCCTCCTCGTCGCGCACCAACTGGTAGTCACGCGCGCCCAAAAAAGTGAAGTGCTGCGCTTCCAGCCAGTGCAGGAATTCGACGCCTTCCTGTTGCCCCTTGGCCGACAGGGGCGAGCGCGCAGAGTCTTCCCTGACAGCCTGCAGGTGCTTGAGCATGGGCATCCAGTCGCTCACAGCGGCGCGCACGTCGTGCAACACCTGTGACAGCTCAGCGGCGAGTTGCTGCCGGTCTGACTCGAGCACGATCCGGTCGCATTCGAGCAGAATCAGCGAAGAAATCTGACGACTGTGGTCTGCCTCCTGGCGGGCCAGCCTGGTGCTTTTGACCTTGCCATCGGCATCGCGCTCAACCGCCAGCAACGGGTGCACGATCCAGTGCACCATGCGACCGCTGCGGTTGATGGCCATGGTGACCGAATCCACCAGGAACGGCATGTCGTCCTGCACCAGTTGAATGACGGTGTGACCGCTGTCGAAGCCGTCTTCGGCCAGGGTGGGGTTGAAGACCCGAAGGCGCTGGCCTGCAGCGTCAGGGGCGGCGTTCAGCAGGCGCCAGTGGCCGCTGGCCAGAGCCAGCAGCGTGGCTGAGCCGCGTTGCTGAAGTTCGTCGGGGTCGGTGTTATCGAAATAGGCGGTGACAAAGTCTGCCAGCAAGGGGGCGGCTGCACCGGCGTTTTCCAGAGTGTAGGCACGCAGGTCAGCAAGGTTCGCATGGGTCATGCAGTTCTCCAAATAATGCTTTGAACAGCAAACATTTTAGGAAGCTTAGCCGGCCTGAAGAGGCCAGAACCCCGTCAAGTCATCTTGGCATGCAATAAACACATAAGGAAATCATGGCGCACTTTGCCAGTCGAGCGCCCAGGCGCCGGAGCTCACGTTTTGCAGCCACAAGGCAGCCGTGAGCGTCTTGCCATCGGTGACCAGTCCCTGGCGGCACCAATCGAGCAACTGCGCAGGACTGGCCGTGAACACTTCCAGAAACTCGCCTTCATCAAGCTGCCGTTGTCCCGCCTGCAAGTCACGCGCAAACCAGATGTCGATGAATTCCGTGGAATAAGCAATGAGCGGGTGCAACACACCCGCGCGGGCCCACTGGCTGGCGCTGTAGCCAGTTTCTTCGAGCAATTCGCGCCGGGCACATTGAAAACAGTCTTCACCGGGATCGAGCTTTCCAGCGGGAAACTCGATCATGACCCGGCCCACGGGATAACGAAACTGACGCTCCAGCACCACTTGCATGGCGCCTGTTGCATCTTCGAGCAGGGGGACGATCATGACGGCACCCGGGTGAACCACATACTCGCGGATGGCCTGGGCGCCATTGGACAGGCCGACCTGATCGCGGAACGCGTGAAGGAGTTTGCCCTTGAAAAGCTCGGTGCTGCCTAACTTCTTTTCGACCAGATGGTCAAATTGAGGCTCGCCCATGACCAGTCAGATTGAGCCAGGAAACAGCACGATCACGTGGCCAGCATCTGCACCACGGCGTTGGCGCACAGGGCCATCAGGCCGCCGGGGACGATACCCAGAATCAACAGCAGGGCACCATTGAGCGACAGCACGGCGCGAACCTCAAACGGTGAATTGATTTGCCCGATGGTGCTCGAGGGCGCGTCAAAGTACATGACCTTGACCACGCGCAGGTAATAGAAGGCGCCGACCAGCGACATCATGACGGCAAACACGGCGAGCACCAGTGGAAGCGTTCCACCGGAAGCCAGCAAAGCCTGCAGCACCGCCAGCTTGGCATAAAAACCGATCATGGGCGGGATGCCTGCCAAGGAGAACAGGCAGACGGCCATGAGCGCGGCATAAAAAGGGCTGCGCTGGTTGAGCCCGGCAAAGTCGGAAATCTCTTCGCTCTCAAAACCATTGCGTGACAACAGCAAAATAATGCCGAAGCTGACCAGCGTGGTCAACACATACGAGATCACATAAAACATGGACGAACCGTAGGCATTGGCGGCGGCCTCGGGCTGGCCGCTCACGGCGCCCGACATCATGCCGATCAGCACAAAACCCATGTGTGAAATGGTTGAAAAGGCCAGCATGCGCTTGATGTTGGTCTGCGCAATGGCGGCCAGATTACCAACGGCCAGTGAGCCTATCGCCAGCAGCATCAGCATCTGTTGCCAGTCGACCGACAGGGGCATCAGGCCTTCCACAAACAGACGAATCATCACGGCAAAGGCGGCCAGTTTGGGGGCGCCGCCGATCATGAGCGTGATGGCTGTGGGGGCGCCCTGGTAAACGTCGGGAATCCACATGTGAAAGGGCACGACACCGAGCTTGAATGCGAGACCGGCCACGATGAACACCAAACCAAAGACCAGCACCTGGTGTTTCAACTGACCTGATTGGATAGCGGCAAAAGCCTCCTGAATATTGAGCGTGCCGGTGGCGCCATACAGCATGGACATGCCGTAAAGCAGAAATCCGGAGGCCAGTGCACCGAGCACAAAATATTTCATGCCCGCCTCGACCGACAGGATGTAATCGCGGCGCAGCGCCACCAGCGCATAGCTCGACAGGGTCAGCAATTCAATGCCCATGTAGAGCACCAGGAAGTTGTTGCCAGAGATCATGACAAACATGCCCAACAGCGAGAACAGGCCCAGGCTGAAGAGTTCACCGCCACGCAGCATGTCACGCTCGGCCGCGTAGTGCCGGCCGTAAACCAGCGTCACCATGACCGCAAGGGTGGCAAAACACTTGAGCCAGTTGCCCATGACGTCACTGACGATCATGTTGCCAAAACCATAAATGGTCTGATTGGACAAGGCGTAATTGGCCTGCAGGGCGGCGACAACCGCCAGCGTGAGCATGGTCAACACATAGGTGGCGGTGCGCGTGCGGCTTTTGACGCTCAGGTCAAACAGCAGAATCACGCAAGCCATGACCAACAGGATTATTTCTGGATAAACCGCGATCAAACTGATTTTGTCAATCATAGGTATCTCTTATCTCAAAGTTGTCAGTACAGACTGATCAGTTCAATTTCGTCATGGCCACATGCTTCAGCAGTTCGGCCACTGAAACATCCATCACATCGGTAAACGGCTTGGGATACACGCCCATGTAAAGGATGGCGACGGCCAACAGTGACAGGAACAGGAACTCACGCGCGTTGATGTCTTTCAGATGCTTGACATGGTCGTTGGCCACCGGCCCCAGGTAAACACGCTTGAACATCCAGAGCGAGTAGGCCGCACCAAAAATCAGCGCACTGGCAGCTGCCATGCCGATCCAGAAGTTGACCTTGACTGACGCCAGAATCACCATCCACTCACCGACAAAACCGGCCGTGCCCGGCAACCCGCTGTTGGCCATGACAAACAACATGGCAAATGCCGTGAATTTGGGCATGGTGTTGACGACACCGCCATAGGCTGAAATCTCGCGGGAGTGAACCCGGTCGTACAGCACGCCAATAGCCAGGAACATGGCTGCCGAGACAAAACCGTGGGAAATCATTTGCACAATGCCACCGGCCACGCCGAGGTCGCTGAACAGGAAGAAGCCCAAGGTGACAAAACCCATGTGCGCCACAGACGAATAAGCCACCAGCTTTTTCATGTCGCGTTGCACCATGGTCACCAGGCCGACATAAATGACAGCGGCCAGCGACAAGCCGATCATCAAACCCGACCACTCATGCGATGCGTCGGGCGCAATCGGCATGGAAAAACGCAGAAAACCGTAGGCACCGAGCTTCAACATGATGGCTGCCAGCACCGCAGAACCGCCAGTGGGCGCTTCGACGTGCACATCGGGAAGCCAGGTGTGCACCGGCCACATGGGCACCTTCACTGCAAAGGCAGCAAGGAAGGCAAAGAACAACAGCGTCTGCGCCGTCTGCCCCAGTGGCAACTTGTGCCAGGTGAGCAAATCAAAGCTGCCTCCGGCCGTGTTGTACAGGTAGATCAGGGCGATCAGCATCAACAGCGAGCCGAGCAGCGTGTACAAAAAGAACTTGAACGCCGCGTAGATCTTGTTGGGCCCGCCCCAGATGCCAATGATGAGGTACATCGGGATCAGGGTGGCTTCGAAGAAGACGTAGAACAGCATGCCGTCGAGCGCGCAGAAGACACCGATCATGAGCCCGCTCAGGATCAGGAAGGCACCCATGTACTGGTTGACCCGCTTGGTGATGACTTCCCAACTTGCGATCACCACAATCACGTTGATGAATGCCGTCAGCAGGATGAACCACACCGAGATGCCGTCAATGCCCAGGTGGTAATTGATATTGAAACGCTCGATCCAGGGCGCTTTTTCGACAAACTGCATGGCCGCAGTCGATAGGTCAAAGCGTGTGTAGAGCGGCAAAGTCACCAAAAGACTCACCACCGCCCCCACCAACGCGATCCATCGAACTGCCCGCGCCTGGTCATCACGACCAAGTGCCAGCAACACCACACCGAAGGCAATCGGCGTCCAAATAGCCAGGCTCAGCAAACCCATTTTTATATTTCTCCTATTTGAGCCAGACGAAATACGTCATCAGAACAAAGATACCCAGCACCATGGTCAGCGCATAGTCGTACAGATAGCCGGTCTGAAATTTTCGAACCACGCCAGAAATCCAACCCACGATGCGCCAGGAACCATTCACAACCGCACCGTCAATCACAGCCTGGTCGCCCACTTTCCAAAGCGCCGTCCCCAAACCGCGAGCAGCAGGGGCCAACACGTTTTCATTGAACCAGTCCATGTAATATTTGTTTTCAAGCAGGGTGTAAATCGGCATGACACGGCGCTTGATGGCCGCAGGCAAGGCCGGGTTCACCATGTACAGGTAGTAGGCACTCACCACCCCCGCCAGGGCCAGCCAGAAAGGTGCAGCCATGAAACCGTGGAGGGCCAACGCAACCGGACCATGGAATTCCTCACCCAGCAAGGTCATGGCCTGGTGAATTTCTGCGTTCACAAAGATGGCGTCCTTGAAGAAGTCACCAAACAACATCGGGCCGATGGTGAAGAAACCAATCAGCACAGAGGGAATGGCCAGCAGAATCAAGGGCACGGT
Organism: Rhodoferax sp.; assembly: GCA_011391545.1. GTDB lineage: Bacteria > Pseudomonadota > Gammaproteobacteria > Burkholderiales > Burkholderiaceae_C > Rhodoferax. The sequence continues at coordinate 22,565 of JAABQI010000225.1, forward strand.
CACGACCCAGGGCGACTCATGCGGCTTGCTGTCATGGCCATGATGGCCATGGTCGTCATGCCCGTGGTGCGCATCGGGATTCTGGTCAAAGCGCTCCTTGCCGTGAAACACCAGGAAATACAGGCGGAACGAATAGAAGGCGGTGATGAAGACGCCCGCCAGCACCGCAAAGTAGGCAAAACCAGCCGCAGGCAACTGACTGGCATGAACCGCCATGATGATTTCGTCTTTGGAGTAAAAGCCCGAGAAAAAGGGCGTGCCGATCAGGGCCAGTGAACCGAGCAGGCAAGTCAGCCAAGTGATCGGCATGTACTTGCGCAAGCCGCCCATCCAGCGAATGTCCTGGTTGTGGTGCACCCCCATGATGACCGAGCCTGCGGCAAGGAACAGCAGTGCCTTGAAGAACGCATGCGTCATCAGGTGAAACACGGCCACAGAATAGGCTGAGGCACCCAATGCCACAGTCATGTAACCCAACTGCGACAGCGTTGAATACGCCACGATGCGTTTGATGTCATTCTGGATAATGCCCAGGAAGCCCATGAACAGGGCTGTGATGCCGCCAATGATCAGGATGAAATTGAGCGCGGTGTCGCTGAGCTCAAACAGCGGTGACATGCGCGCCACCATGAAGATACCAGCCGTCACCATGGTGGCAGCATGGATCAGCGCAGAAATGGGGGTCGGGCCCTCCATCGAGTCAGGCAACCAGACATGCAGCGGAAACTGTGCCGACTTGCCCATGGCGCCGATGAACAAGCAGATACACGCCACGGTGATCAGCATCCAGTCGGTGCCGGGCAAGGTCAATTTGGCCAACTCACCAGACTGCGCAAACACTTCGCTGTAGTTGAGCGAGCCGGTGTAGGCCACCAGCAAACCGATGCCCAAAATAAAGCCAAAGTCACCGACCCGGTTCACCAGGAAAGCTTTCATGTTGGCAAAAATGGCGCTGGGCTTGTTGAACCAGAAGCCGATCAGCAGGTAAGACACCAGGCCCACCGCTTCCCAGCCAAAGAACAGCTGCAGCATGTTGTTGCTCATGACCAGCATCAGCATCGAGAAGGTAAACAGGGAAATGTAGGCAAAGAAGCGGTTGTAGCCTTCGTCTTCTTCCATGTAGCCAACGGTGTAGATGTGCACCATCAAGGACACGAAGGTCACCACACACATCATCATGGCGGTCAGGCCGTCGACCAGGAAACCAATCTCCATTTTGAGGTCGCCCACCACCATCCAGGTGTAGATCGTCTCGTTGAAGCGGGCGCCATCGACGACGACACTTTGCAGCGTCATGACCGACAGGACAAAAGACAGCAGCACACCCAGGATGGTCACCGAGTGCGACAGGCGCCTGCCGATCACGTTGCCACCAAACTTGGTGCCCAGAACGCCGGCGGCAATGGCACCCACCAGCGGGGCCAATGCAACGACCAGCAGCGTTGAGGAAGAAAGGGTTTGACTCATTTTTGTTAACCCTTCAGCGAATCGAGTTCGTCCACATTGATATTGGATTTAAGGCGGAACAACAGCACCAGGATCGCAAGCCCGATGGCCGCCTCGGCCGCTGCCACGGTCAGAATGAAGAAGACAAAAATCTGTCCATTCAGGTCACCCAGGTAGTGCGAAAACGCGACAAAGTTAGTGTTCACCGCCAGCAGCATGAGCTCAATGGCCATCAGCAACACAATCAGATTTTTCCGATTCAAAAAAATCCCGATCACAGAAAGCGCGAACAAGATCGCCCCCAGCGACAAGAAGTGACCTAAGGTGAGCGTCATGCTTTCTTCTCCTCGAGCGTCGCATCGGCGACTGGCGCCGATGCCGCAGGTTGGGTGGCATCCAGTTTGACCACCACCAGGCGATCGGCCCATTTCACGCGAACCTGGTCTGCGGGATCAATGGCCTTGATGTCCTTGCGATGCCGCAAGGTCAGCGCAACGGCGGCAATCATGCCCACCAGCAAAATGGCCGCAGCCACTTCGAGCGGATACAGGTAATGCGTGTACATCAACATACCCAGCGCCTTGGTATTGGAGACATCAACAGGTGTCTGACCCAGGCCTGTCATCGCAGCTGGTGCGTCGCTGAGAGGGAAACCTGCCAACAATACGGCAGACATTTCCACAATGATGACCAAACCAACCACGGCAGCCAATGGAAAGTGCTTCCAGAACCCCTGGCGGACACCATCGAGATTGATGTCGAGCATCATCACCACAAACAGGAACAGCACCATCACTGCACCGACATACACCAGCACCAGGGTGATTGCCAGAAACTCGGCCTCAAGCAACATCCAGATCATGGACGCCTGAAAAAACGCCAGTACCAGGAACAATACCGCATGCACCGGGTTGCGCGTCGTGATCACACGAAACGCAGCCAGCAACAGCACGGTCGCAAAGACATAAAACAAACCCGTCTTGACATCCATAGTTAATTTATCTTTCTAAGTGGTCAGCGGTACTTGGCATCAGCCGCCCTGTTGGCAGCGATTTCACTTTCGTAGCGATCGCCAACAGCGAGCAGCATTTCCTTGGTGAAATACAAGTCGCCCCGGTTTTCACCGTGGTATTCAAGAATGTGCGTTTCAACAATCGAATCGACCGGGCAGCTTTCCTCGCAGAAGCCGCAAAAAATACACTTGGTCAGGTCGATGTCGTAGCGCGTGGTGCGGCGTGAGCCGTCATCGCGCACCTCAGATTCAATGGTGATCGCCATCGCCGGGCAAACGGCTTCGCACAATTTGCAGGCAATGCAACGCTCCTCCCCGTTTTCGTAGCGGCGTAACGCGTGCAAACCACGGAAACGCGGCGACAAGGGCGTTTTTTCTTCGGGATACTCCAGCGTGATCTTGCTGCGAAACGCATATCTGCCGGTGAGCCGCATGCCCTTGAGCAACTCGACCAGCATGAAGCTCGACAGGAAATCCTTCAATGAGAAGGCGCTTGCAGCCGGCTTTGCAACCGTATTTAAAGTTGGGGTAGTCATAACAGCTTGAATTACTTCCAAATGTTCCACGGGGTTTGCATCCACACCCCGACCACCACCAGCCACACCAAGGTCACTGGAATGAAGACCTTCCAGCCCAGACGCATGATCTGGTCATAGCGGAAGCGAGGGAAGGTAACGCGCACCCAGATGAACAGGGTCATCATGAAAAACGTTTTGATACCCAGCCAGATCCAGCCCGGGATCCAGTTGAACAGCGCACTGTCGATGGGGGACATCCAGCCACCCAAAAACAGGGTGACAGACATGATCGAGAGAATCCAGATGCTGGCGTATTCAGCCATCTGGAACATCGCCCATGACATGCCCGAGTACTCAACCATGTGGCCCGCCACGATCTCCGACTCACCTTCAATCACATCAAACGGCGTTCGGTTGGTTTCAGCCAGTCCGGAAACAAAGAAAACGACGAAGATAGGCAGGAGAGGCAACCAGTTCCAGGACAGGAAGGTCAGCCCCATATCGGCAAAGTATCCCTGGCCCTGCCCCATCACGATGTCAGTCATGTTCAGGCTGGCTGACACCATCAGCACAATCAACAGACAGAAGCCCATGGCAATCTCGTAACTCACCATTTGAGCCGAGGCGCGCAGTGCGCCAAGAAACGCATACTTGGAATTGGACGACCAGCCAGAAATGATCACGCCATACACTTCCATTGACGCAATCGCCATGAAGAACAGCAAGCCCGCATTCAGGTTGGCGACCGCAATCTCCGGTCCGAACGGAATGATCGCCCATGCTGTCAAAGCCGGCGCCACCGTCATCACGGGTCCAAGGTAGAACAAAAACTTGTCAGACTTGGCTGGCCGGACGATTTCCTTGGTCATCAGCTTGAGGGCGTCGGCAATGGGTTGCAACAGACCCAAGGGCCCGACGCGATTCGGCCCGAGCCGAATCTGCACCCAGCCCAGCAGTTTGCGCTCCCAAAGGGTGGCATAGGTCACGGCGCCCATCACAATCATCAGGACCACGGTGACCTTGATCAAGGCCCAGATCGTTGGCCAAGCAATGGCGGTCCACCAGGGTGCAGCGAGCAGTCCCTGGCCGAAATTGAATACGAAGTCGCTCATGCTGCCACCTCCTGGGTCCCAGCGGCCCGGGCATCTGCTGTTTGTTGCAGCGCAGGGGCGCGGCGCACGATGCCATCCAGTTGATAAATACCGGCCACCACTGGTGAACCAGCAGAAACTGACAGGTCGATGGCCGCCGTGGTGCGATTGCCGAGTCGATCAGTCGACACCTGCACCACATCCCCGCCAGTCAACCCGGGAATACTTTGAAGGACCTGCTCTGACGAGTCGAAATCGAAGCCGGGCACATTGAGCATGTTGGCCAACACGCGTAGCACCTTCCAGGCCGGACGGGTTTCACCCAGCGGCTGGACCACGGCATGGAAGCTCTGGGCGCGACCTTCTGCGTTGACGAAGGTGCCAGAGGTTTCCGTGAAAGGAGAAATTGGCAACATCACGTCACAAAATGCCATGTTGGCCTTGAACGGATTCAGGGAGACCACCATCTGCGCCTTGCCCAGCACCTCGGCCGCCTGTGCACCGGCTGCCGAATCAAATTCGGGCTCCGTGTTCAACAGCACGACAGCCTTGAGCGCACCGCCGAGCATTTGACCAGCATGCAAGCCGCCGGCCGCCGGCTGGGCTCCAACCAACTGCGCACCCACGGTGTTGGCGGCCTCGGTCAGGTAACCAAAGCTGGCACCTGTCTGGTCGGCCAGCCACTGCGCCAGCGCCAGCAAGCTGGACGCCTGCGCGTGATGCGCCGCACCGTTACCCAGCAAAATCGCCTTGCGCTCGCCGGCCAACAAGGCCTGCGCGATGGCAACAGAGGCATCGTCAGTTGCGACCGCAACCGGTGCGGGTATGCCCTTTTCAGCGGCAACGGCGGCTGCGACACCAGCCAGGGCTTGCACCCAATGGCCCGCCGGCAACTGAACCAGCTGCGCCACAGGCATCGCCCAGTCATCGTGACCCGAGGTAATGGCACTGACGACACAGCCCTTGCGTGCCGACTGGCGAATTCGCTGGGCAAACAGGGGATGCTCCTTGCGCAGGTTCGAACCAATCACCAGCACGCTCTGCAACTCCGACAAGGCCGCGATGGACGTACCCAGATAACGCACGCCCTCTGCCGCCACAAACTCGGCATGACGCAAACGGTGGTCGATGTTGTTGCTGCCCAGTCCTTGCATGAGCTTGACGGAAAGGTGCAACTCTTCGAGCGTGGCATGCGGACTCACCAGAGCCCCCAGGCTGGCGGGGCCGAATTCGGCACCAATCTGTTTCAGGCCATTGGCCACGTACTCCAGGGCCGTCTGCCAGTCGACCGATTTCCACTGACCGCCCTGTTTGATCATGGGCGTGGTCAAGCGCTCGGCGCCGTTCAGGGCTTCGTAGGAGAATCGATCACGGTCTGCAATCCAGCATTCGTTCACAGCCTCGTTCTCGAAAGGAACAACGCGCATGACACGGTTGCTCTTGACCTGAACAATCAGGTTGGCGCCAGTCGAATCATGCGGACTGACCGACTTGCGACGCGACAACTCCCAGGTGCGGGCGCTGTAACGGAAAGGCTTGCTGGTCAGGGCGCCCACCGGGCAGATGTCGATCATGTTGCCCGACAGCTCGGAGTCGATGGTGTGATCCAGAAAGGTCTCGATCTGCGAGTGCTCGCCGCGCTGCGACATGCCGAGTTCCATGACGCCGGCGATCTCCTGGCCAAAGCGAACGCAACGGGTGCAATGGATGCAGCGCGTCATCTCCTGCATGGAGATCAGCGGCCCGACATCCTTGACCGGTACCACGCGCTTTTCTTCCTCGTAGCGGGAAGCCGACGCGCCATAACCGACCGCAATATCCTGCAACTGGCATTCGCCGCCCTGGTCGCAGATCGGGCAATCCAGCGGGTGATTGATCAGCAGGAACTCCATCACCGACTGTTGGGCCTTGATGGCTTTGTCGGTCTTGGTGTGCACGATCATGCCCTGCGTCGCGGGCGTGGCGCACGCGGGCATGGGCTTGGGCATCTTTTCGATGTCCACCAGGCACATGCGGCAATTGGCCGAAATGCTGAGCTTCTTGTGGTAGCAGAAATGGGGAATGAAGGTGCCCGCTTTCTCAGCCGCATGCATGACCGTGCTGCCTTCTGCGATACCGACCTTGTGACCGTCGAGTTCAATTTCAATCATCTTGGGACTCGCTCAAACGTAAGCAGGAACCATGCAGGTCTTGTGGGCCACATGGTATTCAAATTCAGGCATGAAATGCTTGAGCATGGCGCGCACCGGCATTGCGGCGGCGTCACCCAACGCGCAAATGGTGCGCCCCTGGATGTTTTCAGCCACCGAGTTCAGCAACTCGAGGTCGGACATCTTGCCATGGCCCGTTTCGATGCGGTCGACCACGCGCGACAACCAGCCCGTGCCTTCACGGCAAGGCGTGCATTGACCGCAGGACTCGTGCATGTAGAAGTAACTCAGGCGCTGCAGACTCTTGACCATGCAGCGCGAGTCGTCCATCACGATCACCGCCCCCGAACCCAGCATGGAGCCGGCCTTGGCGATGGAGTCGTAGTCCATGGTGCACTCCATCATGATGTCAGCGGGCAACACCGGCGAGGAAGATCCGCCAGGAATCACTGCCTTGAGCTGACGACCCTTGCGCACGCCGCCCGCCAACTCCAGAAGCTGGGCAAACGACGTTCCCATCGGCACTTCAAAATTGCCTGGCAATTCGACGTCGCCACTGACCGAGTAAATCTTGGTGCCACCGTTGTTGGGTTTGCCACTGGCCACATAGGCCGGGCCACCGTTGCGGATGATCCAGGGCACAGCCGCAAAGGTCTCGGTGTTGTTGATGGTGGTGGGTTTGCCGTAAAGACCAAAACTGGCCGGGAACGGCGGCTTGAAGCGGGGTTGGCCTTTTTTGCCTTCCAGCGACTCCAGCAGGCCGGTTTCCTCACCGCAGATATAGGCACCAAAACCATGGGCAGCATGCAACTGGAAGGTGAAGTTGCTGCCCAGGATGTTGTCACCCAGCAGGCCGGCCGCACGCGCTTCTTCCAGCGCTTCTTCAAAACGCAGGTAGGTGTGAAATATTTCACCGTGAATGTAGTTGTAGCCTACCGAAATACCCATCGCGTAGGCGGCGATGATCATGCCCTCAATCACGATATGCGGATTGAACTCCATGATTTCACGGTCTTTGCAGGTGCCGGGCTCACCTTCGTCAGAATTGCAGACCAGGTATTTCTGCCCCGGGAACTGGCGCGGCATGAAACTCCACTTGAGCCCGGTCGGGAATCCGGCTCCGCCACGTCCGCGCAATGAAGACTCCTTGACGGTGGCAATCACCTGGTCCTGTGTCATGCCGGTGCCGCCGTCCAGACCAAGCACCGTGCGCAATGCCTGGTAGCCGCCACGGGCTTCATAGTCTTTCAGACGCCAGTTGTTGCCGGTCAAGCCGGCATAAATCTGGGGATTGATGTGCCTGTTATGGAATGCGGTCTCTTGCCCGGTGGCCTGAAACTGCGCCAGAATTTGTTGGGCGTTCATGAATTCACCTCGGCCGACCGCAAACCATCAATGAGCTGGTCGAGCTTGTCGTTGGTCATGAAGCTGCACATGGTGGTGTCGTTCACCAGCATCACCGGAGAGTCGGCACAAGCGCCAAGACACTCGCACTGCTGCAAGGTAAACAGGCCGTCGGGCGTGGTCTGGTCGTTGTCAATGCCCAGCTTGTCTTTCAGATGCGCCATGGCTTTGCCCCCATCACGCAGCTGACAGGGCAGATTGGTGCAGACATTGAGCTTGTACTTGCCAACCGGTTTCTGGTTGTACATGTTGTAGAAGCTGGTGACCTCGTGCACCGCAATTGCTGGCATTCCAAGGTAGTCTGCCACCAACTGCTCGCTCTCGGCGCTGACATAACCCAGCTCCTGCTGAACGATGGTCAGGCAGGCCATCACCGCCGACTGTTTTTGATCAGCCGGGTACTTTGCGACTTCTTTGGCGAAGCGCGCTTTGGATTCTTCAGAAATCATCGGTCAACTTCCCCAAACACAATGTCCATCGTTCCAATAATTGCCACCGCATCGGCAATCATGTGGCCCTTGCCCATCTCGTCGAGTGCGGCGAGGTGCACAAAAGCGGGCGGACGAATCTTGAGACGATAAGGCTTGTTGGCACCATCACTGATCAGGTAAATGCCAAACTCGCCCTTCGGATGCTCAATGGCCGCATAGGCCTCGCCCTCGGGCACGGAGAAACCCTCAGTGAACAGCTTGAAATGGTGAATCAACTCTTCCATGTTCGATTTCATGGACTCACGGTCGGGCGGCGCAATCTTGTGGTTGTCGGTGATGACTGGCCCGGGGTTGACACGGAGCCAGTCCACGCACTGCTTGATGATGCGGTTGGACTGCTTCATCTCTTCCATGCGCACCAGATAACGGTCATAGGTGTCACCGGTCTTGCCGACCGGAATGTCAAAGTCGAGCTGGTCGTAAACCTCGTAAGGCTGCTTTTTGCGCAAGTCCCAGGCGATACCCGAACCACGCAACATGGGACCGGTGAAGCCGAGGTTGAGGGCGCGCTCGGGCGTCACGACACCAATGCCGACCGTGCGCTGCTTCCAGATGCGGTTATCGGTCAACAGCGTGTGGTATTCGGCCAGATAGGTGGGGAAGCGCCGGGTGAAGTCGTCAATGAAGTCCAGCAGGCTGCCGTCACGGGCTTGATTGAGCCGCTCCGTGGACTTGGCACTGCGAATCTTGTTGGGCGAATGGCGCGGCATCGTGTCCGGCAGATCGCGGTAAACACCACCCGGACGAATATAGGCCGCGTGCATGCGCGCGCCGCTGACCGCCTCATAGATGTCAAGCAGGTCTTCCCGTTCGCGGAAGGCAAACAACATGACGGTCATTGCGCCGCAGTCGATGGCGTGCGCCCCGACCCACAGCAGGTGATTGAGCAGGCGCGTGATTTCGGCAAACATGACCCGGATGTACTGGGCGCGCAAGGGCACGTCGAGTTCCAGCATTTTCTCAATGGTCAGGCAATAGGCCTGCTCATTGCACATCATGGACATGTAATCAAGGCGGTCCATGTAAGGCAGGGCCTGGATGTAGGTCTTGCTCTCGGCGAGCTTTTCGGTGGCACGGTGCAGCAGGCCAATGTGCGGGTCGGCGCGCTGGATGACTTCGCCATCGAGCTCGAGGACCAAGCGCAAGACGCCGTGCGCCGCCGGATGCTGCGGCCCAAAATTCAGGGTGTAGTTCTTGATGTCAGCCATGTCTCTTACTGCTGGGTAGCAGGGCCTCCGTAGTTTTCTTCACGGATGATGCGCGGTGTGATTTCGCGCGGCTCGATCGTGACCGGTTGATAGATCACACGTTTTTGCTCTGCGTCATAACGCATTTCCACATTGCCCAGCATGGGGAAATCTTTGCGGAACGGATGGCCGATGAAACCGTAGTCGGTCAGAATGCGGCGCAGGTCGTCATGGCCTTCAAACACGATGCCGAACAAATCAAACGCTTCACGCTCGAACCAGTTGGCGCCGCTCCAGAGACTGCAAATCGAGGGCATGACGGGTGCCAGGTCATCGGACACGAAGGCTTTCAGTCGCACACGCTGGTTCAGACTCACCGACAGCAAATGCAGCACCACACAAAACCTGAGACCTGGCCAGACCTCGTTCTTGTAGGTGGAGTAATCCACACCGCACAGGTCCACCATTTGCTCAAAACAGCAGGCCGGGTCGTCGCGAAGGATCTTGGCCGCCTGAAAATAATTGGCGGCATCAACCACCACCGTCAGCTCACCCAGTGCCACAGCACTGCTCTTGACCAGATCACCCAATGCCGCATCGACCTGCGTTTTGAGCGTGTGTGGGTTTACAGCATACACAGTCATCGTCAACCCTTTAAGTGCGAGCAATCGTTTGCGTGCGTCGAATTTTTCGCTGCAACTGGATGATCCCGTAAATCAGCGCTTCTGCCGTGGGCGGACAGCCCGGCACATACACGTCAACCGGAACAATGCGGTCACAACCCCGTACCACCGAATAACTGTAGTGGTAATAACCGCCGCCATTGGCGCATGAACCCATGCTGATCACCCAGCGCGGCTCAGCCATCTGGTCATAGACCTTGCGGAAGGCTGGCGCCATCTTGTTGGTCAGGGTGCCAGCCACAATGATCAGGTCGGACTGACGCGGACTCGGGCGAAACACCTCAGCACCAAAGCGGCTGATGTCGTAGCGGGCGGCTGCGGCGTGCATCATTTCAACCGCACAACAAGCCAGACCGAAGGTCATGGGCCAAACCGAACCGGTCTTGGCCCAATTCACCACAGAGTCGTAGCTCGTGGTGACAAAACCCTCTTTGAGAATACCTTCAATCATCGTCTTACTCCCAATCGAGGGCGCCTTTGATCCACATGTACACAAAGCCAATGGTCAGAATGGTCACGATTTCCAGACCCACCAAAAAGCCGAAAAGTCCCAAATCCTTGAGCGCTATCGCCCACGGAAACAGCAACGCAGTTTCCAGATCGAACAGGATGAAAAGAATGGCGATCAGGTAGTAGCGGACGTCGAACTTCATCCGGGCATCGCCGAAGGCTTCAAAGCCGCATTCGTAAGGGGAATTTTTTGCTGGGTCTGGTCGATTGGGGCCAAGAATATAACCAATGACCTGTGGCATGACACCAACCGAAATGCCAACCAGAATGAAAAGAATGACTGGCAAATACTGTTCTAGGTTCATATTTTCAGTGTATTCAATCGACTGTTTGACACATTGACATACATCAAACAAATTAACTTGGTGCCGTCGGCGAGACTCGAACTCGCACAGCTTTCGCCACTACCACCTCAAGATAGCGTGTCTACCAATTTCACCACGACGGCAGTTCATTTCAACCGGCCATCGCGCTTGTGTTTGAACACTTGCTGATCTGGCCGGAGAGCCTAGAGTTTACCCTGAAATCCCCTCACATCCCCTGAGGAGAAGGCATTTTCACAAGCGATTATTTGGCCGGGATTTGCGCCGCGCCTGAGGCGGCCTGAAGCGCTGGAACAGCCGTCGGCACAGGGGCTGTCAACGCTGCATTTTCAAGCACACTGCCCGAACTCGCGGCAGGACGAGCCGACCCCAAATAGGCCAGCATCAAGGTGCTGACAAAAAACAGGGTGGCCAGCACAGCGGTGGTGCGCGACAGGAAATTGGCGCTACCGCTGGCGCCAAACAAACTGCCCGAACCGCCACTGCCAAAAGCGGCCCCCATGTCGGCGCCCTTGCCATGCTGGACCAGGATGAGGCCAACCATGGTCACGGCTGAAATCATCTGCACCGCCAGCATCACCGTCAATAAAACATTCATAAATCACTCCTGAATAAATAGCCAGCAACACCCTGTTTCAGGAAGCTGCAGCAATAATGGTTAAGAAATCCTGGATCTTGAGTGCGGCGCCGCCAATCAAGCCGCCATCAATATCGGCTTGGGCCAGCAGACTGCCGGCATTGGCCGCATTCATGCTGCCGCCATAAAGCAACTTGATGCGGTCCGCATTGGCCGTTGCCGCCTTCAATTGCGCGCGCAGCACAGCGTGGACCTGTTGCGCCTGTTCTGCCGTCGCGGAGAGTCCGGTGCCAATGGCCCAAACCGGCTCATAGGCCACCACCACTTCACTGATGCAATGGCCGTTGGTGTGAATCACCGCGGCCAATTGGCGCTTGACCACTTCCTCGGTCTTTCCCGCCTCGCGTTCTGCCAGCGTTTCACCGACACAGACAATCGGCGTGATACCGCTGGCAAGGGCGCGCTGCGCCTTGAGCGCCACGAGCTCATCGGTTTCGCCGTGATACTGACGTCGCTCCGAATGCCCGACGATGACGTAGTGCACCGCAAATTCCTTGAGCATGGCAGGCGCAATTTCACCTGTGTAGGCACCGCTCTCGTGGCTGGAAACATCCTGCGCACCCAGTTCGATGACGCTGCCGGCCAGCAAAGCCTGACATTGCGCCATGTATACCGAAGGCACACAGACAGCCACCTGACAGGCGGGCTGCCCCACACCTGCCAGCAAACCTTTGAGCAAGGCTTCATTGGCAGCCAGGCTGCCGTTCATTTTCCAGTTGCCTGCGATCAGCTTCTTTTTCATGCTTTTTCCCAAGTCAAAACAATTTTGCCAACATGTTGGTTGGATTCCATCAAGGCATGCGCCCTGGCCGCATCGGCGGCTGCAAACACACTGTGAATCACCGGCTTGATCTGGCCGCTTGCCAGCAGGGGCCATACGGTCTTCAGACACGCCTGCGCAATCTCCGCCTTGAACGCCACCGACCGGGGCCGCAAGGTCGAGCCGGTGATCGTCAGGCGGCGGCGCAACACCAGGCCCGCGTTGAATTCACTTTTAGTGCCCCCTTGCACGGCAATGATGACCAGTCGGCCATCCTCGCGCAAGCTCTGCACCTCCCTGGCCACATAGTCGCCAGCCACCATGTCCAGAATCACATCGACGCCCTGCCCCTGCGTGAGCCTGGCAATCTCGGCCTGAAAATCCTGCGTCTTGTAATTGATCGCCGCATCAGCGCCAAGGGCCAGACAGGCTGCGCACTTGTCATCACTGCCTGCGGTCCCAAACACCTGCGCCCCCATGGCTTTCGCCAGTTGGATCGCCGTGACACCGATGCCGCTGGTCCCGCCCTGGACCAACACCGTCTCACCCGCTGCCAGGCGGCCGCGGTCCATCAGGTTGCTCCAAACCGTGAAAAAGGTCTCGGGCAGACTTGCAGCCTGCACATCACTCAGGCCGTCGGGCACCGGCAGGCATTGGGCAATCGGCGCCACGCACCACTGGGCGTAACCGCCACCCGCGACCAAAGCGCAGACCCGGTCCCCCAGCTTGAAGCCAGCCATTGACAACTCAGCCGCATCGCCCTGCTCAACCACACCCGCCACTTCCAGACCGGGAATGTCCGAGGCACCCGGCGGCACCGGGTACAAGCCCATACGCTGCAACACATCGGGCCGGTTGACACCACTGGCAGTCACGCGAATAAGCAACTCCCCGGCGCCAGCCACTGGCACCGGTCGCTCAACCAGACGCAAAACGTCCGGCGCTCCATAACTTGTGATTTCAATCGCTTGCATTGTTATTTGCGCCTCAAGCCCTTTTGAATCGAGCCATCGGCCATCAATTTCAAATGATGAATGATCAACCTCGGTTTTCCTGTGCCGGGCGCTCCAGCAGCGCTTTCATGGACAGCTTGACACGGCCTTTTTCATCTGTTTCCAAGACCTTGACCTTGACGATCTGGCCTTCGGACAAATAGTCGGTGACCTTTTCGACGCGTTCATGGGCGATCTGGCTGATGTGCAACAGGCCATCCTTGCCGGGCAACAAAGTGATCAGTGCGCCGAAATCAAGAATCTTGACAACCGGGCCTTCGTAGATCTTGCCGATTTCAACCTCGGCGGTGATCTGCTCGATGCGGCGCTTGGCTTCTTCGGCCTTGGCCGGGTCAGCCGAGGCAATGGTGATGGTGCCATCTTCGTCGATGTTGATCTGCGTGCCGGTTTCCTCGGTCAGCGCACGAATCACCGAGCCGCCCTTGCCGATCACGTCACGGATCTTCTCGGGGTTGATCTTCATGGTGAACAGGCGAGGTGCAAAAGTGGACACCTCGGTCTTGGCCACGGCCATCGCCTCGGTCATCTTGCCCAGAATGTGCATGCGGGCTTCCTTGGCCTGCGCCAGCGCCACCTGCATGATTTCCTTGGTGAT
>JAABQI010000123.1 GCA_011391545.1 Rhodoferax sp.
GCCCGCAAGCCGTGCCGGATCTGGTCTGGCTCGGGCTGTCACCCGCCACCCTGCAAACTCTGCGCCCGTATGTGACGCTGCTGCCGGCACGCACGCCGGTCAATCTCAACACCGCAACGCCCGAGGTGCTGATGGCCTGCATCGAAAACATGGACATGGCCCAGGCGCGTTCGCTGGCGGGGGCGCGCGACCTGCAGCACCTGAGCACACTGCCTGACGCCGAGAAGCGCATCGGCGATTCTGAAATCAAGCTCTTAGCCGGCCTGCACGCCGTGGCGACGCGGTTTTTCAGCGTGACCGGGCAGCTCCGGGTGGGCCAGACGATTCTGCAGGAAACCTCGGTGCTGCAGCGCGATGGCATGCAGGTCAAAATTCTGAGCCGAACGCGCGAGGTGGTCCAGTCCAGCCAGCCCCTCATACAATGATCCGACCCTGCCCACCTGTATGACTTCCCTGATCATTTCCCTGCCCACTGCCAGCGCGGATGCCTCTGCACAGTACGACTACGTGCTGAGCGTGGACGGCGGCGCGCCGGCCAGCCACGCCAGCGTGCCGCTGGCGCTTTTGCCAGCCGCGCGCCAGACCGAGGTGGTGGTGCTGCTGCCCATGTCTGCCTTGTCCTGGCACCAGGTGCAGTTGCCCAGGGGCAGCCTGGCGCGTGGACTGATGGCCGAGCGTGGCGCCAGCCGCCTGCGCGCCATTCTGGACGGCTTGCTCGAAGAGCGCCTGCTCGACGACCCGGCGCAGTTGCACCTGGCGCTACAGCCCCAGCCAGTGGCAGAGGCACCGATATGGGTGGCGGCTTGCGACAAGGCCTGGCTCGGCGCGCACTTGCAGGCGCTGGCCCAGGCCGGTCTGGCGGTCAGCCGCATCGTGCCCGAGTTCACCCCCGAGGCGCTGGCGCACACCTTGTATGTGCTGGGCGACGAGCAGCATCCCATGTTGCTGGGTGCTAATCTGGTGCAGTGCCCCCTGTCTGCCGCTGCTGTGGCCTGGCTGGGTGACGCGCCGGCGAAGGCTGACCCGCCTGAAGTGGTCGCCGAGCCCGCCGTGGCCGCCCTGGCCGAAAGCCTGTTCAAGCGCCCAATCACCTTGCTGCAGCGGCCCGAGCGGCTGCTGCAGGCGGCACAAACGCCCTGGGACCTGGCCCAATTCGAGCTGGTCAATGCCAACCGGAATCGGGCCTGGGCGCAGCTGGCGCAGGGGGCGAAAAATTTGCTGCGCTCCCCGCAGTGGCGGGCGGCGCGGCTGGCCCTGGTGGCGCTGGTGCTGGTCAACCTGGCGGGCTTGAATGCCTGGGCCTGGCGCGAGCATGCGGCGCTGCAAGCCAAGCACCAGGCGGTGCGCGCGGTGCTCACGCAAACCTTCCCCAAGATTCCCGTGGTGGTCGATGCACCGCTGCAAATGGCGCGCGAAGTGGCCGCCCTGCAGCGCGGCAGCGGCGCGGCAAGCGACGCTGACCTGGAAGCCATGCTCTCAACGTTGGGCGCCGTGCTGCCTGCCACGCAAACACTCACAGCGCTTGACTACGCGGCGCAGGAACTGCGCGCCAAGGCGCCGGTCGCCTCCGACGCAGAGCAGGCGCGGGTGACGCTGGCGCTCAGGCAGCAGGGCCTGGCGGCCGCCTGGGACGGTGCGCAATGGGTTGTCCGGGCGGGGGCGACACCATGAAGCTGCTGGCGACTTTGCGAACCCGCTGGCACAGCGTATCGCCACGCGAACAGCGCCTGGTGATGCTGGGCGGCGTGTTGGTCAGCCTGGCCCTGCTGTGGTGGCTGGCGCTGGCGCCGGCGCTGGCGGTGCTGAAAGCGGCACCGGCGCAGCACCGGGCGCTCGACGCCCAGTTGCAGCACATGCAGCGCCTGCAAGCCCAGGCCAAAGTCCTGCAGGCGCAGCCTGTGCTGCCGCCCGACCAGGCGCGCCAGGCGCTCGATGCCGCACTGGCGCAGTTGGGCAGCGGCGCGCAGATGAACATACAGGTTGACCGTGCCACTGTCACGCTCAAGGCGGTCAGTGCCAGTGCTCTGGCGCAATGGCTGGCCACGGTCCGGCAAAACGCCCACTCCGCACCGGTCGAGGCGCGCCTGGTGCGCAATCCGGCTGGCGGCTGGGACGGCACTCTGGTGCTGAACCTGGGTGCGCGGCCATGAAACCGATGCAGGCAAGCACACCCTGGCGCTGGGCGCTTTCCGGCGCGCTGTTGGGTTTGATGCTGAGCGTGCTGGTCTTTGCGCCGGCGCGCTGGCTGTCAGCCTTGGTGCAGCGCGCCAGCGCTGGCCAGGTGTTGTTGCAGGAGACCCGCGGCACCGTGTGGACGGGTTCGGCCCGTGTCACGCTCACGGGCGGCGCCGGCAGCCAGGAGGTTGCCACGCTGCCGGGCCGGCTGGACTGGCATCTGGCTCCGGCACTGACGGGCGCCACACTGCAACTGAACGCCGAGTGCTGCATGCAGCAAGCCTGGGCGATGCGCATGCAGCCGCGCTGGAACGGTTTTCAATTGGCGCTGTCAGACGCCCAGTCGCAGTGGCCCGCCAGGCTGTTGTCAGGCCTGGGCACACCCTGGAACACGGTGCAGCCGCAGGGCGAGCTGAACCTGAGCACGCAGGGCCTGACGCTGGCCTGGGCCGCCGGGCGCCTGCAGCTCAGCGGCGCGGCGCAACTCGACGCCATGAACCTGTCCTCGCACCTGTCCACGCTGCGCCCCATGGGCAGTTACCGTTTCAATTTGACGGGCGGCACGCCGGTCAAGCTGGCGTTGACGACGCTGCAGGGCAGTCTGCAAATTTCGGGCAGTGGCCAATGGGTGGGCGGCCAGTTGCGCTTTAATGGCGAGGCCAGCGCCGTGGCCGAGCACCAGGCGGCCCTGTCCAATCTTTTGAACCTCATCGGGCGGCGCCAAGGCGCGCGTTCCATCATCAAAGTGGGTTGAACCAGCATGAATCAAGTGAACTCTTTTAGAACCCCGCGCACCATGGTGTCGGTCGCGATCGGCATCCTGCTGGCCAGTGTCATGGTGATGTATCCCCCGAATGCCATGACGCAAACCTCAGCCAGGTCGGCTGAGCTGGTGACGCTGAACTTCAACAATGCCGAGATCGACGCGGTGGCCCGCACCTTTGCCAGCATCACCGGGCGCAATGTGGTGGTGGACCCGCGCGTCAAGGGCACCATGACGCTGGTGACCGACAGGCCTGTGAGCCGCGCCGCCGCCATGGGTCAGTTTGTGGCGGCGCTGCGCTTGCAGGGCTACACCCTGGTGGAGTCGGACGGCCTGTACAAGGTCGTGCCCGAGGCCGATGCCAAGCTGCAAAGTGTCGGCGTCACGGTGCGCGATGGCGAGGACGGCCGTCTGCCGTCGGGCAACCAGATCGTCACGCAAATCTTCAAGCTGAATTACGAGTCAGCCAACAACCTGGTGCCGATATTGCGGCCGCTGATCAGCCCCAACAACACCATCAACGCCAACCCCGGCAACAACTCGCTGGTGATCACCGACTACGCCGACAACCTGCGCCGCATGGGGCGCATCATTGCCGCCATGGACGTGGCCAATGCCACCGATGTCGAGGTGATTGCGCTGCAGCATGCCATCGCCTCCGACCTGGCGCCGCTGGTGCTGCGTCTGCTCGGTTCCAGCAGCTCGGCCGCACCACCCGGCCAGGCCGACACCTCTTTCAAAACCACGCTGATCGCCGAGCCGCGCTCCAATAGCCTGATTCTGCGGGCCGCCAACGGCGCGCAACTGGCGCTGGCTCGCTCTCTGGTGGCGCGCCTCGACCAGCCCGAAGCGGGCAGCAGCAATGGCGAGGCGGGCAACATTCATGTGGTCTATCTGAAAAACGCCGATGCCACCAAAATCGCAGCCACGCTGCGCGCTGCCGTCAGCGGTGGTCCGGCCCCAGCGGCGGCGCCCACGGGTGCGCCCGGCGCGGGGAGCACTCCGGGAGCTGCCGGCGTGGCCGCGGCGCAAGCCACTACCGGCGGTCAGATTCAGGCCGATGTGGCCACCAACTCGCTCATCATCACCGCGCCCGAGCCGCAATACCGCCAATTGCGCGCCGTCATCGACAAGCTCGACGGCCGGCGCGCCCAGGTGTTTGTCGAGAGCCTGATCGCCGAGGTCAGCGCCGACCGGGTGGCTGAATTCGGCATCCAGTGGCAGGGCGCCCTCGGCCAGGCCGGGGACACCATCATCGGGCTGCTGGGCACCAATTTTGGCGCTGGTGGCAGAAACATTATTGACCTGGCGACCGGCAACGGCGCTGTGTTGCCCGCGCGCGGCTTGAACTACGGCGCTGTGCGCAAGACCAATGGCGTCTATGTGCTGGGTTTTCTGGCCCGATTCCTTGAGGAAAGCGGCAGCGGCAATGTGCTTTCCACCCCCAATCTGCTGACGCTGGACAACGAAGAGGCCAAGATCGTGATCGGCCAGAATGTGCCTTTTCCCACGGGCCAGTTCACCAATACCGGCAGCAGCAGCGGCTCTGTCAACCCGTTCACGACCTTCGAGCGCAAGGACGTCGGCCTGACGCTCAAGGTCAGGCCGCAAATCAGTGAAAACGGCACCGTCAAGCTGGCCATCTACCAGGAGGTGTCCAGCGTGCTGGCCTCCACCCTGAACGCCACCAGCGGCCCCACCACCAACAAGCGCACCATCGAATCCAACGTGCTGGTCGAAGACGGCGCCATCGTGGTGCTGGGCGGCCTGCTGCAGGACGAGTACTCGGGAAACCAGGAAAAAGTGCCGGGTCTGGGCGATGTGCCGCTGTTCGGCAATTTGTTCAAGAGCGAAAACCGCAGCCGCAAGAAGACCAACCTGATGGTGTTTTTGCGCCCGGTGGTGGTGCGCGATGCGCAAGACACTGACCAGCTCTCGCTGGACCGCTACGACCTGATGCGCGCCGGCCTGCAAAAAGCCCAGCCGACGCCGAGCATGCTGCTGCCGATCAACGAGGCGCCGCTGTTGCCGCCGGCGCCTGCCAGGGCGGCCCCGGACAGCACACCCGCCCCGCTGGGCGCGCCCGCTCAGTAAGCAACAGCCAACGAGCTGGCCCATGCGTTACCCACTGCCTTATGCCTTTGCCCGCAGCCACCAGCTTTTGCTGGAAGAGGACGCGGGTGCCCTTACCCTGCTGGTGCACCCCGAGTCTGCCCCTGGCGCCATCGGCGAGGTACTGCGCAAATACCCGCACAGCCTGATGCAGACGCTGGCGGCCAACGCGCTGATCCAGCGCATCAGCGCAGCCTATGCCCGAGGCGAGTCGAGCGCGGCGGCTGTGGTCAGCGAGGTCGAGAGTGACACTGACCTGTCGCGCATGATGCAGGACTTGCCCGCCATCGAAGACCTGCTGGAAACCTCGGACGACGCGCCCATCATCCGCATGCTCAATGCGCTGCTGACGCAGGCCGCGCGCGACGGCGCCAGCGACATCCACATTGAGCCGTACGAGCGCCATTCATCCGTTCGTTTTCGTGTCGACGGCACGCTGCGCGAGGTGGTGCAGCCCAACCGGGCACTGCACGCGGCGCTGATCTCGCGCCTGAAAATCATGGCCGAGCTCGACATTGCCGAGCGCCGCCTGCCGCAGGACGGCCGTATCAGCCTGCGCATTGGCACCCGCGCGGTCGATGTGCGCGTGTCCACGCTGCCCAGCGCCCATGGCGAGCGCGCCGTGCTGCGTTTGCTCGACAAATCCGAGGGCAGCTTGAGCCTGGAGGCTTTGGGCATGCAGGGCGAGGTGTTGCGTCGTTTCGAGCACCTGGTGACGCAGCCGCACGGCATTGTGCTGGTGACCGGCCCCACCGGCTCGGGCAAAACCACCACGCTCTACGCGGCGCTGCAACGGCTGGACGCCGCCCACAACAACATCATGACGGTGGAAGACCCGATCGAGTACGAGCTGGCGGGCGTCGGCCAGACCCAGGTCAATCCGAAAATCGATTTGACTTTCGCCAAGGCCCTGCGCGCCATCCTGCGGCAAGACCCCGACATCATCATGATCGGTGAAATCCGCGACTTCGAGACCGCGCAGATCGCCATTCAGGCCTCGCTGACCGGCCACCTGGTGCTGGCCACGCTGCACACCAATGACGCCGCCAGCGCCGTGACGCGCCTGACCGACATGGGCGTCGAGCCGTTCCTGTTGAGCTCCAGCCTGCTCGGCGTGCTGGCACAGCGCCTGGTGCGCAAGCTGTGCCCGCATTGCAAGGCGCCGTCCGTCATCGTCACCAATTTCCAGCCCGTCGGCTGCCCCCAGTGCGGCCAGACCGGCTACAGCGGCCGCAGCGGCGTCTTCGAGCTGCTTGTCACTGACGACGCCATTCGCGCCCAGATTCACAGCCGCGCCTCCGAGGCCGACATCCGCGCGGCGGCCATTGCCTCGGGCATGGTGCTGATGCGCGAAGACGGCGAACGCCTGGTGCGCCTGGGACTGACCTCGCGCGAAGAACTGCTGCGCGTCACCCGCGACTAGGCTCAGGAATCCATCGCCCATGCCGGTTTATTCCTTCGAAGCCATCAGCGCCGCCGGCGACACCCGCAAGGGTGTGATCGAGGCCGACTCGGCCAAGGCGGCGCGCGGTCTGCTGCGCGGCCAGGCGCTGGTGCCGCTCAAGGTGGAACCTGTCAGTGCCCAGGCCGGTGACAAGGCCAATGCCGGCGGGCAGAGGCGGTCTTATCGACGCGTGTTCAGCGCCACTGCTCTGGCCATCTGGACACGCCAGCTCGCCGGCCTGGTGTCTTCCGGCCTGCCGCTGGAGCGTGCGCTCTCGTCGCTGTCGGACGAGGCCGAAAAAACGCCCGAGCGCGAGCTGGTTGCTACGCTGCGCGCCGAGGTCAATGGCGGCACGCCGTTTGCCAAGGCGCTGGCCCAGCACCCGCGCGAGTTTTCGGATATCTTCGTCGCGGTGATCGGTGCCGGCGAGCAAAGCGGCAACCTGGGTCTGGTGCTGGAACGTCTGGCCGACGACCTCGAAGAACAGCACGCGCTCAAAGCCAAGCTGATCGGCGCCGCCCTGTACCCGGCCATCGTGTCGCTGGTGGCCGTTGTCATTGTGCTGTTCCTGGTGACCTACGTGGTGCCGCAGGTGGCCAACGTGTTTGCCGGCAGCAAGCGCGCGCTGCCCCTGCTCACGGTGATCATGATCAACACCAGCGCCTTCCTCAGGAGTTACGGCTGGCTGCTGCTGATCGCTTTGGTGGCTGGGGTTTTTGCTGCCCGTTTGGCGCTGGCGAATGAACAGGTGCGTGAAAAGTTCGATGCCGCCTGGCTGAATCTGCCGATTCTGGGCAAGATGTCACGCAGCTACAACTCGGCGCGTTTTGCCAGCACCCTGGCCATGCTGGCCTCCGCAGGGGTGCCTATCTTGAAAGCCTTGCAGGCAGCCGCGCAAACCCTGTCCAACCGGGCCATGCGCACCGACGCGCTCGACGCCCTGGTGCTGGTGCGAGAAGGCGCGCCGCTGGCCTCCGCGCTGTCACAAAAAAAGCGCTTTCCGGGGCTTCTGGCCATGTTTGCGCGCCTGGGTGAGCAAACCGGCACGCTGCCGCTGATGCTGCAGCGCGCGGCCAAACAGCTCAGCACCGAGGTGCAGCGCCGCGCCATGCAACTCGCCACCCTGCTGGAGCCGCTGCTGATCGTGGCCATGGGCGGGGTGGTGATGCTGATCGTGCTTGCGGTGCTGATGCCGATCATTCAGCTGAATCAGTTGGTGAAGTAGAGCGCACCGGCCCAGTGTTGTTGGGTGTCATGAGGAATTTTCCGGACTTGACCATGGTCGGTTTCAGGGGCGTGTTTTCGGTTGCTGTCGCCGCCCCAACGTCAGGAAGCCGTCTTTGAACCTCGCCGGTGGCTCGGCCTAAGTAGCGTCGACGGGCATGGGCATCTGGGCGGTCGCCAGCATGGTGCCGGGTTCGACACCACACAGCAGGCCGGTTCGGCCCATGGCATACCGATGCGCTATCGACGCGAGATCAACATGCCCAACAAGATGCCAACGCCGGCGGCGACCGCCACAGACTGCAGCGGGCGCTCTTTCACATGGTCGGTGGTCACGTCCACGCCATGGTTGAAGTGCTGAGTCAGATCCGCGGCAACGGTTCTGGCTGCCGCCTTGGTGGATTCCATCCTCGCCAGAAGTTTCTCTTTGGCAGCCGCCAATTCAAATTCAGACATGCTCGAAATACGGGAAGTCAAGCTGTCCAGTTCCGCTCTCAAAGTGGCCATTTCGCCTTTGGCGACCGCACCGATTTGTTGGCCTGCATCTTTGGTCGCGGCCAGCACATGCTCCGCAGAGGTGCCGATGTATCCGGCCATCTCGCTGGCAGCACCTGCGGCAGTGGCAGCAGTTTTATTGGGGAAAGTGGATGTATCCATGGATGTCTCCTATGAGGTGTTTAAGTCAATGCCCGGGCCTGGGTGACGTCTGAGCGCGACCCATGCCAGACACCATTGGCCAAGCGCCAATCGACCGGGCTGCTGTGCCAAAGGCAGTTCGGCGATCAAGGCTGGTTGGAATTATTTTTGCAGCAGACTCATTTCGAGTCTGTGCGATAACGCACGGCATCGTTCTTTCTGGGCGCGGCGACTTTGCCGGCCAGCCGCCGTCAGGCCCGTTGTTCGAAGAAGAAACGCAGCATCTCGCGTGTGGCGTCGGGGCCGCTGCCATCGGTGTAGGAGCCTTCGGCCGAGCCGCCCGACCAGGCGTGTCCGGCCCCATGCACCAGCCAGTGCTCGGTCACCGCGCGGCCGTGCGACGCATGGCGGGTGGAACGGGTGTAACGCCGACCGCGCGCCGACACGCCTTGTTCCACCCGGGGGCCGGCGGCGCCACTGCCCAGCACCGCCGCAATCACATGTTCACCATTGCGCGGGTGTACCGTGGTGTCCTGGTCACCGTGGAAAACGATGGTCGGCACGCTGGTCTGCGGCCGCAGCGAGCCCTTCGTCGCAGCGCCCAAGTGCTGTCCCTTGCCGGGCATGACGATGCTTAGCTCGCCGCTTTTCATGACCATCAGCGCCTCGGCCACGTTGCTGGCGGCGCCGGTCGGCAGACCGGAGTGAACTCCGACCGCGGCAAAGATCTCGGGGTAGGCCGCAGCCACGATGGCGGCCATGGCGCCTCCGGCTGACAGGCCGGCGATGAAGACGCGCCGGGGGTCAATGCGCCGCTGCTTCATCACCGCCTGCGTCATGCTGGCGAGCAGGGCCGGTTCGCCGCGACCGCGCTGCTGATGGTTGTGTTTGAACCAGTTCCAGCAGCGTGAGGGGTTGGCGTCTTGTGACTGCTCCGGGTACAGCACGCAAAAGCCCTGCTCGCTGGCCCGCTGGTTCATGCTGGTGCCGGCGGCGAAGTCGTCCGGATTCTGGGTGCAGCCGTGCAGCATCACAACCAGCGGCATCGGTTGATCCCACTTGCCCGGTGGCGTGTAGAGTTTGTAACGGCGCGTCAGGGCGCCTTGTGTGTGGGTGCCGGACGTGAACTCCCCGGCGCCGGTTGGCGCATCAGTGCGGGTCTCGGTTTCGGGGGCGGCCGGTGCCGGAGCATCGACCTCAAAGACGCAGTCCTCCAGCACCAGCGGCGAATCCGCTGCGCTCGCGCCATCGGGGCCACTGGCGCCGCGCAAGGCGCGCTGGATGGCCGCGGTGGCTTCATTCAAGCTGCCGGCCTGCGTCAGCCCGGTGGCTTGGCGCATCAAGGTTTGGAAGTTGTTGTTCATGTGATCTTTCTGGGGGTGAATCGGGTGTGAGAGGGTGGGGCGCGCTCAGCGCAGGCGGCTGGCAAGCGCGGCCTTGACTGCCGGGCTTGCCTGCAGCGCGCCCAGCACTTCGATCGAGTCGATGGTGGCCAGGGCCAACTCCGGCGTCACGTCGGGCGCAATGGTGGCGAGACCGAGCACACGGATTTGCAGTGTCTGCTGCGCCGCCTGCAAGGTGCGCAACTCGTCGGCACTGAAATGCTGCAGGCCCAGCACCAGCATCTTGCGCGCCACCACCTGCTTGACGGCCTCCGAATGGGTGCTGAGCTGGTTGCGGATGGCGGTGCGGATGAAGTCGGTGCGGTTGCTGTAAAAGCCCTCGGTTACCAGCAGGTCAATCTGCCCCAGGTCGACAAAACCGAGGTTGATGGTGATTTTTTCGGACTCGGCCAGCTTGGACTTGGCGGGGGTGAAGGTGCTGGCTTGTTTCATGGGGCCATCATAACACCATCCAAGCGGATGGTATGTGGCTGGAATAAATGTCCATGAAGTGGGCGTGGCTGCCGGATGCTTGTCGACGAAAACCCTCGGAGTCAACGTGTGCCGACAAATTCCAGTGACAGCCTGTCAGATAGACTGGCTTCCCGGGCTGTCCGGCGATTTACATTGCGTGGCCCAGGCGGCGCTACATTCACTGAGTCCTGCGAATGCGGCTGCCGGCTTGGCTCACGGGGCCGTCAACGTTTGATCATGCGATAGAGCAGCAGCAAGATGATGGAGCCGACCAGCGCCCCCAGAAAACCCGCTGTTTCACCCGTGGCGTACCAACCCAGCGAGCGTCCCAGGAAGGTCGCTGTCAGCGAGCCGGCGATACCGATGGCCGCCGTGATGAAAAACCCGCTCGGGTCTTTGCCGGGGGTCAAAAATTTGGCAATGATGCCGACAACAAAGCCAATGAGAACGGCCCAGATAATTGACATGAGTTACCCCTTGACGATGAAAGTGTGAAGCTGAAATTGGCAGACCGCCAGCGGATCAAGCCAGCGCGGGAATTCGCAATACCTGGCCCGGGTAGATGCGATCCGGGCTTTTCAGCATGGGCTTGTTAGCCTCGAAAATCGCATCGTATTTGTTGGCGTCCCCGTACATCTCTTTCGATATTTTCGACAGTGTGTCGCCGCCCTTGACGGTGTAATAGCGGGACGCTTCTGACGCGGCATTCACAGTCAATTGGTCGTTGACTTTTTCAACGGAGCTGACGTTGCCGCAACACAGGACAATTTTTTCGCGCGTGGCCTGATCAGCGGCCGTTCCCGAGACCGTTGCCGTCATGGAGGCGCCGTCGAAGGCGACAGCGAGATTGGTCACGTCAAAATTCTGGGACTTGACGAAAGCCAAAATCGCATCGGCGGCCTTCTGGTTGAGCGCGGCAACATCTGCGGGCGCTTCCTTGGCGATCGCATCGGGCTTGCCCAGATTGAACAGTTTTTCGCCAGCTTCTTTGATGAAGGAAATAAGACTCATGTTGCGGTACTCCAATAAACAAGAAAAATGATGTGCCGGTCAGGGCACGACTTTAGGTCAGGTGCGCCTGCAGCCTGAGCAGCCGACTGAACGGCCAGTTTCAAGCAAGGCCAGCGCCTGATGAAGTCTAGGTGAAACATGCCGATGCCCCCTGTTCGGTAACAGACAGAAGGGGCAGAGAAAATCTGCAGATTTCTGGAATGGAAACGCGGGGCAAGGCAGTTTGGCTGGCCGCGCATGATTCAGCGACATTGCTGGCCATGGCAGTCAAGGACACCGGGAACTCATGGCGGTGCCGGCTGGTCCGCCCGAACTCGTCACGGTATGCAGCGGTGGTGGAGGCTGAAACTTCCATGCCAGCCGGCAATTTGACTGTCTACAGTTCTTGCCAGCTGCAAGTGAAGCTTCTGTTTCGCGAGACGATCGTCAAACGACCCCTGAGGGTGCTGGCATGACGAGTAAGGTCGGATTGTGGAAAACCGCGGTATGAAGCGCTTTTTGGCGCAGCGGGTTCAACCCCCGCTCAAGCGGCGAGAGCGCCGACTTTTGGTTCCGGAGTCCACGTCCGACGGACGTACAGATCGCGGTCCCGGGGCCCGTCACATTTAGATCAAGGGCTTCTCTTCGGTGGGTATGGGATCAGCCTCATCCGGTATCTTGGGGGTGTCAGACGCATGATCTTCCATCGGCGTCTTCTTTCCCGGCTGCGGCGTCTTGTCCGCACCTGGCGCAACTTCTTCACCGTGGTGGTGCTTCTCTTGCTGCACCTTCTTGTCGTGGGCAATGTTGCGCGGGTCGGTCATAGGAGGCTCTCTTGAATTAAGTGACTTGCATTGTCACACGAAGACCGACCGCTCAAGTGGGACAACCCGCTGGCGGAGCCCGGACAACTGCGGCTTTTTGGTTGAGTACAGCAGATCCTGCATGTCAGCCTTGGCGCGCTGACGTCACTCGCGCGAATGAGCGGTTGAACTCATGGTCAGTTGAAATCCGCCAACCTTGGTCCAAACCGACTTCATTCTTCAGCCCAAAAAAGCCAGCGCAAGCAGCTTTGGAAGTTACCAGTCCACCAGACTCAAACCCACACTCAGCACCGTGCGCTTGCGGTTGTAGTCGATCAGCGAATCACCGTAGCCGCTGAACAACTGGGTGTGAAAACGCAGACCGCTTTGGCTGCCGGTAGGAACGATGTCACCCAGCTTGCGCAGCCATTCCAGGCGGAACGAGCCGTTGCTGTCGGAGCGCAACGAATGGCGAAGTGTCAGCCCGAGGGTGTTGTCGGGGTTGACATGCCAGTAGCCAGCCAGTTCGGCGCGGCCGATCAGGTCGCTGATGTCGGGGTTGTCATCATCTTGCGTTTCCTCGGGCATGCGGTACCAAAGCTTGCCCATCACGTTGAACTGCTCATCCTTTTCCATGCCGGCCATCAAGATGGTGCGGTTCCAGCTGCGCGACAGGGGCAGGGGCTGGCCGTTGGACTGGTGGTTGATGCTGATGCCGCTGTAGCGCAGTCGCCAGCCCGCGGGCAGGGGGACATCGGTCGGTGCGATGTAGATCAGTTCGGTTTCGTGGTCGGTGGTGCGGAACGGGCGCGACAAGTCACCGCTGAAGAGTTGCCAGTTGGACTGCTGCGAGTAGCCAAACCACAAGGAGTCGCGGATGAGCGGCTGGTTATGGGTCAGCAGCCCGGTGGCAATCTTCGTTCGGACTGACAGCCCGATGCGCATTTCAGCGTTGGCATAGTCGGTCACGCTGGTCGCCGTATGGTCGGGCGCGGGCGATGAAGGTTGCTTGTTGACGCTGTCCGAACTGATCCATGACAGGCTGATGGGGTTGTAGCCGCGTATGCCAAAGGTGCCGCAGTCGCTGCCGGCTTCGAGCTCCCAAAAGCGCGACAGGTCGGTAAACCGGGGGTTTTTGCAGTTGTGGGCTTCCGGGGCCGTCATGGTGATGACAACCGGGGCGACCGGTGCAACGGGCAGGGCTGGCGCTTTCGGACTGTCGGTGCGTTGGCGGGGCTGCGTGGCCGTTGCACTGGTGTGTGGCGGGTTGTCTTGCTGCTGCGCCCACCGGTCAAAGCACTGCAGACGGGCAACGCTGTCGCTGCGCAGCGCCATGCACTGTTGCCACCCGGCGCTTTCGGGGGCGGGATGTTCTGCAGATAAAGTTTGCGCGCCGGCCCCTGTGTTGATGGCTCCCCAAGCCAGGAGCAGCAAAGCGATGGACGGTGAAAGGCGATCTGTCGCGAGCTTGAGGGGGGCTTTGATGATCATGGGGGGCGAAACGCAACAGATAATTTGGTCGGAGATGCTCGATTTTGACTTGGGCAAATCCATGGATGGCGAAGTGTCTAAATGCTGCACACTCTGCAGGTTGCTATTTTGAGTCAATTTTCATGAAAACAAACGTAAAACCTGCCACACGTTCACCATCTACCAAGACCGCCAGTTCGTCGCAAGTGGTCACATTGGACATGGTGGCGCGGATGGCCGGCGTTTCACCCAGCACCGTATCACGCATACTCAACGGCACCGCGGTGGTCAGTGACCTTAAGCGCGAGGCGGTTGACAAGGCCGTTGCTGCCCTGGGTTTTGTGCCCAATCCGATGGCGCGCGCCCTCGCTGGGGGCCGCACCCTGAGCATCGGCGTCCTCACACAGGCCATCGACAGCCCGTTTTACGGTTTGTCCCTGCGTGGCATTGAGCATGAGCTTGATCGCGCGGGTTACAGCGCGCTCTATGTCAGCGGGCACTGGGATGCGCAGGAAGAAGCCAAATGTATTGAGGTACTGCGCTCGCGCCGCGTGGACGGCATCATTGTGTTGACCGGGCGCCTGCCCGACAAAGCCTTGCGGGAGTGCGCCAAGACCATGCCGGTGGTGGTGACCGGGCGAACCCTTAAGGCGCCGGGCTTGTTCTCGCTGAATTTTGACAACTTTGAGGGCGGGCGCCTGGCCACCCAGCGTTTGCTTGACCTGGGGCATCGGCGCATTGTGTTCATCACCGGTGTGGCCAACCATGCAGACGCCAACGAGCGCCTGCGCGGTTATCGGGTTGCACTGGAGTCAGCGGGCATCGCCTATGACCCCGACCTGGTTGTGAAGGGCGATTTTCATGAAAGCAGCGGCTTGGCGGCGGTGAATCAGTTGCTTGCCAGCAAGCAGAAGTTCACAGCCATATTTGCCGCCAATGACCAAATGGCCATGGGTGCCGCGCTGGGTTTGTACCGGAACGGCCTGGCGGTGCCCCGTGATGTGTCGCTAATAGGCTTTGACGACCTGCCCATGGCCATGTACACCGTGCCGCCCTTGAGCAGCATTCATGAGTCAGCCTATGAACAGGGCTGTCTGGCTGCCAGTGCAATGCTGCAGTTGCTGGCCGGCCAGCAACCTGACGGTCAGGTGCCGGCGCCACGCCTGGTGGTCCGCGAGTCTTGCGGGCCCGCAATTATTTAGCCTTCATCGGGATTTCCCTAGGTAGTCAGCCGGTTTTACCTCACTAGAATCAAACTTGAAAGCGCTTTCATGAATATGCCAGGCAAGACCCTGGTGTGTCATGCGTCAAAGACGCTATTGCCGAGGCAGGAAAATGGAGAAACGGATGCCTATATTTATCCCGAAGAAAAGCTTGTTGCCGCAGTTCGTGGCGCTGATCGGTGCTTATGTGCTGACACAGCAGTTCATGACCACAGGGGCAGTTAAATGAAGCTTCATCCGCCTGCCGATGTGAGCTTGCGTTTTCCCCCTGGGTTTGTCTGGGGCGTGGCCACCAGCGCTTTCCAGATTGAAGGTGCGGCCATTGAAGATGGCAAGGGGCCGTCCATCTGGGACCACTTCTGTCAGGTTCCGGGCGCCATTGCCGACGGCAGCGATGGCGACATCGCCTGCGACCACTACCACCGCTGGTCTGATGACCTCGATCTGGTGGCCAGCCTGGGCGTCAACGCCTACCGGTTTTCGGTGTCGTGGCCCAGGGTTCGCCCCGATGGCGACGGTGCCTGGAACGAGAAAGGACTGGATTTTTATGAGCGCGTGGTCGATGGCTTGCTGGCGCGTGGCATTCAGCCGTACCTGACGCTGAACCACTGGGATTTGCCCGCCGAACTGCAGGCAAAGGGCGGTTGGGCCAACCGCGACACGGTGCATCGCTTTGTGGAATATGCACTGGGCATGGATGCCCGCCTGGGCGACCGGGTGCAGGCCATCACCACCCACAACGAACCCTGGGTGATGTCGGTGCTGGGCCACAAGCGGGGCGTCTTTGCACCAGGCCACAAGAGTCGCGCCATGGCCATGCAGGTGTCGCACCATCTGTTGCTTAGCCATGGCATGGCGCTGAACGCCTTGCGCGCGCAGGGCTGTAAATCAAAACTCGGCATCGTGCTCAATTTGTCGCCCATGCATCCCGCCACAAACTCGCTTGAAGACCTCGCCAAGACAGAGCTTGAAGACGGCTTGCTGTTGCGCTGGTACATGGACCCGCTGTTCAAGGGCCAGTACCCGGCTGACGTGCTGGCGCATCTGGGGGCGGATGCACCCAGGGTGCAGGCAGGCGACATGGACATCATCGCCACGCCGATGGATTTTCTGGGCATCAACTACTACTCGCGCTCGGTGGTCAGTGCGGCGGGCATCTGGGATGTGCACCAAAGCGGTCTTGAAATTACCGAAATGGGCTGGGAGGTTTACCCCGAGGGGCTCACCGAACTGCTGCTGCGGGTGCATGGCGACTATGCCGTGCCGCCGATTTATGTGACGGAAAACGGCGGTGCTTTCAAGGAAGAAAAGCGCGATGCCCATGTGCACGATCCGCTGCGCACCGACTACATTGCGCGTCACATCACCGCCGTGGCAGAGGCCATCAGGCATGGTGTGCGCATGGAAGGTTACATGGTCTGGAGCCTGATGGACAACTTCGAGTGGGCTTCAGGCTATGAGAAGCGTTTTGGCATTGTGCATGTGGACTACGCCACCCAAAAGCGCACCCTGAAAAACAGCGCGCTCTGGTACAGAAACTTTCTTCACCATCAAACAGCCCGGCACACGATCAGCGACACGGCGCAACCCAAGATTGTTGACAGCGAGTGGAACACGGTCGCACTGGGCGCATGAACATCTGGTTTTTTAACAGAGGACACTGTCTTGGCTAAAAATCAACTCAAACCCAAATGGAAGCTGGTCTGGCGTGACGAATTTGACGGTGACAAGGTCGACCCGGCCAAATGGGACTTCGACATCGGCAACGGTTTCTTTGACTACAAGTCACACACCTGGATCGAGGGCTGGGGCAACGAAGAACTGCAGTACTACACCCGCGAGCCGGAAAACGTGTCGGTCAAAGACGGCAAGCTGACCATCCGTGCAGTCAAGGAGTCTTTGCACGGCTGCGGCTACACCTCGGCCCGGCTCAAAACGGTCAAGCGCGACGGCACCCCGCTCTTCTCCAAGCTGTACGGCAAGTTTGAGTTTCGCGCCAAGGTGCCATGGGGCAAAGGCATGTGGCCCGCCCTGTGGATGCTGCCACTTGACAACAAGTACGGTGGCTGGGCGGCCTCCGGTGAAATTGATGTGATGGAAATAGTGGGTGAAAAGCCGCACCAAACCCTGGGCACCATCCACTTTGGCTCGGGCTTTCCGGCGCGTGAACTGGTCACCCACGTTTATGACATCCCAAACGGCAGCACGGTGGCCGACTGGCATGTGTACACGGTGGAGTGGGAGCCGGGCGAGATTCGCTGGCTGCTCGATGGCGTGCTGTGGGCCACCCAGACGTTCTGGTGGAGTTGCAGCAAAAAGGTCGACGGCGCGGGTGTGGTGGCCAAACGCAAGGCCGACATCAATCCCTGGCCGGCGCCGTTTGACCAGCCTTTTTACCTGGTGATGAATGTCGCTGTGGGCGGCAATTTCCCGGGCCACCCCAACCCCGAGACGCATTTTCCGGCCGAGATGGTGGTGGACTATGTGCGCGTGTATGACAAGGTGGGTGGTTACGGCGATGTGCCGCCCATCGGTAAAGGTCGTCTTCCGTATCAAAAGAAAAAGTGAGCTGCGTGGCTGATTGATTTACAGGAAACATCATGTCTCAACCTATATATTCTTCTGGCGATCGGGTGGCGGGTCAGCCTGGCCAACCCATCGGCACGGGTTCGACCTTTGCCCCGGGCGCACATGCAGCTGCGGTTTTGGCGCCGGCACCCGCGTTGTCCGCGGCCGAGTTTGACGCGCTGGAGGCAGCGTTTGGTGCCACGCTCAACCAGGGCTGCCACGGCCTGTGTTTCAGCCCCTACCTGGACGGCCAGGGCCCGGGCGCGCAGGTGGACGAGGCGCAGATTCGTGCCCGCATGCGGATCATCCAGACCAGCACGCGCTGGGTGCGCAGTTTTTCCTGCACCGATGGCAACGAGCTGATTCCGCGCATTGCCCACGAATGCGGACTCAAGACGCTGGTGGGTGCCTGGCTGGGCACCGACCGCGCCATCAACGAGCGCGAGATCGAGGGTGTGATTGCCGTGGCACGGGCGGGGCATGCGGACATTGTTGCCGTGGGCAACGAGGTCATGCTGCGTGAGGACCTGACCGAAGACGAGTTGATAGGCTATTTGCAGCGCGTCAAAGACGCATTGCCCGGCGTCAAGGTGGGTTATGTCGATGCCTATTATTTGTTTGAAAAACACCCGCGCATCACGGCGGTGTGCGACGTGTTGCTGACCAATTGCTACCCCTTTTGGGAGGGCTGTCCGCTCGACCAGGCCATTGCCTACATGCAAAGCATGGTGCAGCGCACGCAAGCGGTGGCTGGCGGTAAGCCAGTCATCATCAGCGAGACCGGCTGGCCCGACAAGGGCTCGGCCTTTCATGGGGCGGTGCCGTCCCAAGTGGGTGCGATGCGCTATTTTGTTGAAACCAATGCCTGGGCCCAGCGCGATGGCATCGACGTGTTTTATTTTGCCGCCTTCGATGAAGCCTGGAAAGTGGGTGCCGAGGGGGATGTTGGCGCTTACTGGGGCTTGTGGGACAAGGATGGTACGCCCAAATACCTGCGAAGTGAGTCGCCTTGAGTACCGCCAATTTGTCCGGGCTCAAGCTTGGCAATGCCATTTGTTATTCGGGTTACCGCCACGGCCAGAGCCCGGACAGCCAGACTTTTCCATCGGTTGATGAAATCCGCGAAGACCTGCAGATATTGCAGAAAAACTGGCGCTACTTGCGTTTGTACGACTGCACGCTGCACGCCGAGCGCGTGTTGCAGGTCATTACCGATGACAAGCTTGATTTTCAGGTGATGCTGGGCGCCTACCTGGGGCCCGAGATGAACAACTTCGGCTGCCCCTGGGGCGGCACCTACAGCGAAGAGCAATTGGAGGCCAGCAAGCTCGCCAATCTGGCCGAGATCGAGCGCCTGATCGCCCTGGCCAACCGTTACCCGGAGATTATTTTTTCGGTGGCCGTGGGCAATGAAGCCACGGTGGACTGGACCGATCATTTTGTGCCCGTGAGCCACATGATCGACTATGTGCGCCATGTGAAAAAGCACGTCAAACAGCTGGTGACTTTCTGCGAGAACTATGTGCCCTGGCAACACAAATTGCGCGATCTGGTGCCTGAGGTCGACTTCATCTCGCTGCACACTTACCCGGTGTGGGAATACAAGCATGTGCATGAGGCGCTCGATTACACCAAGGACAACGTGGAAAGCGTGGCGCGCCTTTACCCGGGCAAACCGATTGTGATCACCGAGGCCGGCTGGGCCACCAATTCCAATGGGCGTGGTATTGAGCCGCACAACTCTTCGCAGGAGCTGCAGGCCATTTACTACCAGGATTTGATGAACTGGTCGGCGCAATCCGGCATCATGATTTTTGTGTTTGAAGCCTTTGACGAACCCTGGAAGGGGTCGCCTGACCCGCTTGAGCCCGAGAAGCATTGGGGTTTGTTCACCGTGGACCGGCAGCCCAAACGCGTGATGCAGTCTCTCTACACTTTAGAAAGCATCGTATGAAAACATCCGCCGCCACCCCAGCCCACAAGGTCCCGTTTGGTCACAAGGTCGCCTTCGGGCTGGGCATGCTGGCCAACCAGATGTTCCCGGCCGCTTTGGGCATCTTCATGGTGGTGCTGGTTCAGGACATGGGTTTCCCCGGCTGGATGTGGGGTGTGCTGTTTTTCCTGCCGCGGGTGTTCGATTCGATCACTGACCCGATCATGGGCTTCATCTCCGACAACACGCGGTCCACCTGGGGTAGGCGCAAGCAGTACGTGTTCGTCGGCGCCATCGTGATGGGCATTTCCTTCGTGGCGATGTGGCAGCTCTACCGTGCTGATGGGGTGACCTACAACTTCACCTACTTCCTGTGCTGGTCGATCGTGTTCTACGCCGGGCTGACGCTGTTCAGCATCCCTTATGTGGCGATGGGCTACGAGATGAGCGACGACTTCCACGAGCGCACCAGCATCATGGCGGTTGCGCAATGGATCGGCCAATGGGCCTGGGTGATCGCGCCCTGGTTCTGGGTCGTGATGTACGACCCGAAGTGGTTCGAGAACGCCGACACGGCCACGCGCACGCTGTCGATCTGGGTCGGCGTGATCTGCATGCTGCTGGCCATGGTGCCGGCGCTGTTCCTGCCCAGTCGTTCGACCAAGGACGACACCCACCTGGTTCCCCTGACCTGGGCCAACTTCGGCGGCGGCATGCGGGAGATCCTGATCGGCTTCAAGGAATCTTTCGGTTACCGGCCTTTTCGCCAACTGTGTTTCTCGACCTTCCTGATTTTCAACGCCTTCAACACGGTGGCGGCGTTCTCGTTCTTCATCGTTGTCTACCACCTGTTCAACGGCAACACGGGGGACGCCTGGATCTGGCCGACGCTGTTCGGCAGCATCGGCGCTTTGATTACCACCTTCGCGGTCATTCCGACGGTAGCCTGGATGTCCCGGAAGATGGGCAAGAAGAACGCCTTCATGCTGTCGCAGGGCATCTCGATCATTGGCTACGTGCTGCTCTGGTTCCTGATGATCCCCGGCAAGCCCTTCATGTTCATGTTCGCGCTGCCATTCTTCTCGTTCGGCATCGGCGGTTTGTTCACCTTGATGATGTCGATGACGGCGGACGTGTGCGACCTGGACGAACTCGCCACCGGCAAGCGGCGCGAGGGCATCTTCGGCGCCATCTACTGGTGGATGGTGAAGTTCGGCTTCGCCATTGCCGGCCTGCTCAGCGGCGCCATCATGACGCTGGTCGCGTTCACGCCGGGTGCCGCCATGCAGCCCGCGGGCGCCGTGGATGGCCTGCGCATGTTCTACTCCGGCGTACCCATTTTCGGCACGCTGCTGGCGATGTGGATCATGCGCGACTATGACCTGGATGAGAAGCGCGCCACCGAGGTACACGTCGAGCTCGAGCGGCGCAAGCTGCGCGGTGGCGCGTCCTCGTCCCAGAGCTCGGGCGCCCGGCCCTGGCTGGCTGAACACGGCTTGCTGCTGCCGGGCACAGAGCCCTCGCCGCTGGCGGGCAAGAGCACCGACGAAATCCGTGCGCTGTACGCCGAGCAGTTGCAGCGCGGCCTTTACGGTTTGTGCTTCAGTGCCTATGGCGAGGGGCAGCGCGCGGGTGACCAACTGCTGGCATCAGATGTGGGCCGGCGCATCGAACTCATCGCGCCGCATACAGGCTGGGTGCGCTCCTTCGCCTGCACCGAGGGACACGAAGTGATTCCCAGCCTGGCCCGCGCCAAAGGCCTGAAGACCATGGTCGGCGCCTGGATCAGCAACGACCGGGAGCGCAACGAACGTGAGATCGAGGCGCTGATCCAACTGGCGAAAGACGGGCAGGTCAACATCGCCGTGGTGGGCAACGAGGTCCTGCTGCGCAACGAGCTGTCAGAGGAGGAACTGCTCGCCTACGTCGCGCGCGTCAAGGCTGCCTTGCCGGACGATGTGCCGGTGGGCTGCGTGGATGCCTACTTCCACTTCCTGGAGCGGCCCGCGCTCGCCGCCGCCTGCGACGTGCTGCTGGCCAACTGCTATCCGTTTTGGGAGGGTGCCGGCATCGACGTGGCCGCGCAGTACCTCCGCCGCATGCATGGGCTGGTGAAGGCCGCCGGCGGCGACAAGCCCGTCATCATCACCGAGACCGGCTGGCCCGGCAAGGGCCAGGCGGTGGCCGGCGCCGTGCCATCGGCCGACAACGCGATGCGCTACTTCATCGAGGTCCAGCAGTGGGGCCGTGGCGAAGGGATCAAGCTGTTCTACTTCTCTTCGTTCGACGAGCCTTGGAAACTTGCGCAGGAAGGCGAAGTGGGCACGCAGTGGGGCCTGTGGGACAAGGATGAGCGTCCCAAGTACGCCTAGACCCTGCCACGCCAGGCGCTCGCCCAAAACCGCACTGCTTCAACCAACCTGTCTGGAGAACCTATGCAATCCAAAGACCTTGCGCGCCAGCTTGAACTGCCCAAAC
This sequence comes from Rhodoferax sp., assembly GCA_011391545.1. GTDB lineage: Bacteria > Pseudomonadota > Gammaproteobacteria > Burkholderiales > Burkholderiaceae_C > Rhodoferax. The sequence continues at coordinate 21,676 of JAABQI010000123.1, forward strand.
GGGCCATTGCCCTGGTGCTTGCGGGCGGCCGCGGCAGCCGCCTGCACGACCTGACCGACCGTCGCGCCAAACCAGCGGTTTACTTTGGGGGGAAATTTCGCATTGTCGACTTTGCCCTGTCGAATTGTTTGAACTCAGGCATTCGCCGCATTGGCGTGATTACCCAGTACAAGTCTCACAGTTTGCTGCGGCATTTGCAGCGCGGCTGGGCGTTTCTGAAAACCGAGATGAACGAGTTTGTGGACTTGCTGCCGGCCCAGCAGCGCATGAACGAAGAGTTTTGGTACCGGGGCACGGCCGATGCCGTGTCGCAAAACCAGGACATTCTGGACAGCTACAACGCCGAGTACGTGGTGGTGCTGGGTGGCGACCACATCTACAAGATGAATTACGCGCTGATGCTGGCAGACCATGTGGCCAAGGGCGCCGAGTGCACCGTGGCCTGCATCGAGGTGAGCCGTGAGGAGGCCAAGGGTTTTGGCGTGATGGCGGTCGATGCCAACTGGCGCATCACTGATTTTGTTGAAAAGCCGGCCGACCCACCCGCTGTGCCCGGCAAGCCTGACCTGTCCCTGGCCAGCATGGGCATTTACATTTTTAATGCCAAGTACCTTTACGCTGAATTGGCGCGTGACATGGCCGACCCCGAATCCACACATGACTTCGGCAAAGACATCATTCCCCGCGCCGTGCGCAATGGCTGTGCCGTGGCGCATCCGTTTGCCATGAGCTGTGTCACCAGCGGCCCGGATGAAACACCGTACTGGCGCGATGTGGGCACCATTGACTCCTACTGGGATGCCAATATTGACTTGACTGCAACCGATCCCCTGCTGAATTTGTACGACACCCATTGGCCGATCTCGACCTATCAGCCGCAACTGGCTCCGGCCAAGTTCGTTCACAACCTGGACGACCGTCGTGGCATGGCCGTCGAGTCCCTGGTGTCGGGTGGCAGTATTATTTCGGGCAGGGTGTTTCGCTCGGTGTTGTTCTCCGGCGTGCGTGTGCATTCCTATGCCAGCGTGGACTGGTCGGTGCTGATGCCCGAGGTGGTGGTGGGGCGCAACGTGCGTCTGAACCGGGTGGTGGTGGACCGGGCCTGCCAAATTCCTGACGGCATGGTGATCGGTGAAGACGCCGAGCTCGATGCCGCGCGTTTCTTTCGCACCGAGAGTGGCATCACGTTGGTGACCCAGGCCATGCTTGACAAGAATTAATCAGTTGAGGACAGAGCAGATTTCACTTGGTGTAAATCCTGATCTGTCCCGAAAACAGATTTACACTTTTTCATGACTCAAAAAACATCATTACAAGCCGACGGCTTTCACATTGCCGACTTCAATTCAGCCCGGCCATTTTCCAGTTTTTTGCCTGGCATTGCGGGTGCCAGCGGCAAACCCATGTGGGCGTTTTACACCAACCGAGGGCAATGCATTTCGAGTTTTGGTGTGCGCGACAAAAACGGCGCCATGCTCGAATTTCATGCCGCCAACAAGGCTTATGCGCTGACTTCGCTGCTGGGGTTTCGCACGTTTATCAAGTTGGCGCCAGCCACTGGTGCCGTGCTTTACGAGCCGTTTCAGATGCCCGGTGCGCTGCCTCAGTCTGCGGTGACGCAAACACTCATCGTTCGGCCTGAAGAGATTGAGATCGAGGAAGTGAATCGGGTTCTGGGCCTGCGGGTCAGGGTGGTGTATTTCACCCTGCCCAATGAAAACCTGCCAGCTCTGGTGCGCCAGGTCTCGATCGAGAACATCGGCACACAAGCGGTACAAGCAACGGTGATCGACGGCCTGCCGCAAATTGTGCCTTTCGGCCTGGAAGAAAAACTGCTCAAGGCCATGTCGCGAACCATGGAGGCCTTTGCCGAGATTCGCCATGTCGAAGACGCCTTGCCATTTTTCAAGCTCAAGGTGGAGCCCTCTGACAAACCCGAGATGGAACGGATCAAAGGCGGATTTTTTGCCTTTACCCTGCAGCAGGGGCAAAGCGTGCCGGTGATTGTGGACCCTGATCTGGTGTTCGGCATGGACACCAGCCTGCGCGCACCACTGGCCTTGATGCAGCAGGATGCGATTGACCCGAACCAGGCCAGGCGCGAGACGATGACTGGCTCTGCCTTCGCCCAGCTCGCGTGCACGCTGCGACCGGGTGAAACCAGCGCCTGGGATTCCTATTTTGGCCAGGTGCCTGCTTGGGGCGTGGCACGCGACTTCCGGTCGCGCGTGGTCGCTGATGCGCGTTACGCATCCAGAAGACGCGGTGAAAACACCAAACTGGTCGATGATCTGAGTGCCCAGTTTGCGCTGATTGCCGCGCCTCTTGCGCTCGACCCCTATTCCAGGCAGGCGTTTCTGGACAACACCCTGCGCGGCGGCCAGCCTGTGGTGATCGACGGACCTTTGGGGGCGCGTGTGTTCCACACTTTTACCCGCAAACACGGCGACATGGAGCGCGACTACAACTTCTTTGAGCTGGCGCCCTCTTACTGGTCACAGGGCAACGGCAATTTTCGCGATGTCAATCAGAACCGGCGCTGCGAAAACTTTATCTTTCCCGGCATTGATGCCAGCAATATTGAAACCTTTTTTAACCTGATCCAGCTCGATGGCAACAACCCGCTGGTGATTCAATCCGAGAAGTTTTGCTTGTCGCCAGAGCGTTTGAGCACCTTGTGGCAGTCCTGGCATGCGGGCAACACGCCGGCGTGGCAGGCCCTGTTGAGCCAGCCCTTCAGCCCTGGCCAACTCATGGAGGCACTGATGGCGGACTTCGGCACGCCAGACATGGCGCAGCCCTGGTTTTCGCAAATTCTGGGCCTGGCCGACAAGATTCAGGATGCCAACCATGGTGAAGGTTATTGGGTTGACCACTGGATGTACAACCTGGATCTGCTGGAAACCTATGCCGCCCTGTACCCGGACCGCCTGCGCAAGCTGCTGCTGGAGCGGCCGGAGTTTATCTACTTTGACAGCGACCACCGGGTGCAACCGCGCTCCAGGAAATACGTGTTGCGCCAGGACGGCACGGTGCGGCAATTGCACAGCGTGGTTCGTGATCACGAAAAGGCGGCGCTGATCGCCGGGCGTCGTGCGGCGCCACACGCCATGCGAGTTGATCACGGGAAGGGCGACATTTATCGCACCACCCTGCTGGCCAAGATGGTGAACCTGATGGCCGTCAAGGCATCGCTGCTGGACCCGTTTGGCATCGGTCTTGAAATGGACGCCGAGAAGCCGGGCTGGTGTGATGCGCTCAACGGCTTGCCAGGCCTTCTCGGATCGTCAACACACGAGGCATTTGCGCTCAAGCGCTGGGTGAGATTTGTCCGCAACACGCTGCAGACTTTGCCGGGCACCGAGCTGGTTTTGCAGTTGCCCAGCGAAGTGGCCGAATTTGTCCGTGCTGTGACGGCCCGGCTGGCGTGTGCGGATACCGACAACTTCTTTGCCACCTGGGACCAACTGGCCACGCTGCGCGAGGCTTTGCGCGAAGCAACCCGCTTGGGCATTGCGGGCACAGAATCGGGTCTGTCTCTTGCCGAATTGCAGGCATTTATGGACGCTGTCGAGCGTGTGTTGCAGAGCGGGCTTGCCAAGGCGGTGAACGCCGACGGTCTGCCTGTGAGCTACTACATCAACGAACTGGTTGACTACGACGTGTTGCCGCCAGAGGCCCATGCGGTGCTTCTGAATGAAGACGAGCCGGTAGCTGTTCATGTGGATGCCCGCCGGTTTGGGCACAAGCCGGTGAGCGCCTTTCTGGAAGGCTCGGTTCAGGCCTTGCGCGGCATCAGCACGCCCACTGAGGCCAAAGCGCTTTACGGTGCGGTGCGCCAGTCGATGCTGTTCGATGCCAAGCTGGGCATGTACCGCGTCAACACACCGCTGGACAGCGAAAGCTTCGAGATTGGCCGCAGCAAAATCTTCTCGCCGGGCTGGCTGGAAAACGAATCCATTTTTCTGCACATGCATTACAAGTTCTTGCTCGAGACGTTGCGCAGCGGCCTGGCTGAGGAGTTTTTTGAAGACATCAAGCGCGGCCTGGTGGCGTTCCAGGACCCGGCGGTGTACGGCCGCTCGCCGTTGGAAAACTCATCGTTCATTGCCAGCAGCCGCTTCCCCGATGCCAAGGTGCATGGCGTCGGCTTTGTGGCCCGCCTCAGCGGCGCCACCGCCGAGTGGATCAGCATGGTGCTGCACATGGGGCTGGGCGCGCATCCTTTCCAAATGGTGGATGGCGCACTGCGCTTTGTGCCCCGCCCTTGTCTGGCCGACTGGCTGTTCACCACACAAGAGACAGAAGGTTTTGCGGCCAACAGCTTTGGCTTCAAGCTGTTTGGCCACACCTGGGTGGTTTACAGCAACCCGCGTCGGGGCAACACCTATGGTTCCACTGCGGTGGCGCCGCTGGGGTTCACTTTGAATTACGTTGACGGACGGCAGTGCGAGCATGCCGGTGACCAATTGCCCGAGGCGCTGGCGCTGGATCTGCGCAATGGCCAGTTGAAAAGCCTGGTGATCAGGCTGGGGTAGTCACTTCAAATAACTCGCGATCGAGCGCGGCGGCAGTTCTGTCGTTGTTTCAACACCATCGCAGCGCAGTGCAAAGCGGATCGCTGCCTCGGTCCGGTTCATCACCACCACGGCAACCGAGCCATCCGGGTTGACAAATGCGGTGCACTCCAAGTCTTGCCGGCTGGCCGCGCACAGCACACGCCGCGCACCCGGCTTGATGAAACGGCTGAAGTGGCCGAGGTAGTAAAAGGAACTTTGGTGCAGCAGCGCGTCATGCGCGGTGTCGATCAAGATGGGCGCGCTGCACAGGTTGCCGACATGGTTGGGGCCGCCGGTGTCGTCAAGCACCAGGTTCCAGTCGATCCAGCCCACCGTCCAGCGGTTCAGGTCGTTGATGATGTTGTGGGCGTACCGCTCGCCCAAATCCCATGACCCGGTGTGCGGACCGCCTTCCTGGCAGCCTTCGGTGAACAACAACTGCTTGTCGGGCCAGGCATCATGCGTCAACTGCACCTGCTCAAAATGCGGTTCACCATACCAGTGGAATCCCGCGCCCCAGACATATTTGGCTGCTTCGGGATCGCTGTAAACGGTGCTGGCGCGCTGCACCAGATGGTCACGGTTATGGTCCCAGATCACGATCCTGATGTGTCCCAAGCCAGCTTGCGCCAACTCGGGCCCCAAATAGTCGCGCACAAAGTCGCGCTCTTCTTCGGCGCTGTAAAGGCACGAGTCCCAGCTTTGCGTGGCGGCGGGCTCGTTTTGCACGGACACAGCCCAGATCGGCACGCCCTCCAAGGCGTATTCCTGAATGAAGCGCACATAGCAGCGTGCCCACGCTTGCCGGTACTGCGGCAGCAGGTGACCGCCCCGGTTCATCTGGCCGTTGCTCTTCATCCAGGCCGGCGGGCTCCAGGGTGAAGCCAGCAGCTTTATGGGTTGTTGCGCCACCTGCTGCGCCGCCTTGATGAAAGGCAGCAGCGCGCGACGGTCGCGATCTATGCTGAAACTGGTCAGGTCCACATCGCCGGGTGTTTCGACATGCGCATAGTTGCCAAGTGCAAAGTCGCAACTGTTCATGTGGACGCGGCACAAGGTATAGCCGTGGCCTTGGCTTGAGTCGAAGTAGTCGCGCAGCACATCTTGCTGACGCTCAGGGCTCAAGCCTTGCCAAGTGACGGCGGCGGCTTCGGTGAAGGCACCGCCAAAACCCTCCATGGTTTGAAAGGTTCTGTCTGGATTTACCCAGACCTGACCGGCAACAGATGAACCGGGAGACATGGATTGAGCGAACTGTTCGCTCAATCCCCTGTCACCGTCCTTCGCTGTCAGGAAAACCCGCATTCGCTCCTATTGGGCCCAGTAGATGTAGTCCAGCCTGATCTCCGGCATACCACTGCGGGCCGTATTGCCTGTCTCGCTCCAAATGTCAGCAATCGACAATCGGGTCAGGATGTAGCGCAGGTCAAGCTCCGGATTGGCCGCCTTGAAGGCGCTCAACGGGATGCTGACATCGCACCAGATGGCCGGTGTGTTGCTGCAGTAGCCAAAATCCCCGTTGGAAACCAGAACATTGGCTTCGACGACTCTTCCAAGTTCAGTGTCGCTGGAGATGCCGATGCGCAGTTTGCCAACATAGCCAGTCTTGACACTAAAGCGGATCGTGCCGTTGGCAAAGTTCGTCATGTTGGCTGAAACAACCGGCTTGTCAGCC
>JAABQI010000113.1 GCA_011391545.1 Rhodoferax sp.
TGGACCAAGACGATTTACGCCATCCACGAAGTCGATTTCACTGGTCACCCGACAGTGGAGCAAGGCATCAGCTTTTACACCCCCGAGTCCCGACCGATCATTGAACAGGCGGTACAGCGTGCGATACAGCACGGCGAACCTTTTGACTTGGAGCTGGAAATCATCACGGCGAAGGGCAATCTTCGGGCTGTCCATACCATTGGCAGGCACGATCCGGTGCGTGGCAAGATCGTCGGTTTTTTTCAGGACATCACAGAGCGCAAGCGGGCCGAGGTGGCGCTCACTGAGACAAATAATCGGCTAACTGCAGTGATGGCGAACCTCAACGAGGGTTTGATCATGGCCGATCATTTGGGGCTGGTCAGTTACTGGAACCCGATGGCCCTGGCTATCAACGGCTTTGCCAGCATGGACGACTGCCGGCGCCCGCTCGCCGAGTTCGCACAAATGTTTGAATTCCGGCTGCTCAACGAAGATCGCCCACTGCCGATCGAGGAGTGGCCGATGCGCCGTGTGCTGCGCGGCGAAAGGCTGAACGACTGGGAGGTCAGGCTACGCCGGCTCGATCAGAGCTGGGAGAAAATCGTCTCGTATTCCGGCTGGCTCATCAACAGCACTCACAGCGAGACGCTGGGCTTACTGACGATCATCGACATCACAGAGCGTAAGCGTGCCGAGAAAAGTTTGCAACAGGCAGCCACTGTCTTTAGCCACACCCGTGAAGGCATCACCATCACCGACGGAAATGGCACGATTCTCGATGTCAATGAAGCCTTTACCCGCATCACCGGCTACAGCCGGGAAGACGCCATCGGCCAAAATCCAAGAATCCTGAAATCCGGAAGGCAAAGCACCGAGTTCTACGAAGAAATGTGGGAAGCTTTGATCGAACAAGGACACTGGAGCGGCGAAATTTGGAACCGGCGCAAAGACGGCGAGGTGTGCGCCGAACTGCTGTCCATCAGCGCGATACGCGATGAGCAAGGCTTCACACAGCAATATGTGGCAATGTTCTCTGACATCACCGCGATCAAGGCGCACCAAAGTCAACTAGAGCACATAGCCCACTTTGACGCGCTGACCAACCTGCCCAACCGCGTGCTGCTGGTTGACCGCTTGCATCAGGCCATGGCACAGGCCCAGCGCAGGCAACAGCATTTGGTGGTGGTCTACCTTGACCTCGATGGTTTCAAGGCCATTAACGACCAGTATGGCCATGAGACCGGGGATCAGGCGCTCATCGTCCTGGCCAAGAATTTAAAAGAGGCGCTGCGCGAGGGCGATACATTGGCCCGCATCGGTGGTGACGAATTTGTAGCTGTGCTGGCCGACTTGGAGGACACGTCGGCAAGCTTGCCGTTACTCAAACGGCTCCAGGCCGCTGCCGAGCTGCCAGTTGAATTGAGTGAATTGAGTGAATTGAGTTTGTCTCTGTCCGCCAGCCTGGGTGTCACCTTCTACCCGCAGGCACAAGACATCGATGGTGACCAACTGTTGCGCCAAGCCGACCAAGCCATGTACCAGGCCAAGGTGGCAGGCAAGAACCGTTACTGCATTTTTGATGCTGCAGTGGACAGTAACGTCCGCAAACAGCACGAACGCCTGGCGCGTATTCGCCTGGCACTGGAGCGCCATGAATTTGTTCTGTACTACCAGCCGAAGGTGAACATGCGCACCGGAAAAGTGATTGGTGCCGAGGCGCTGATTCGCTGGCAACACCCCGAAGATGGTTTGTTGGCACCTGCAACTTTCTTGCCGGTGATCGAAGACCACCCGCTGGCCGTTGACGTGGGGGAGTGGGTGATTGACACAGCCATGCGTCAGATGGAAGTGTGGCACGCCGCCGGCCTGGACCTGCCCGTCAGCGTCAACATCGGGGCACGCCAATTGCTGCAAGATAACTTTGTAGAGCGCCTGCGGGTCATCCTGGCGAGGCACCCACAAGTGCCGCCGGGCTGCATTGAACTGGAAGTGCTGGAGACCAGTGCATTGGCGGATATGGCGCAAGCGTCGCAGGTGATTGAAGACTGCGCCGAATTTGGCTTGAGGTTTGCATTGGACGACTTTGGCACCGGCTACTCATCGCTGACCTACCTTAAACGTTTGCGCGTGGCGCTGCTCAAGATCGATCAGAGCTTTGTGCGTGACATGCTCGACGACCCCGATGACCTGGCCATTTTGCAAGGCATCATCGGACTAGCCGCAGCCTTCAACCGCGAAGTGATTGCCGAAGGCGTCGAGACCGTGGCGCACGGCACCGCGCTGTTGCATTTGGGCTGCGAACTTGCGCAAGGCTATGGCATTGCCCGACCCATGCCACCAGACCAATTGCCAGCCTGGGCAGCTACCTGGCAGCCCGATGCAGCTTGGGGCGGGGTGATGCATTCCGGTGAGGCATCGCGGTCAACAGATCAATAAGTTGTTGCAACGCTGGATTTCGCGGCTGTACGCTTACGTTTAGGCTTGTACGACGCCTGCCCTCAGGCTTGCGTGAACTCTCGCAGGTCGGTGCTCGGGGGCAGGCATTCATAGCATCTAAACAATTCCAGCCGTGCCGGGAATTTTTTGAATTCGCCAGACCAGTCATTGCCGCTACTGGTCCCGTTTGGGCATTTTTCAATCCACGAAAGTCCCAAGAAGCCCTGGATGGTCAAACATTCGCCGTGACTTGACCCGCACGCATAGGGAGGGCGCTGCGTCGAACGCGATCAGTCGTCCGCTGCGCACACCGTTGCTACGCAGTTACGGCCGTTGCGCTTGGCCGCATAGACACCTTCATCAGCCGCCTTAAGCAATTCCTCCATCCCTTTCATATGCTTGGCGCGTACGGAAACGCCCACACTGATGCTACCCGTCCAGACGCCGACGCCGGCTGCTACACGCAAGTTGGACACCGCTTGACGAACTTTCTCTGCGGTTTGCATGGCGCCGTCCAAAGCGGTGTTGGCACAGATGATCATGAATTCGTCGCCACCCAGGCGAAACACCATGTCGTCGTTGCGCACGGCACCCTTTAGTGTGCGCGACAGCTGGCGCAAAACTTCGTCGCCCGCATCGTGGCCAAAGCTGTCGTTGATGGCCTTGAAGCCATCGGCGTCGATCATCATGCAGGCCAAGGGCAATTCCGCCGCCACCGCCTTATCCCACTCGGCCTCGAACACCAATAGAGCGTGTCGGCGGTTGGGCAGACCGGTGAGCACATCGGTCATGGCCATATTCTCCAGTTGCTGGTTGGCGCTCGAGAGTTCCTGTGTTCGTTCGGCCACGCGTGCCTCCAGTGTCTGGTTAAGTTCGAACAGCTCTCGGTTGCGTTCTGACACTTGGTTGAACAATTGGTTCATGGCCTGCAGCAGCGTCGTGGTGGCGGGGTCCTTGCTGGCTTGGTAGGCGTTGTAGGCATCTTCCTGACTTTTCCCGGCGGTCTTCGCTGCCATCAGGCTTGCCATCAACTGGTCGGTGCCGAGAATGTGAAAGGCGAGCCAGTTGCTCAGATAGTCCAGCAGCGCCGACGCGTCTTCCCGACGGCCCGAGGCCAGGGTGTTGTGCATCTGCGTGACATCCCGCAGGAATTTGACGTGTTCGTCGCGGTGGTTTGAAATGTGGCGCGGGTCAAGTTCAGCCTGTTCCATTAGCGCCTCCTCTTCAAGGAAGTGATACTGCGCATACCGCGCTAGTTCGCCGAATGTGGCCTCGGTTTCAGCGTTTGAGCTTCCTTGCGGTCGCAGCATCAGGTCACCGAAATGGTTGATAACATTGACCAGATGGTGGTGCTGTTCGTCCACCGTCTTGAGTCCGGTAACGAAACAGGGGGTCCAAACGAATGATTCCATAAACACTCCGGTGGCACAGAAAACTACCGTGCTCTTGGCAGGAGAGTTTCTCACAACGCTGACTCACCGGGACCAAGCAATTGAGAAATGAGGTGTTTATCGACGGTGCGGGAATCCGCGTGGGCGCTTCGCTTCAAGCAACTGGGTTGCAATGCCCCGAATCCCTGACCTCGGCCGCGAATGGCAGGTTCCGATGAAATCGTAGGTCAGCTTACGACTTTCCGTTAGGTTTTACCGGCTTCCGGTGGGTGTCGGGTTTCAGCCTTACGAGTCTTTCACTGCCAAAGCTCGAACGACTTCTGACGCTGCCTAGAAGCCAGACAGTCAGCAAGAATTTTCCTGAGACTACGAGTGTCAACTTTCTCGCTACCACGCATCACAGTATGTGATGCGTCCTCCTGCTGGGGTTGTCTGGTATGAGCGTCAAAGAGTAGTTGGCGGTTGAGCGCTTTGACCAAATGTGGAATTTTTTTAATTTGGTGGCTTGT
>JAABQI010000114.1 GCA_011391545.1 Rhodoferax sp.
ATCGCCCGCCGCCGCCTGGTTGATGACTGCCTGCACATCTTGCCCGGGTTGCACCCGCCAGACCGCAGCCCACAGCGGGGCGCAGCACAGGAGCAGGCAAGCCAGCACCAGTCGGCGTAGATCCAGCGTCACAGTCAAGACAGCATCCCCAGGGCTTTCAAGGCCAGGAACAGCGTGGCGCCGATCAGCAGATTCTTGAAACCCACGTAACTCAGCATGTCCATCCAGTTGGCTTCACGGTAGCGGGCCTGCCACCAGGGGCCGTCCTTGACATAGCGCTTGCCATTCATGCGAATCAGCACTTCATAGACGCTCCAGCCAAACCACCAGCCAATGATGGCGCTCTCGGACAGGCGCCCACTGGCGGTCAGCACCCAGGCCACACTGGCGGCAACTGCCAAAGAGAAGCCGGCCATTTGCATGGCGCGTTGGGACTTCCAGCCGTCGCGGCTCCACGGCCAGATATGGTCGCGCAGCTCGGCCAGCAGCCAACCCAGGCCACGGTGCCCGGCCGCGTAGCGCGGTACGGCAGGTGGGGTGGGCATACGCGGGTCAGGGCCTTGGGCCACCTTGGCGCTGATGGCCGGCACCAAGTCGATCGGGATGAAATAACCGTCGCGCCCAATTGGGGTGATCAGCAGGCCGTCTCGCTCGCGGCGCTTGCGTTCCTTGGCCAGCGGTGGACAGCCTTTGGGGTCGGTGTACAGCACCATGCAGTCCAGGCAGTGCAGGCACTCGCGGTGGTCAATGCGGCCGTCAGCGTCGATGGCCTGGGCACCACAGCCCACCGCGCAGGCCTTGCAGCTGTTGCAGTCCTGCTTGCGCTTGAGGCCGAACCAGCGGAAGGTGCTGGGCATGGCCAAAGCCGCGCCCAAGGGGCAGATGTACTTGCAGTACGGCCGCTCAATGAATAGCGACATCCCGAGCAGCACCGCCACAAACAAGCCATAGGGCCAGCTGCGATTCATCACGCCCACCAGGAAGGTGGTCTTGAAAGGCTCTACCTCGGACAGCACCTCCGCCAGTCCCATCGAGAACATCGACACCGCCAGCAGGCCGAAAAAGATCGCGTACTTGAGCCATTTCAATTTGTCGTGCAGTGCTTGCGGAACCGGCTTTTGCCAGCGCTTCAGACCCAGCACGCGGCCCACCTTGAAGATGGCCTCGGACAGCGAGCCGAACGGGCACATCCAGCCGCAGAACAGGCCGCGACCAAACAAGAATACGGTGACGATGATGAAGACCCAAAACAGGAAGATGAACGGGTCGGACAAAAACAGCGACCAGGTCCAGTTGAACAGCAGTGCGTGGAACCAGGTCAGCACCTGGGTGATGGAGGGCTGCGCCATCACGCCAAAGCCTACAAAAACAATACTCAGCGCCCAGGCGGTGTACTTGAAAACATTCACAGGCCACTTGTTCTTGTGCGTGGACAGCCGGGTCAGGCGCTCGCGCAGGGCATAGACCACGGTCACCGCGACCAGCAAAAAGGCAAACAGCCCAATTTCAAGCGCGCGCGTTTTCCAGATGCGCACCCACGGGGCGTCAGGCTCAACCACGGTGGGTCGGCCGCCTTCAAGGAATTCATCGGCCAGCCAGTATTTGGCTTCAAAGTTGGCAAAACTGCGGTGGCCAGTGGCCCGGTCGACGCGGTTGCCCAAGAAAGCCAGTTTCCAGGGGTAAGCAGCCGAGAACGAACCGGCGCGGATGATGAATATGCCCGACTCGGTGCTGCTGGGCGCGCCCGTGGCCTCGATACCGTACAAGTTGAGCGAGTCCAGGTCGCGAAAGGTGAAGGAATCAGCACCCTGCTTGACCTGGACCCGGTCATAAATGCCGCCGCGCACAAAGCCCGAGCCCTTGAAGGACTCCTGGCCCGCGGTGCGGATCACAAAAAATGCGTGGTCGCCCGCGTTCAGACGCGAACGCAGGTTCTCGCTGCCCTGCTTGCCGAGCAGGCTCATGCTGAGCTCGGGGTGATTGAGGTCGCCAAACCAAAGCTCAATGAAGGGTTCACCGCCGCCGTCGAGTCCGACCTGTTTGGGTGTGACCTGCAACTGCTTGACAGCACCCAGCGCCACCAGGTCAGCCCAGCTGTAGACTTTTTTCTTCAGCGCATAACGCGCGGGCTCGCGCACCGTGGGTTCGATGATGCCCACCTGGCGTGCCACCGCCGAGCCCGAAAGTTGCATCACCTGATTTTGGGCGATCACCGTGACGGTGGCACCTGAGATGGCATCCAACCCCAGCACGTTTTCATCCGGGCGGGACGGGCCGACCTCGATCTGGTCCTTGACCGATTTTCCGAGGTACTGGTTATTGAAATCAATCAGTGCTTTTTCCGGGATGCCCAGCAACAAAATGGGCTCTGAATGCTTGATCACCTTGATGCCGACGTAGCGCCCCTGCACATCCATGCCAATCAGGGTCACTACCGGCTTGCCAGAATAAGCGGGGGTGTCGGTGATGTCGGTCGACAACATCACATAGCCCAGCAGTTTTTTGCTGGCAGGTGCCTGCGGGTCTGCGCCGTAGGCCTCGACATAAGGCGGCTGTCCCTTGCGGCTCGAGAAACTGGTAGCACCAGGAAACACTTCCTGGCACGGCACCAGCGCGCACATATCGGGCGCGGTGCCTAACTCTTCGGGTAACTTGGCCTCGTAGGCTTGCGCGTGAGTCGGGTCAGCCCAAAGGCTCAAAACAATCGAAAACGCAGCCAGTGGCAGCGCGAGAAATCTGGGTAATGACATTAATGGGGTCCTTGGGGCCCCTGGCCTGCCCTGACAAGGACAGGCCAGCGGTTGCGAGGCTTAGGCCTCGACGATCATGCGCGTGCGCATTTCCAGGTGCAGGGCATGGCAGAAGTGGGTGCAGTAGCACCAGAACACACCCGGCTCGTCAGCCACAAAGGTCACCGAAGCAGTTTCCTGCGGGTTGACGATGAAGTTGACGTTGTAGTTCGGGATGGCAAAACCGTGCGTCAAGTCTTCGATCTTGTCCAGGTTGGTCAGAATCAGGGTGACCACATCGCCCTTTTTGACCTTGAACTCACGCAGGCTGAAAGCCGGTGCCTGTGACGTCATCTTGACGGTGACTTTCTTGCCCTGACGGAACACACCCGACTCTTTCGGGTCTTTGATCGCGTTGGGGAAATCGTCCAGCGCGTAAACCTGCTTGGGGTTGACCAGATCACGCTTGAAGATGATGAAGTCGTGCGGTTCGCCACGCACCGGATGGTCGGCCATCAGCACCATCTTGTCGCCCGAGATGTCGATCATCTGCTCGTTTTCTGCGTGCAGCGGGCCCACCGGCAGGAAACGGTCCTTGGAGAACTTGCAACCCACAGCCAGGTATTTGCCGTCGGCCGCAATGGTCTCGGACTGGCTGGCGTTCAGGTGGCCTGGCTGGTACTGCACGTCGATGCGGTCGACCACGTATTTGGCAGTCTTGTCACCGTTGTGGAACTTGATGGCCGCTTCGACGTTCCACTTGACCACCTGGCTGTCCAGGAACAAAGTGGTGTAGGCGTTGCCACGGCCGTCAAAGGCAGTGTGCAGCGGGCCCAGACCCAACTCGACCTCGGCCACGATCACCGAATCGAGCTTTTCGAGCTTGCCATCAAACCAGTCCAGCACCTTGGCCAGTTCCAGCACGGTGCCGGTGGGGGACAGTTTGCCGGAGCAAATGAAGTATTTCTGGTCAGGCGATGCGTTGACGCCGTGCGGGTTCTTGGGCACCGAGACATACGCGGTGAGCGCGGTCAGGGGGTCCTTATTGGCCTCGCGGGTGCCGTCCACCACCGGTACCTTGGACTTGCCGATGGTCTGGAATTTGCCGGCCTTGACGGCCGCTTCGATGCGGGCAATGTTGTAGAACAGGCAGGCATCGCGCTCGGCAGACATCATGTCCTCGTAATGCGCACCCATCTCGGTGTTGTACTGATTGGTGGCCGCGAGTTTGCCGTCAAACGAGGTGGCCACCAGGTCGCAGTTGCCGTCAATCAGCACCTGCCAGCGCACCTCCATGGTCTCGGCGTCGACGCAGCTGAACAGGGAGCGGTATTTGGTGGCGTCCTCCGAGCCCGTGTTGGGCAGCGGGATCGAGAACTCGCCGCCGCAGAACACACGGGTGGTGTAGTTGATAGCCGGGTCCACCGGGTCACGCTTGTCCGGGAAAATGCCGTGAAAACCCTGCACGTTGGGCAGCTGGGTGATCTTGTCGCAGACAAAGTAGTCGAGTCGCACGCGCGCAATGCGTGAATTGATCTTGTCGTTGATCCAGCAATAACGACCATCGTAGTTGC
>JAABQI010000115.1 GCA_011391545.1 Rhodoferax sp.
CGGCGATGGCAAAACCGAACAGCATTTCATGGGCATGCCAGAGCAAGGGCTGCGGCGTGGGCTGCCATTGAATAGCGCCAAGAAAAACCGCCACCCAGAGCGGCACGATCAGGGCTGCCAGCAGCGCGGCCCCAAGATAGAACGGACGAAAAGCCAGTCGCAGCAGGGGTATGCCTTGGGGTGCGGGCGGCGCAGGGGTGCTGTTGAGGATGGGGATTGTCATTCGGTGTGTCTCGTGGGGTTGTCTGTTGAGTTGCTTGTAGCAGTGGGTATGCTGCTGGGTGCGAGTTGCTGATCACCCCAGGCCAGCCAGTCGTCTCCAAACAATTCGCTCGGATGCGGTGAGCGCTCGTTGGCGCAGGCCATGGCGGTGCTAGCGCAAAACTGGTCGCAACCCCAGCAAATGCGCTCCGGGTTGGATGGGTGGATGGGGAATTTTTTGACCATATCAAAAGCTGGTGGGTGCACTGTGACGTGTCAGCGCGGAATGACAAAGGTGGACTTCTCTTCCACAACCATGGTTTCGCCTTGGTCTGTGGCCTCGACCCTGAAACTGATCGGGCTGGCCTTGCCACGGTAGGCCTGCGCAGTGTCAGCCGGGAGCGTCAGGCGGACGGTGAGCGACCCGATCCCGGTGGCCGGCACATTGAGCACCGGCTCAGTGGCCAGTGTCAAGCCCGGTAGCCCCTGAACACTGGCGATGTAACTTTGTGCGCTCTCCGTGGTGTTCATCACTTTGAGTCGGTAGATGTTCTCGATGTCGCCGTTGCTGAGTTCACGTGCCATGGTGCCACGGTCCTTGATGATGTCCACAGCAAAGCCTTTGCGCGCGGACAAACCGCCCACAAAAATCGCCACCACCGCCAAAAACAGCGCACCGTAAACCCAGACTCGTGGGCGCCAGACCCGTTTCACCATCTGTTTGGGGCTTAATTGGTCGGCCATGCCCTTGCCCGAGGAGTAGCGGATCAGACCCTTGGGATAGTTCATTTTGACCATGACTTCGTCGCAAACGTCGATGCAGGCAGCGCAGGCAATACATTCGTTTTGCAGGCCGTTGCGAATGTCGATGCCGGTCGGGCACACCTGCACGCACAGCGTGCAATCGATGCAGTCGCCCAAGCCCAGCGCCTTGGGATCGGCCGTCCGTGCGCGTGAGCCGCGGGCCTCACCCCGCTGGGTATCGTAGGCAATGACCATCGAGTCCATGTCGGTCAGGGCGCTTTGAATGCGGGCATAGGGGCACATGTGCTTGCAGATTTGCTCGCGCAGGTAGCCTGCGTTGCCGTAAGTGGCCAAACCGTAAAACAAGACCCAAAACCATTCCCAAGGCGAAAACGACAGCGTCAGCAGTTCCTGCACCAGGTCAAGAATGGGCGTGAAATAACCCACAAAGGTGAACCCGGTGAACAAACCCACGCCAACCCACAGGCCTTGTTTGGCGCCTTTGCGCAGTAATTTTTCAAGCCCCCAGGGCGCGTTGTCGAGTCGCATCCGGGCCAGACGGTCCCCTTCAGTGATGCGCTCCAGCCACAAAAAAATCTCGGTGTAGACGGTTTGTGGGCAGGCGTAGCCGCACCAGAGCCTGCCCGCCACAGCGGTAAAGAAAAACAGCGTCAGCGCGGCCAGCACCATCAAAACCGCCAGGTAAATCAGGTCTTGCGGATGCAACACCAGGCCAAAAATAAAGAATCGGCTTCCCGCCAGGTCGAACAAAACCGCCTGGCGGTCGTTCCACTGGAGCCAGGGAGTGCCGTAAAAAACCAGTTGCGTGACCCAGACCATGACCCAGCGCAGGCGGTTGAAAAGACCGCCGACGTTGCGCGGGTAAATTTTGCCTTGTTCGTCGGTCAAGGAAAACACGCTCTCGGTTGCGGGGTCAAAGGGCACTGGCTGGATCGGAATAATTTTTTTGGGAAGCGGATTTTTCATCACTTTGGTACAGCCTGGACCGGTCCCGGTTTCGGCGTGTATGCCAACCTTAAAGAAGAATTTAATATGAACCTTATTTTAACCAGATAATAGATACATAGAATGAACCTTTGATTTAAGCCTTTTTGACCTATGCGACTCACCCAATGGACCGACTACACCTTGCGCGTACTGATGTACTGCGCCGCCAGCGAGGATCGCGCTGAGCCGGTGACGATCACCGAAATTGCCGAGAGTCACGGTATTTCGCGTAGCCACCTGACCAAAATCGTGCAGCAACTCGCTGCCCGTGGCTGGCTCGAAACCACGCGTGGGCGCGGTGGTGGCTTGCGCCTGGCGCTGCACGCGAAAGATCTCTGCCTTGGCACCATCGTGCGGGCAACGGAGACCGATTTTTCTGTGGTCGAGTGTTTTGAGCCGAGCCTGAACCAGTGCCGGATGGACCAAAACTGTCGACTCAAGGGTGTTTTGAATCAGGCTACGCAGAGTTTCCTGGCTGTACTCGACGGCGTGACGCTGGCAGAACTGGTGGCGCCTGTGAGCAGCTTTGGCGACAAGGCAAAGACCCAACGCGTGCGATGGATTCCCGGCCTGCCTCCTGCTTAAAGCAAACCCTGCTCGGACGCGATCACGGCGGCGTGCACTCGCGAACTCACCCCCAGTTTGCGCAGCACATGCTGCACATGGATCTTGACGGTGGTTTCCACAATGCCGTGGTCGCGCGCAATTTCCTTGTTGCTGGCGCCACGCGCGATACCGCGCAGGATGTCGAGTTCCCGCGGTGACAGGCTGGCCATGGCCAACTCCGCGGGTGTGCTGACTTTTGCACTGGCGGTCGGGTTCAGGGCCGGGGAGGGCGGTTGCAGCTTGAATGTGTTGTTTTTGTAGGCCGCAATCAGCTTGCCCATCATCTCTGGCGCAATGATGCTGTCGCCCTGAAACGCGCGGTGCACGGCAGCGGTCAGTTCGTCGCCTTCCATGGTTTTTAGAAGATAACCGCTGGCGCCACCCTTCAGGGCCGCAGCCAGATCGTTCTCGTCTTCGCTCACCGTCAGCATCAAAATGCAGGCCTCAGGTGCCGCTTCCAACAACGAGGGCAGCGCATCGACGCCGTTGACGCCGGGCAAGTGGTTGTCGAGCAGGATGACATCGGGCTGCAGTTCCTGGGCTTTGCGTTGCGCCTGTCCGGCATCAGCCGCGTCACCCACCACCTGCAGTCCAACGTCGCGGGCTAGCAGGGCGGTCAGTCCGCGGCGAAACAGGGTGTGATCGTCCACCACCAAAATACGGATGGGTGCG
This sequence comes from Rhodoferax sp., assembly GCA_011391545.1. Taxonomy (GTDB): domain Bacteria; phylum Pseudomonadota; class Gammaproteobacteria; order Burkholderiales; family Burkholderiaceae_C; genus Rhodoferax. The sequence goes on from JAABQI010000115.1 coordinate 3,232, forward strand.
TTGTGAAGCGAGGTAATTGGCATATTCAGACGGTGTTGGCAGTCGGGGCGACTGCTGAGCGGTCGATTCGGGCCGCATTGCTGGTGCTTGGGTGAGATGGCGGCGTCAGGGTCAAAATAATCGAACTGCCTTGTGAGGGCTTTGACAGCACCTCGATGTGCGCGCCAATGCGCTGCGCGCGCTCAGTCATGATGCGCAAGCCCACATGGGTTTCATCTAATTGGTCGGTGTCGGGGTTGAAACCAATGCCGTCGTCGCGCACCTCAAAGCGCCAAGTGGGTTGCTGCTGCACATCCAGCCAAGCCTGCGACGCACGGGCGTGCTTGCGAATGTTGGACAGCGCTTCCTGAACAATGTGCAGCACCTGGATCTGAACGTCCGGGGCCAGGGGCAGACCCTGACCCTGCATGGTCAAGGTGGTTTTGATGCCGCTTTGGTGCTCGAACTTTTGCAGTGTGGTGGCCAGCGCGGGCTCGATGTCTTCGATGTTGGTGCGGGTTCTGAAGTGCAGCAGCAGTTCGCGCACATCGCTGTAGCTCTCACGCACACCGGCGTCAATTTCTTCCAGGATTTTTGCGATCTCAGGCTCATTGCAGGTCTTGACGGCGTCGCGCATCAACTGCACCTGGATCTTCAGAAACGCCAGCGACTGCGCGATCGAATCATGCAGCTCGCGCGCCAGCAGGTGGCGCTCTTGCGATACAGCGGCCTCTTTCTCAAGGGCATTCAGGCGCAAGTTTTCCATGCCGCTGGCCAAATGATTGCTAAGGGCCTCCAGCAGCGAGCGCTCTGCAGGCGTCGGGCTGACGCGGGCGTGGTAGAACAAATCGACTTCGCCCATCACGTGCTGGTGCAGGCGCACCGGAAGGGTGATCACGGTTTCGAACCCGGCCTTGAGACAGTGTTGCAGCGGGGCGCTCGACTCATCCCGAATTGGAATAATGCGCAATTTTGAATCCGCTGTGGCTGCACCGCAAAAACAGTCGCCCGTGTAAATGCATTGCTCGCCATCGATCATGTCAG
>JAABQI010000116.1 GCA_011391545.1 Rhodoferax sp.
GACCCGTGTTGCGGCACCGGCGCTTATCTGGTGGAAGTGCTGCGCGTCGTCGCAGAAAAATACAAAGCGCAGGGCGCCGACGCGCTGGCCGCACACCAATTGAAGCAGGCCGCCACCACGCGCCTGTTCGGCTTTGAGCTGCTGCCCGCGCCCTACGTGGTGGCGCATTTGCAAATCGGCCTGCTGCTGCGCCAGCTCGGTGCGCCGCTGCAGGACGACGAGCGAGCCGGCATCTACCTGACCAACGCGCTGACCGGCTGGGAGCCGGCCAAGGCGCCGAAAAACGCGGTGCTGCCTTTCCCCGAATTCGAGCAGGAGCGTGACGCCGCCGATCAGGTCAAGCAGACGCAAAAGATCATCGTGATTCTGGGCAACCCGCCGTATGACGCCTATGGCGGCGTGGCGCTGGGTGAAGAGCAGGATTTGGTCACGCCGTACAAGGAGGGGCTGATAAAAAAGTGGGGCATCAAGAAGTTCAACCTCGATGATTTGTACGTGCGCTTTTTTCGGCTGGCCGAGCGGCGCATTGCCGAGCGCGGCGGGCGCGGGGTGGTTTGCTACATCAGCAATTCGTCGTATGTGCGCGAACCGTCGTTTGTCGTCATGCGCGAGCATCTGGCGAATAATTTCGACCGCATCTGGATTGACAACCTGAACGGCGACAGCCGCGAAACCGGCAAAACGACGCCCGACGGGCTGCCCGACCCGAGCGCCTTTTCCACGCCCTACAACAAGGAAGGCATCCGCAAGGGAACGGCGGTGGCTTTGCTCGTCAAGCGCTCGCCGGCCAAGCCGATTGCGCCAGCGCCAAAGCGCGGTAGCAAAGATGGGCCAACGGCTGTGCAAGTGCTGTACCGCGACTGGTGGGGCGCGGCAAAACGCGATGATTTGCTCAAAAGTTTGGATGAGCCTGAACGCGAAGCAAAATACGTCAAAGCCGCGCCTATTGCAGCAAACCTCCTTAGTTTGAAGCCAAGAGAAGTCGGATCAGATTACGCGAGTTGGCCGACAGTAGCTCAATTTGCTGAATTACGAAGCGACGGGGTATTTGAAAAGCGCGGTGGCGCATTGATTGATGTGGATAAAAATACTCTTTCCGCTGCGATTGAAAAATATTTTGACCGAGACGTACCGTGGGATACGGTAGTTGCCATTCGACCTGCCTTTGGCGTCCCCGCCTCTGGCTATGCGCCGCAAAGTATTCGACTCAAGGCGCTTTCAACTGAGTCGTTTCAGCCATCCCAATTGGTACGACTTGCCGTCCGTCCGTTCGACAGTCGCTGGGCTTATTGGTCAAGCGTGGGTTCGCTATGGAACCGCAGTCGCCCATCGCTATGGAAGCAGTATTGGGCCGGGAATAAGTTTTTTGTCACTCGACGCGTAAGTGGCTCAAGCTCAATATCAAGCCCCATGTATTTCACTGGTGCGCTCACGGATGGCCAAGTCATTTCAGTCAACCCAGCGGCCATTCCAATTTTTTTGCGCGCAACCGACCCAAACGCCCAGACAGGATTTTTTGACGGTGACAAGGCGAATCTTTCACAGCTATCGCGCGCCTACCTCGCCGCCCTCGCCCTGCCCGAACCGGACACCGATCAGGAAACCGCCGAACTGATCTGGATGCACGCGCTGGCCATCGGCTACAGCCCGGCTTATCTACACGACAACGCCGACGGCATCCGTGAAAATTGGCCCCGCATCCCGCTGCCTGCCACGCGCGAGGCCTTGCTGGCCTCCGTGGCGCTGGGCCGTCAGGTGGCCGCGCTGCTCGACACCGAAACGCCCGTACTTGGCGTCACCAGCGGCACCATCCGCGCCGAACTCAAAACCATCGCCATCGTCAGTCGTGTCGGTGGCGGTGCGCTGAAGCCTGAAGAATTTGCCCTCACGGCGGGCTGGGGCAGTGGCGGCCAGGGGGGCATCACCATGCCGGGCAAAGGCAAGTTGGATGCTCGAGTTGCTGCACCGGATGAACAACACGCCGGTTTTGGCAGCGCGCCGACACTCGATGTACACCTGAACGCCACGGCCTACTGGAAAAATATCCCGCAGCCGGTGTATGACTTCACCATAGGCGGCTACCAGGTCATTAAAAAGTGGCTCAGTTACCGCGAGCAGCGCGTGTTGGGTCGGGCACTCACGATGGACGAAATCATGGAAGTCACCGCCATGGCCCGGCGCCTGGCCGCGCTGATGCTGTTGCAGACGCAACTGGATGACAACTACCAGACCGTGGTGGCTGCCACGTGGGCGTTTGGCGAGAAGAGCGGCCAGCTGGCCACAGAGGCCTTTAATTGATGATGCCGATCTGGCAATCGCTACGCTGCGGGCGTCGCTTGAGCAAAAGGCGTTTTACTGGACACCAATGCGTGGATTGGCTCCCCAAATCTGTCCAGCATCGAACACACTGAGCGTGCGCTGGGCGGTGATGGCGAAATGGTCCAAAAATCAGGAATCGGCTAGGATACCGCGTAGCTTTGGAGAACTGCAATGACCACCACTGAGATTCAACTGCCAAAAGTCGCCCAAACCAGAATCAGCCGACTGGCTCATGCATCTGGGCGCAGCCCGGCGGCTATGCTGCGCTTTGTGCTGCGTGACGGTTTTGACGCTGTGGAACTCAGCATCAAGGAAAACGCTCGGGCCGACGAACAGTTTGCAGCCGGGGCCACGGTGTCACACGCCAACGTCATGCGGGACGCACTCAGTGCAGTAGACCAGCAAAAACACAAGGCACAAGCTGCTGCATGACCCTGACCGTTGTCTGGTCGGTTCAAGCGCGAAACCAATTTGTCGCCACGCTGACGCACATTGCCAAAGAAGACCCCTTGAGCGCGGAGATGGTTCATCGACGGGTCGAAAAGTCGCTCACACTTCTGCGCGACTCGCCGGAAATGGGTGTTGCAGCACCAACCGCCGGTGTACGAACTTACGCCGTACCCAAAACCGGCCACAGCTTTGACTATCGGCTGGTGAGTGATCAAATCCGGGTTCAACGCTGGTACAGGCAACGGCAGAAGCCTGCCGCTGTTGAAGGAACCCCAAAGTAATCGGTCGGCAGCAAGACCACATGAACCTCCTGGCCAGTCGTGGCATGATCTGGCTATCCGTTTGACGCACCACGCAAGGACACTTCAATGAACGCACGCACCGCACCCTCGCTTTTGAATGCCACCCAGGCCCTGACGCAGGTCAGCCAGGCCTGGGACACCGACCTGGTCAGGCAGCTCGCCGACTACATCGCCATTCCGGCCAAGTCGCCCATGTTCGACGCCGACTGGGCGCAGCATGGCCTGATTGAAAAAGTGGTGCAAAACGCCCATGAATGGGTACTGGCGCAAAAGGTGGCTGGCCTGAAGCTGGAAATCATTCGCCTGCCCGGGCGCACGCCGGTGCTGTTTTTTGAAGTGCCGGCCTCCACTGGCAACACCAACCAGGCGGTGTCTGATCAGACCGTGCTGATGTACGGCCACCTCGACAAACAACCCGAATTCACCGGCTGGCGCTCCGACCTGGGGCCGTGGACGCCCAAGTATGAAGACGGCAAGCTCTATGGCCGCGGCGGTGCCGACGATGGTTATGCCATTTACGCCGCCATCACCGCCATCCAGGCGCTCAAAACCCAGCAAACCGCGCACCCGCGCATCGTGGGTTTGGTGGAAACCTGCGAAGAAAGCGGGTCTTATGACCTGATGCCCTATATTGATGCGCTGCGCAAGCGCCTGGGCGATGTGGGTTTGGTGATCTGCCTGGACTCGGGCGCCGGCAACTACGACCAGCTGTGGATGACCAGCAGCCTGCGCGGCATGGCCAGCGGCACGCTCAAGGTGGAGGTGCTGACCGAGGGCGTGCACTCGGGTGACGCCAGCGGCCTGGTCCCGTCGAGCTTTCGCATCTTGCGCCATCTGCTGGACCGGCTCGAAGACAGCGCCAGCGGCCGCCTGTTGCCGGCCAGTTTTCATTGCGAGGTGCCCGCTGACCGCCTGGCCCAGGCCAAAGCCACGGCGGCCATTCTTGGCGAGGCGCTGTACAAGCGTTTCCCCTGGGCGCATGCCGATTGCGGCGGCAGCAGCCAGACCATGCTGCCCACCACCAGCGACCCGCTGCAAGCCCTGCTGGCGCGCACCTGGACGCCGACCTTGAGTGTGACCGGCGCCGACGGCCTGCCCGAACTCAAGAACGCCGGCAACGTGCTGCGCCCTTACACCGCCTTCAAGCTGTCCT
>JAABQI010000117.1 GCA_011391545.1 Rhodoferax sp.
TCAGGCCGTCCAGTTCGGGGTGTCTGCCAACAATGGGCAGGCCGTCTTCGGTGGTGGCGCGAATGCCGGCAAAAGTCCTGATCACGCGCTGGCGCGCCAGCGGTGGGTAAACATCTATGGCCTCGCGCAAAATGGTCGCTACCGTGCGGATGTCGGTCTGGCGTTCCAGCACGCCGGTTTCGCGGCTGCTGCCCAGCAAAAATTGGCCGGTGCGCAGCGGGTCGATCACCAGGCTCACCGAACTTTGCTTGGCGGTGGGTGTGTGTTTGGACGCCAGGTAACTGGCTGACATCAGCGGCCCTGGCAGCACCGCGTAGCCAAACGCGGCGCGGTCGGTCACGATCAGCTGGCCCTTGCGCGGGATCATCACCTTGTCCAGTCCCAAAAAATTCATCGAGTCAATGCCGGCGGCCAGCACCACCACGTCGGCCAGGATGCGCCCGGCGGGCGTCTCGACGCCGATCACGCGGTTGTTGGCGATCGCCAAATCGAGCACCGGCGTCTGCCGCAGCGGCACCACGTTGGCGCACGACAACAGGCGATTTGTCACCTGGTAGCCGATGGCGTGGCCGTCCCTGGGCACCTTGAGCCCGGCCAGCACGCTGGCGCCCAGACCCGGCACGCGGCGCATCAGCATGGCGCGGTCCAGCCACAGCGTGGCCTCTCCCTGGCTGTCGAGATCGCGCTGCTGCGCCGCGATCACCGCCACTTCCTGCTCAGTGCGGGCAAACAGGTAGGTGGGGCGGGTGTGGAACAGGTCGGTCAGGACTTCCTCGCGCACCAGTTGGGCGTAAAGGTCGCGCGCCTGGCGCGCCAGTTGCATCATCGCGCCGGGGCGTTTGCTGGCCACCGACACCGCGCCATCCGAGGCGCCCGTGGCGCCTGCCGAAGGGGCTTGCGCATCCAGCACGGTCACTTGGGCGCCTGCGCGGCTCAGGTAAAAGGCGGTGGCCGCGCCCACAATACCGGCGCCGATCACAACAACATGGGGAAAAGGTCGACTGACAGGCATGTGTGAGGGAGGATTAACGGTTCTCATTATCGCGTCAGGTGCGTGCCATCTTGCGCGGCAAGGCCTTGGAACACACGCTCTTTTGCCCTGCCACCGCAATGTGGCGCCGGGGTGCTGGCGCTGCAGCCCGGGAGGATTTGGCTGACTTGCTGACCAGACTCATAAAATCAACCCGTCTGCCCGCTTTGATTGAACCCACCATGACCTTCCCCAACGCCCTAGAAAACCTCAACGTGCTGACGCAGCACACCCTGCTGCCGCCCAGTGCGCTGCACGATGATGTGCCCGCCAGCGACCGCGCCACCCTCACCGTGAGCGCAGCCCGTGCCACCGTGGCCAACATCTTGCAGGGCAGTGACCGGCGTTTGCTGGTGGTGGTGGGCCCGTGCTCGATTCACGACCTGGTCGCGGCCCGGGACTACGCGCAACGCCTGAAGGCGCTGGCCGATGAACTGCAAGACCAGATCTTCGTTGTGATGCGCGTGTATTTTGAAAAGCCGCGCACCACCGTGGGCTGGAAAGGCCTGATCAACGATCCGCGCATGGACGACTCGTTCCACATCGAGGAAGGGCTGCACCTGGCGCGCCAGCTGCTGGTGGACCTCAACGACATGGGCTTGCCCTGTGGCACCGAGGCGCTCGACCCGATCACGCCGCAATACCTCGGTGACCTGATTGCCTGGAGCGCGATCGGCGCGCGCACCACCGAGAGCCAGACCCACCGCGAAATGGCCAGCGGCCTGTCCTCACCCGTTGGCTTCAAGAATGGCACCGACGGCAACCTCGAAGTGGCGCTCAACGCCATGCTGTCCGCCGCCCAGCCGCACACTTTTCTGGGGATCAATGGTGAAGGCCAGGTGGCTTTGACGCAGACCCGCGGCAACGCCCATGGCCATTTGATTTTGCGCGGCGGCGCGCAGCCCAACTACGACTCGGTGGCGATTGCGCAAGCCGAAGCCGAGCTCGCCAGGGCCAACTTGCCGGTGAACATTGTGGTTGACTGCAGCCACGGCAACTCGCGCAAAAATCACGCCCTGCAAAGCCTGGTGCTGAAAGATGTGGTGGGCCAGATTGCCGATGGCAACACATCCATCAAAGGCGTGATGCTCGAATCGAACCTGTTCGAGGGCAACCAGAAGCTGGGCGACCCCAAGGATTTGCGCTACGGAGTGTCGATCACCGACGCCTGCCTGGGCTGGGACGCCACCGCAGAGGCCCTGCGCGAGGCGGCGCAGCGGCTGCGCGCCGTGCAGCGCTAAAGTGCCGCGTCAAGCCGCCAGCGCGGCTTCGATGTCCTTGGCCAGACTCTCGGGCTTGTCCGTGGGCGCGTAGCGTTTGCGCACCTGCCCGTCCTTGCCGACCAGAAACTTGGTGAAATTCCACTTGATCGATTTGCTGCCCAGCAGGCCGGGCGCCTCGGCCGCCAGCCACTGGTAGAGCGGGTGGGCACCGGCGCCGTTGACCTCGATCTTGGCCATCATCGGGAACGTGACGCCATAGTTGAGCTGGCAAAACCCGGCAATCTCGCTGTTGGAGCCCGCATCCTGCGCGCCGAACTGGTTGCACGGAAAACCCAGCACCACCAGGCCCTGCTTGCCATAGGCTTCATGGAGCTTCTCCAGCCCGGCAAATTGCGGCGTAAAACCGCAGGCGCTGGCGGTGTTGACGATCAACATGGCCTTGCCTTTGAATTGTTTCAAGGCAACGGGTTTCCCGTCAATCGACAGGGCTTCGAAGTCGTACACAGTGGTCATTGCTTTCCCCTAAAAATCAGCCGTGGGCGTTGTCATTGCGGGCAATGACCAGCAAGTGGTCAATTTCCTCACGATGCAGCATCAGGTTGCGCGCATGCCAGCGGCGAATGAGCCACATGAAGCCGGCAATCACCAGGCCAAAACCGGTGATGGCCGCAAAGGTCGGCAAACCCAGGCCGGTGGACAGGCTGTAGAGCGCGCCCAGCACCAGAATGCAGGCTTGCTCATTGAAGTTCTGCACGGCAATCGAGCGCCCGGCGCCCATCAGGTTGTGGCCGCGGTGCTGCAGCAGCGCATTCATGGGCACCACCAAAAAGCCGCCCAAAGCACCGAGCAGGATCAGGAACGGCGCCGCCACCCAGACATTGGTGATGAAAATCAGGCCGATGATCAACAGGCCCATCACGATGCCCAGCGTGATCACCCGCGGGCCGTCTTCGAGTCGCATGCGCATGGACGCGACCACGGCACCCACCGCCATGCCAATGGCCACCACCCCCTGCAAGGCCGACGCCTGGGTCACCGAGTAACCCAAAGCGGCGGCAGCCCAGGCCAGCACGATAAAGCGCAAATTGCCCGCCACACCCCAGATCAGGGTGGTGGCCGCCAATGAGATTTGCCCCAGCTTGTCGCGCCACAGGCGGACGTTGCAGGTCCAGAAATCAGGCAGCAGGGTCAGCAGGCGTTTTGGCATCGGGCGCATCAGCACGCCGGTGAGCGGAATGTGGGTGTTGAACCAGGCCGCCAGCAGATAGACAAAAATGAGCACCGCGATGGCCGCCTCGGCCGGGTTGTCGATGCCGGTGTCGATGCCGGGGATGTCGATGGCGAGCAAGTGGCGCGACACATGGCGGCCCACGAGTTGGCCGCCCAGCAAGACTCCCAGAATGATTGAGCCAATCGTCAGCCCCTCGATCCAGCCATTGGCCTTGACCAGTTGCGAGGCCGGCAGCAGTTCGGTCAGGATGCCGTATTTGGCCGGGGAATAGGCGGCCGCGCCCAGGCCGACCACGGCGTAAGCCAGCAGCGGATGGGTGCCAAACAGCATGAACAGACAGCCCGCGATCTTGATGAAGTTGCTCACCAGCATGACGCGGCCCTTGGGCATGGAGTCGGCGTAGGCGCCGACAAAAGGCGCCAGCACCACGTAAAACAGGGCAAACATGGGCACCAGCGCGGCCTGTTGCCATTCCGGCGCGTGGCTGGTGCGCAGCAATTGCACGGCGGCTACAAACAAGGCGTTGTCGGCCAGCGAGCTGAAAAACTGCGCTGACATGATGGTGAAGAAGCCGCGTTTCATCGATATTGTTAGCAACCGCTCAAAGCGGCGCTGTGAGGGGGTCTTGTCTCCAAACGGTACCGGGTTATAGCACGCCAAGGCGGTGTCAAAATCGCCCCACACGCTATTTCCCCAGACCCGCCATGCCACGTCCGATCCTTGCCACCATCCATACC
>JAABQI010000118.1 GCA_011391545.1 Rhodoferax sp.
TGATGCTCACCAGCGCGCCGTCGATCATCACCTGCGCACCAAAAGCCTTGGGCACGGTGTCGGTGGTCATGATGGCCTCGGAAGCACGCAGCCAGTGATCCGCTTTGGAATCCTGAATCGCGGCGTCCAGCCCGGCTTCGATGCGCTCAACGGGCAGGGTTTCCATGATGACACCGGTCGAAAACGGCAGCACCTGTTGTTTGGCCAAACCCAGTCGCCCGGCCAGCGCCTCGCAAGTGCCGGACGCCCGCGCCAGGCCGTCTTCACCGGTCCCGGCATTGGCGTTGCCGGTGTTGATCAGCATGGCGCGGATACCCTGGCCGGATGCCAGGTGCTCACGGCACAACTGCACCGGTGCCGCGCAAAAGCGGTTCTGCGTGAACACACCGGCCACCGAGGCGCCTTCATCGATCAGCACCACGGTCAGGTCTTTGCGGTTGGCTTTGCGAATGCCAGCCTCGGTGACTCCGATGCGCACACCTGCAATGGGAAAAAGTTCAGCGGGGTTGGGAGCAGACAGATGGACGGACATGGCGGATGCTTTCTCAGGCCAACTTGCCGTGGCATTGTTTGTATTTTTTGCCGCTGCCACAGGGACAGGGTTCGTTGCGTCCCACGCGCGGCACTTCTATTGGCATCGTGGTTTCGTCGACCTTGATCTCCACACCTCCGGTCTCGGTGGGTGCGGTGTAGGTGACGTTGCTGATTCGTTCGGCACGGTTTTCCAGCTCGACGGCCGCCGCAGCGGCTTCTTCATTGGACTGGATGCGCACCGTCATCAGGATCTTGGTGACTTCGTTCTTGACGGCGTCGAGCATCTGGCCAAAGAGCTCGAAGGCCTCGCGCTTGTACTCCTGCTTGGGCTGCTTCTGGGCGTAGCCGCGCAGGTGAATGCCCTGGCGCAAATAGTCCAGCGAACTCAGGTGGTCGCGCCAGTTGCTGTCGATGGTTTGCAGCAACACCATGCGCTCGAACTGGGTGAAGTTCTCATTGCCCACCACGGTCACTTTTTCCTCGAACACGGCGTTGGCATGGTTGCGCACGGTGTCCAGGATGTCGTGGTCGGTGATGGCGCTGGCGGCATTCACCTGATGCTGCAGCGGCAAGGTGATCTGCCACTCATCGGACAAGACCCGCTCCAGCGCCGGCAAGTCCCACTGCTCTTCGACCGATTCCACGGGCACATACTGGCGCACGATGTCCTCAAAGCAGCCCTCGCGCAGCGACTGGATTTGCGCCGACAGGTCGGTCGCGTCCAGAATCTCGTTGCGCTGCTGGTAAATCACCTTGCGCTGGTCGTTGGCCACGTCGTCGTATTCGAGCAATTGCTTGCGCATGTCGAAGTTGCGCGCTTCCACCTTGCGCTGGGCGCTCTCGATGGAGCGCGTCACCATGCCCGCTTCGATGGCTTCGCCCTCGGGCATCTTGAGCTTGTCCATGATCGCCTTGACGCGCTCACCGGCAAAAATGCGCATCAGCGCGTCGTCCAGGCTCAGGTAGAAGCGCGACGAGCCGGGGTCGCCCTGGCGCCCCGAGCGGCCGCGCAACTGGTTGTCAATGCGGCGCGACTCATGGCGCTCGGTGGCGATGATGCGCAGGCCACCCAGCGAGGTCACCAGTTCATGGTCCTTGGCCCACTGGGCGTTCACGGCATCAATCTGCTGCTGCTTCTGGGCGGCATCGAGCGACTCGTCAGCCTCGATCTCCCCGATGGTTTTGCTGATGTTGCCACCCAGCACGATGTCGGTACCGCGACCGGCCATGTTGGTCGCAATGGTGATCATCTTGGCGCGGCCCGCCTGCGCGACGATGTCGGCTTCCCGGGCGTGCTGCTTGGCGTTGAGCACCTGGTGCGGCAGCTTGGCTTTTTCCAGCAGATCGGCAATCAGCTCGGAATTCTCGATCGAGGTGGTGCCCACCAGCACCGGCTGGCCGCGCTCATAACACTCGCGAATGTCTGCAATAGCGGCGTCGTATTTTTCTTTGGTGGTCTTGTAGACGCGGTCGAGCTGGTCGTCGCGGCGGCTGGGCTTGTTGGGCGGCATCACCACGGTCTCGAGGCCGTAAATTTCCTGAAACTCGTAGGCCTCGGTGTCGGCAGTACCGGTCATGCCGGCCAGCTTGCCGTAGAGCCGGAAGTAATTCTGGAACGTGATCGACGCCATGGTCTGGTTTTCGGGCTGGATCGCAACGCCTTCCTTGGCCTCCACCGCCTGGTGCAGGCCCTCGCTCCAGCGCCGCCCGTTCATCAGCCGACCGGTGAACTCGTCCACGATCACTACCTCGCCGGCCTGCACCACGTAATGCTGGTCGCGCAGGTACAGGTGGTTGGCCCGCAGCGCAGCGTACAAATGGTGCATCAGCGTGATGTTGGCCGGGTCGTACAGGCTGGCGCCCTCAGCCAGCAGGCCCATCTCGAACAAAATGCGCTCGGCGTTTTCATGGCCGCGCTCGGTCAGGAATACCTGGCGGGTTTTTTCGTCGATGGTGAAATCACCCACCTTGGTGATGCCCTCGCCGGTGTGCGGATCGGCCTCACCCACCTGCTGTTCCAGTTGCGGCACGATGCGGTTGATGGCCACATACAAATCGGTCTGGTCCTCAGCCTGGCCGCTGATGATCAGCGGAGTGCGCGCCTCGTCGATCAGGATCGAGTCCACCTCATCGACGATGGCGTAGTTCAGGCCACGCTGCACCCGGTCGGCGGCCTCATAGACCATGTTGTCGCGCAGGTAGTCAAAGCCGTATTCGTTGTTGGTGCCGTAGGTGATGTCGGAACGGTAGGCGGCCTGTTTTTCTTCGCGCGACATGTTGGGCAGATTGATGCCCACCGACAAGCCCAAAAAGTTGTATAGCCGACCCATCCACTGGGCATCGCGATTGGCCAGGTAGTCGTTGACCGTGACCACATGCACCCCATTGCCGCTCAGGGCATTCAGGTAAACGGGCAAGGTGGCGGTCAGGGTTTTGCCCTCGCCGGTGCCCATTTCGGAAATCTTGCCGTTGTGCAGCGACATGCCGCCGAGCAACTGCACATCGAACGGGCGCATTTTCATGACGCGTTTGGAGCCCTCGCGCACCACCGCGAAGGCTTCCGGCAGCAACGCATCGAGTGATTCGCCCTTGGACAGACGGTCCTTGAAGGCCTCGGTCTTGGCGCGCAGCTCGGCGTCAGAGAGCTTTTCCAAGCCGGCTTCCATGGCATTGATCTTGGCCACGGTGTGGCGGTATTTTTTGATCAGGCGGTCATTGCGACTGCCAAAAATTTTGGTGAGGAAGTTGATGGCCATGAATACGGGGCGTGCAGTGCCGACCCGGTGGGGTTCGCCCTGCGACGCAATCCTTTTTTACGAACAGACTGAAATGGGAATAGCGCAACAACCGTCTATCGCCGTCAAACGCTACAAACTGTGTCAATTTTACCCGTGTACCGAGCCGGTCCGCCAAGCCCCTCACCAGCCCGCTGAGGCGCTGCTGCGTGCCCGGGGCAAAAGCGGGCCCGGTGTGGCCTGCGCGAGCCGGGCAGCCTTGAGCGGCTGGCGCGCCGACAAGAACTTTTGCGGATCCTGAAAAACGCCTTGCACCAGCACTTCGAAATGCAAATGGGCGCCGGTGGAACGCCCGGTGCTGCCAACTTCAGCAATTTTTTGACCACGCTTGATCAAATCACCCTTCTTAACCAGCGTTTTGGAAGCGTGGGCGTAGCGTGAAATCAGCGCATTGCCATGGTCGATTTCGATCATCTGGCCGTATTCGGGATGGAATTCCTGTGTCACCACCACACCCCCTGCCGCCGCCAGGATGGGAGCACCGGATTCAGCCCGAAAGTCCAGTCCGGTATGCAGCGCCGAGCGCCCGGTGAACGGATCGAGCCGCCAGCCAAAAGCGGAACCCACATCCCCCTGCAGCACCGGTTTCTGAGTCGGTATCAGCAAGCTTTGCATCTTGCTCTCAAACAGGCGCGACTCCATCACGGTAAACAGGTCGGTGCGCTGGTGTGTGAGCGACTCCAGGTCATCCAGGGTCGCTTGCAGGTCTTGCAGCGTCAGCGGCGGCCCCGTTACCATCGCCCCGCCCTGCCCGGTGGCAGCTTTTAGCTCAGACGGGTTGACTCCGGCCAAGCCAGAGATGCGCTCGCCCAGCGATTCAAGTTGCATCATCCTGACCTGCATCTCGCCGAGCTTGCGCGCCATCACATCCAGATTCTGGCGCACATA
>JAABQI010000119.1 GCA_011391545.1 Rhodoferax sp.
AACAACTCCTCCCGCGAGTTGGCCGGACCGTCGATCAGTACCAGGCCAATGCTGACGCTGCACTGGCAGGTTTGCGTGCTTAACTGGAAGGGTTGGCGCAGGCGCCCCAGGATCTTTTGGGCCACCTGTTGCGCCTGTCGCGCTGCTTCGCCGGGCTGGGTGCTGAGGTTGACCAGCATCACCACGAATTCGTCACCCCCCTGGCGCGCCAGGGTGTCCTGGGCCCTGACGCATTCGCGCATGCGCTCGGCAATCTGGCGCAACAGCTCGTCACCCGCATCGTGGCCCAGGGTGTCGTTGATGTCCTTGAAGTTGTCGACGTCCATGAACATCAGGGCGGCCCCTTGCGGCATGCGCGGCAGCGCCCCAAGCAGCTGTTGCAGCCGATCCTGCAACAGACGGCGGTTGGGCAGGCTGGTCAAGGGGTCGTAAAACGCCAGTTGATGGATGGCTTGTTCGGCCTGCTTGCGCCGGGTGATGTCGGTCGAGATGCCGCACAGGGCATAAATGCGCCCTTGAGCGTCACGCAAGGGCAGCTTGACCGACAAAAAGCTCTGCTCCACCTGGCCATCGATGCTGCGGTTGACTTCCTCTTCTTCGACCCGCTCGCCCTTTTCGATCACGCGCAAATCGTTGAGGCGCAGCTTGGCCGCCGTGACGGCATCAAAAAAGGCGCTGTCCGTTTGGCCAATAATCTGCTCAAGCGGACGGCCAAACAGCGTGCAGACCCGGCTGTTGGCATATTGGTAGCGCAGTTCCCTGTCCTTGATGTAGATGTAGCCATCGACACTGTCGAGGATTGTGTTGAGCCGCTCTTCGCCGGCGCGCACGTGGGCGGTTTGCTGCACCACCTGGCGGCGCAACCAGGCGTTGAGGGCCAGCGCCAGCAGCAGCGCCGCAAGCAGGCCGGCCAGCGTCCACAACAGGTAGTCTGGTATTTCAAATTCCGGTGCAACCTGCATCCACCGTTTTAAAGCCTGGCCGTACGGCGAATCGGTCTGGCTTTGCCAAAGCGCCAGATGACGGTCAACGCCAGCCAGCAAATCCTGGTTTGTGCCTCTGGCCGTGGCATAAAAGAGTTGCACTGGCTGAAACACGATCGCGGTCGGCTCCAGTTGAAAGCGGAAGGCCTGCAAATCACCAAAAAAACGGTTCACAGCGACGGCGTCGGCGTTGCGCTGGCGCACCTGCTCAAAGCCTTGTTCGAACGAATCCACGTGGACCAGCGTGGCTGAAACGGCAAAGCTATTCAGCAGACTTTGTAAATACTCCGCCTGCGTGGACCCCGCCACCACGGCGATGCGCATGCCGCCCAGGTCGGTGATGGCCTGAATCGCGACGTCATGGCGCTTGTAGAGCTGCGACCAGCTCAGCAGGGCCGGAATCTTATGAAAATCAAAGCCTTGTGCGCGCAGCTCGGTGTAGGCCACGTCGGGCATCAAATCGATCTCGCCCCGGGTCAGCTTGTCAAGGCAGGCCTGCCATTCACACGGCACACTGGACACCTGCCAGCGCTCACGCGCGGCCACCGCCATCAGCACGTCACCCAGAATGCCGCTGGGCTGACCGTCCTGGCCCATCAAGAGCTTGGGCGCGTTTTCATAGACACCCACCCGCACCGTGCGCGGCGGGGCATCGGCCGCCTGCGCCAGGCCGGCCGGCATGAAGGCGGCCAACAGCAGGCAGCAGAGCATGGCCACGCGCCAGCGCTCAAGCCCGGGCATCAAGGAGGAAAACATGATCATTGAAGGTGATTTTTTTGCAGTGATTTGTCGCTCAAGAGGCGTTAGCGATACGTGGCCAGGTGGATGTTGGTTTCGGTGCTGCGGATGCCCTTGATGAGCCGGATGCGCTCCAGAATCTGCGACAACTCGGTCATGGAACCGGCCTCAATCTCGGCCAGCAGGTCCCAGCGGCCGTTGGTGTCGTGCAGCGCCGCCACGCCGGGCTCGCCCAGCAGGCTGGCAATGACCAGCCGGGTCTGGTTGCCTTCAACCAGCACCTCCATCCAGGCCCGGATGCTGTCCTGCTCCGATTCGGGCCGCAATTTCACCGTGTAACCCAGAATCACCTGCGTGTCTTCGAGCTTTCGGATGCGGTTGGTGACGGTGCCGCGCGACACCTTGAGCTTGTAGGCCAGGTCGGCCACGTTCATGCGCGCGTTCTGGCGCAGCAGGCCGATCAGGGTTTGGTCAAGTTCGTCCATGGTGTCAAAAAGCTATTGTGGGCTGTCAAAACGGCAATTAAACATCAAGTCAGCACAGGAAGGTGACGCTTAACCCGCCTTGCGCATCAGCGTGCTCTTGCCAAACAGCGACTCGATCAGGTCCACCGCCACTTCGGCGGTGCGGTTGCGCACATCAAAGGCCGGGTTGAGTTCCATCACGTCCAGCGAGGCCAGTCGGCCGGTGTCGGCAATCATTTCCATGCACAACTGCGCTTCGCGGTAGGTGGGGCCGCCGCGCACCGTGGTGCCCACGCCGGGCGCAATGTCGGGGTCTAAAAAATCGACGTCAAAGCTCACATGCAAGTGGGTGTTGCCATCGACCAGCGCCAGCGCCAGCTCCATGGCGGCGCGCATGCCCATCTCGTCAATAAAGCGCATGTCGAACACCTCCAGTCCGGCCTCGTGCACCAGGCGTTTCTCGCCTTCATCGACACTGCGGATGCCGATCTGGCGCACCCATTTGGGGTTGATGGCCGGCACCTGGCCGCCGATGCGGGTCAGCACTTCGGGCCCGTAGCCGCACAGGCAGGCGACCGGCATGCCGTGGATATTGCCGCTGGGTGTGAGCGTGGCTGTATTGAAGTCGGCATGGGCATCGAGCCACAACACGCGCAATTTTTTGCCGTTCTCGCGGCAGTGGCGCGCCACCGCGCTGATCGATCCCAGCCCAAGGCAATGGTCGCCACCGAGCACAATGGGCAGGCGGTTTTGCTGCAGTTCGGCAAACACCGCGTCATGCACCGTTTGATTCCAGGCAGCGACCTCGGCCAGATGGCGGTAGCCGTTTACCGGCGGCAGCCACGGGTTGCGTGGGCCGCTCAGGTTGCCGCGGTCCATCACCGCGAGGCCGTGGCTCTCCAGCACCTGGACGATGTTGGCCACGCGCAAGGCTTCCGGCCCCATGCTGGCGCCGCGGCTGCCCGCGCCGATGTCCGTGGGCGCGCCGATCAGTGAGATGTTGGGGTTCATGGTGTTGTCGTTTTCTGAAAATGAATTTGATTTTTCGCAGTTTAGTCAGTTCGACAATCCATGCGCGGGGCGATGCAGGTGCCGGGCCAGGGCGAAGCTTGCAAGTCGGCGTGCGAATGCCGTTTTAGGGTTTGCACAGCTTGCGAGCGGATGGTTTTGAGGTTTAATAGACCACTCAATTTGTGCAAATGTAATGGCAACAGGAATGATCGACGACACATTTTTTTGGTTGGGGCGCCCGGTGGCTTTTCGTCCGGGTGAAACATTTGCCGCAGCGTTGCGCCGCGCTGGTCTGGATGACCTGGGGCCGGCCACGGGGCAATTGCGTGGGCGCTATTTTTGCGGCATCGGCGCCTGCCAGGCCTGTCTGGTGTCGGTCAATGGGGCGGCTCCGGTAGAGGCCTGCCTGACACCCGCACGCGCTGGCGTGCAGGTCACGCTGGCGGCGCCACCGGCTTGCGAGGTGCACCGTGTTGTCGCCTGATGTGTTGGTGGTGGGTGGTGGCCCGGCGGGGGTTGCTGCCGCGGTGGATCTGGCCGGCATGGGCTTGTCGGTGCTGCTGGCCGAGCAGCGTGACCGCTTGGGCGGCGCCATCCACCGTGCCTACGCCGGGGTTGGCCCCAGCCCGGTGAAGCGCAATGCGCACCATGAACGCCGTTGGCAGGCTTTGCTGGCGCAGGTGATACAGCTCCAGCAGGCGGGCGATCGGCTCAGCTTGCAATTCCAATCCGTCTTTTTGGGCGTCGAGGGCGCTGGCCGCTACCTGCTCGATGACCGGGTTGCCGGGCGGGTGCGCTGTGTGCGCCCCGGGGCTGTGGTGATGGCCGTCGGCGGGGTCGAGCGCGTGCTGCCAGTGCCGGGTTGGGAATTGCCGGGCGTGAGCACGGTGGGCGGCATGCAGGTGCAACTCAAGGAAACCGGTGAAGCACCGCACGGCCCGATTCTGGTGGCGGGCAGCGGGCCGCTGCCGCTGGCGTATGCCGCGC
>JAABQI010000120.1 GCA_011391545.1 Rhodoferax sp.
CCGGGAGGCTGGGGACGGTTGAGGCGCTGGTGGGTGCAAGTTGTTGGTCACCCCAGGCCAGCCAGTCGTCGCCAAACAATTCGCTCGGGTGCGGTGAGCGCTCGTTGGAACAGGCCATGGCTGTGATGGCGCAAAACTGGTCACAGCCCCAGCAGATGCGCTCCGGGTTGGCGGGGTGGATGGGGAATTTCTTGGCCATGTCAGGTCCTGGTTGAAGCACTATGACGACTTAGCGCGGGATCACAAAGGTGGATTTTTCTTCCACGGCCACCGCCTTGCCTTGCTTCAGGGTTTCCACCCTGAAGCTGATCGGGCTGGCTTTGCCACGGTAAGTCTGTGCCGCCTCAAAGGGCAGGGTCAGGCGGATGGTGAGTGCCCCGATCCCCGTGGCCGGCACACTGAGCACCGGGTTGGTGGCCAGCGTCAAGCCCGGCAGGCCCTGCACACTGGCGGTGTAGGTTTGTGTGGCTTCAGAGGCGTTCATGATTTTCAGGGAGTAGATGTTTTCGATGTCACCATTGCCCAGCTCACGGGCCAGCGTTCCGCGGTCCTTGATGATGTCCACGGCAAAGCCCTTGCGCGTGGACAAACCGCCAGCAAAGATCGCCACGACCCCCAGAAACAGCACGCCGTAAACCCACACGCGCGGGCGCCAGACCCGTTTCACCATCTGTTTGGGTGTCAACTTGTCAGCCATGCCCTTGCCCGATGAATAACGGATCAAGCCGGTGGGGTAGTTCATTTTGACCATG
The DNA here is from genome assembly GCA_011391545.1 of Rhodoferax sp. Classification (GTDB taxonomy): domain Bacteria; phylum Pseudomonadota; class Gammaproteobacteria; order Burkholderiales; family Burkholderiaceae_C; genus Rhodoferax. The sequence goes on from JAABQI010000120.1 coordinate 753, forward strand.
ACTTCGTCGCAGACATCGATGCAGGCGGCGCAGGCAATGCATTCGTTCTGCAGTCCGTTGCGAATGTCGATCCCGGTCGGGCACACCTGCACACACAGCGTGCAGTCTATGCAGTCGCCCAGGCCCAGCGCCTTGGGGTCGGCCGCCCGTGCGCGTGAGCCCCGGGCCTCACCCCGCTCACTGTCATATGCGATGACCATCGAGTCCATGTCGGTCAGGGCGCTTTGAATGCGGGCATAGGGGCACATCTGTATGCAAATTTGTTCGCGCAGGTAGCCCGCGTTGCCGTAGGTGGCCAAACCGTAGAACAAGACCCAGAACCATTCCCAGGGTGAAAACGAGAGCGTCAGGAGTTGCTGCACCAGGTCCTGAATCGGCGTGAAATAACCAACAAAGGTAAACCCGGTGAACAAACCCAGGCTGATCCACAGGGCCTGCTTGGCGCCCTTGCGCAGTATTTTTTCAGCGCGCCAGGGGCCCGCGTCCAGACGCATGCGCGCCAGGCGATCGCCTTCCATGATACGTTCCAGCCACAAGAAAATCTCGGTGTAGACGGTTTGCGGGCACGCGTAGCCACACCAGAGCCGGCCCGCCACCGCGGTAAAGAAAAAAAGCGTCAGCGCCGCCAGCACCAGCAAAACAGCCAGGTAGATCAGATCCTGAGGGTGCAACACCACACCAAAAATAAAGAATCGGCTGCCCGCCAGATCGAACAAAACGGCCTGTCGTTCGTTCCACTGGAGCCAGGGTGTGCCGTAAAAAACCAGTTGCGTGACCCAGACCATGACCCAGCGCAGGCGCGCAAAAAAGCCGCCGACGCTTCGCGGATAAATTTTGGCCTGCTCGTCGCTCAATGAAAAGACGCTGTCAGCAGCTGCGTCAACCGGGACGGGCTGGATCGGAATGATCTTTTTGGTGAACGGTTTTTTCATCGTTTTGGCGTTGCGTGGACCGGTCGCGGTTTCGGCATGTGGGCCATCCTTAAAGAAGAATTTGATATGAACATTATTTTATCCTGATAATAAGCACATTGAATGCATCTTTGTTTTAACCAGGTCTGACCTATGCGCCTAACCCAATGGACCGACTACACCCTGCGTGTTTTGATGTACTGCGCTGCGAGCACGGAGCGCAGCGAGCCGGTGACGATCACCGAAATTGCCGAGAGTCACGGCATTTCGCGCAGTCACCTGACCAAAATCGTGCAGCAACTCGCGGCCCGCGGCTGGCTGGAAACCACCCGCGGCCGGGGCGGTGGCATGCGCCTGGCACTGCCCGCCAAAGACCTTTGCCTGGGCACCATCGTGCGCGCCACCGAAACTGATTTCGCCCTTGTCGAGTGCTTCGAGCCGAGCCTTAACCAGTGTCGGATGAACCCAAACTGTCACCTCAAAGGGGTCTTGAATCAGGCGACGCAGAGTTTCCTTGCGGTGCTGGACGCTGTCACGCTGGCCGATCTGGTGGCGCCGATGGGTGGCGTGGGCGACACCGCAAAATCCCGGCGCGTGCATTGGATTCCCGGCCTGCCGGGCGCATCCGTTTGAAGTCGCGATGAAATTGTTGGTGACACGGTTTTCCGGTTTGGCCCGGGCCTGGGTGTCCAATGGCTTGCCCTCCATGTCCGCGGCGGAGCAATGGCGATCCAGTTTTGGCGCCTTGCTCGGCATCGTTTTGTGCGGCTTTTCGCTGCTCGCCATGCCCTTGCATTCGGACTGGCTGATTGCGCCCATTGGCGCCAGCGTGGTGATTTTGTTTGTGCAGCCACACAGCCCGGTGGCGCAGCCGCGGTCCGTGATCAGCAGCTATTTTTTTGCCGCCCTGGTGGGGCTGGTGTGCTCGCATTTGATACCGAATGCCGTGCTTGCCGCTGCGGTTGGCGTCGCCGGCACGGTCTGGCTCATGATCAAATTCAATGGCATCCATCCACCCGGCGGTGCCCTGGTGCTGTTGATGGTGCTTGACGGGCCAGTCGGCCTGGTTCAGACAACCGAGACCTTGAGCCTGGTGGCCATCAATGTGCTGTTGATGCTGGTGTTCGCCTGGCTCGTCAACACCTGGGTGTTGGGGCGGCCTTACCCTTACCGGGCCAGCACTGAGAAAGCGCAGACCCATAACACGCGGGATATGGCGCCGATGCAGCGCAGTGGCCTGGACCACACGGACCTGGCAAGCGCCGTCACGGCTCTCAATACCTTTGTGGACATTCAGGAGGACGAGTTGGTGTCGTTGTACAACCTGGCGGTTGAACACGCGTTTGAGCGCCATATCGGCCTGGCTTGCGGTGACGTCATGTCACGCGATGTCATCACGGTCAAAACCGACAGCCACATCGAGCTTGCCTGGAATCGGCTGCGCCACCATAAAGTCAAGGCCCTGCCGGTGCTGGATCATGCGGACAGGCTGGTCGGTATTTTGAGTGTGGCCGATTTTTTGCGGCAGATGGACGACACCTCGGCCGCCGGTCTGGCGATGCACTTGCAGGGTTTGCTGCAGCGGATGCCGGGTGTCAAGCCCAAACGGGCCATGTATGTGCATCAGATCATGTCCACGGGGGTGAGCAGCGCCAGCCTGGACACCCCCATCACCGAGGTGATTGGCCTGATGATTGAAAAAAATCTGCCGCACATCCCCGTCATTGACGACGATCGAAAAGTGCTGGGTATCGTGACGCAGACAGATACCCTGGCCGCGCTTTACAAGCGGATTGCCCTGGCCTCTGCCTAAAGCAGCCCCTGTTCCGTGGCCATCACGGCGGCGTGTACCCGTGAACTCACCCCGAGTTTTCGCAACACGTGCTGCACATGAATCTTGACGGTGGTTTCCACAATACCGTGTTCGCGCGCGATTTCCTTGTTGCTGGCGCCTCGGGCGATGCCGCGCAGGATGTCGAGTTCACGCGGTGAAAGGGTGGCCATGGCTTGCGCCGAGGGCGTATTGTTTTTTACGGCCAGCTGGGACGCTGTGGCAGCAGCGACTTGCCCCGTCTTGATGTTCGTGTTTTTGTAGGCAGAGATCAGCTTGCCCATCATCTCGGGTGCAATGATGCTGTCGCCTTGCGCAGCGCGGTGCACGGCGGCAGTCAAATCGTCGCCTTCCATGGTTTTCAGCAGGTAGCCGCTGGCACCACCATGCAGGGCTGCGGCCAGATCGTTCTCGTCCTCGCTCACGGTCAGCATCAAAATGCAGGCGTCAGGTGCCGCCTCAAGCAGCGAGGGCAGCGCATCCACGCCGTTGACCCCGGGCAGATGGTTGTCGAGCAGGATCACATCGGGTTGCAACTCCTGGGCTTTGCGCAGCGCCTGCCCGGCATCCGCGGCATCTCCAACCACCAGCAAGCCGACATCGCGGGCCAGCAGCGCGGTCAGGCCGCGGCGAAACAGCGTGTGGTCATCCACCACCAAGATAC
>JAABQI010000121.1 GCA_011391545.1 Rhodoferax sp.
GACGACACCAAAGCGTGCGCCATCGGGCAGTTTGATCTGCTCGATGCGGCGCCCCACCAGAAGCGAGGACTTTAGATCGCCCCGCGCCACGCCCTCCAGTGCCTCGGCTTCTCCGCGACGCAGGCTGTGCACGGCCGCCAGGGCGCCACGGCGCACATGGATCAACAACTCGCCAATCACGGTCTGGGCCGGTGAGATGGCAATATCGATGGTGCTACCCTGCATCATTTCGGCATAAACGCGCCGGTTGATCAAGGCGATGACACGCTTGGCGCCAAGCCGCTTGGCCAGCATGGCCGACAAAATGTTGTCCTCATCGTCGTTGGTCAGCGAGACGAACAAATCCATCTGCCCGACACCCTCTTCGATCAGCAGTGTTTCATCGGCCGAGTCGCCTTCGAGCACCAGCGTGTCGGACGGCAATTCCCCCGCCAGGTAGGTGCAGCGCTTGTGGTCGCGCTCGATAATCTTGACCTGGCACTGCCCGACCAGGCTGCGCGCCAGCCGCAGGCCCACCTTGCCGCCGCCCGCAATCATCACGCGACGCACGGGCTGGTCGTGGTTGTGGATGGCACGCAGCACGTCACGGATTTTCTGCTTGTCGGCCACCACGAACACTTCATCGCCCGCGAGCACCCGGGTATCTGGCCCGATGGGCACCTCGGTTTCTTGCCGATAGACCGCCACCACGCGCATCTCGGCCCAGGGGAACAACTCGCGAAATTCACCAATGGCGTGGTTGACCAGGGCGCTCCCCTGCGCGGCGCGCATGGCGATCAGGTGCGCGCGCTGGCGCGAAAACTCCACCACCTGCAAAGCCTCGGGGTAATCAATGAGCTTGTGGATATAACTCATCACCGACTCTTCGGGACAAATCACATGCGTCACGCCAAAGCCGGTCTTGCCAAGCAACTCGCCGCCCTCCTCGAACTCGGGCGAGCGCAGCCTTGCCACGGTGATCGGGATGCCAAACACGTCGTGCGCCACCTTGCAGGCGGTCAGGTTGGTCTCGTCGAGCGCGGCACAGGCCACGAACAGGTCGGCGTCTTCGGCGCCGGCGCGGCGCAGCACCGACGGCTGGATGCCGTTGCCCGGAACGCCGCGCAAGTCGAGCCGGTCCTCGAGGTCGCGCAGCAACTCGGGGTCAGGGTCGATCAGAGTAATGTCGTTTTGCTCGGAAACCAGGCTCTCGGCGACACTCTCGCCAACGCGCCCGGCGCCCAGAATGATGATGCGCATAAAGGAGGATTTTTGTTGGGCGAATCATAACTGGGCTTCGACAGCCCGTTGCCAGCGCGCATCAACCTCTGCCACAAGCTCAATTGCGCCTGGCACTCAGTCCACGGGCACCTCATCCGCCCAGACTGTGAAGCGCTGCAGCGTGTTGGGGCCAAAGGTGCTGGTCAGGGCCACGTCGCAGGCGTCGCGGCCGCGGGCCATCAGCACACGGCCAATGCGTGGCGTGTTGTTGCGCGCATCGAAGGTGTACCAGCGGTCACCCAGAAAGGCCTCGAACCAGCCGGCAAAGTCCATTGGACCCGGAATCGGCGGGATGCGGATGTCACCCAGGTAGCCGGTGCAATACCGCGCCGGGATGTTCATGCAGCGGCACAGCGCGATCGCCAGGTGGGCGTAATCGCGGCAGACGCCCTGCCCTTCGTTGAACGCCTCCCAGGCCGAGCGTGTGCGCCGGGCGTGGTGATAACCGAACTCGATGCGCTGGTGCACAAAATCGCAGATCGCCTGCACCCGTGCCCAGCCGGTGGGGCCGGTGCCAAACTGCTGCCAGGCAATGTTGGAGAGCAGGTCGGTCTCGCAATAGCGGCTGCCCAGCAAATACACCAGCACTGATTCGGGCAGGTGCTCGACCGGCGTCTGCTCAACCCACGGCGCCACCACATCGGGCAGGCCGCTGTCATTGATCAGCGCATCGGTGCGCAATACCAGTCTGCCCGCCGGGGCGACGATGCGGCTGCACCAGTTGCCAAACAGGTCGCGGTAGGCGGTGATGGGCACCGCCGGGCTGGTCATCAGCAGGTCGGGGCGCACCAAGTCGGGCGCGCGCGAATGGTGGATATTGAGCGACAAAATCATCGGCGTCGGGCTGGGACACTCGTATTCCATCTCGAAGCCGACCCGCATGCGCAGCCTGGTGTCATGCGTTGGTTGCGAGGGGTCAGCGGCCATGGGGTTCAAGTTGATCAAGAGGTGCTCCAAATGAGAGGTGAATGCGCCGGGCAGCGGCCCAATTCATGCAAGCTTAAGCCTCGAGGCGCCCGGAAGACTGTTCGGCAACACACTGACGCAATAATTGTTCCAGGCAAACAACAGGCCCGTCCAGCAAAAACAGCAAACCATTCGCGCAGCGACATGCTCTGACCCCAACTGATTTGAAACTTTGTGGGTCAGACCACTCGCGCAGCGACGCGCTCTGACCCCAACCGATTAGAGATTCCTCTGAATGATGATCTTCTGCACGTCGGAAGTGCCTTCGTAAATCTGGCAGACGCGCACGTCGCGGTAAATGCGCTCCACCGGGAAGTCACTCACCACGCCGTAGCCGCCCAGGGTCTGGATGGCGGCGCTGCACACTTTTTCCGCCATTTCGCTGGCAAACAGCTTGGCCATGGCCGCCTCTCTCAAGCAGGGTTTGCCGGCATCGCGCAAGGACGCGGCGTGCCAGATCAGCTGCCGTGCGGCCTCCAGCTGGGTCGCGCAGTCAGCCAGCCTGAAGCCCACCGCCTGATGGTTGAAGATGGCGGTGCCGAAGCTCTGGCGCTCTTTGGCGTATTGCACGGCAAATTCAAAGGCGCTGCGCGCCATGCCCACGCTTTGCGCGGCAATGCCGATGCGCCCGCCTTCCAGACCGCCCAAGGCAATGCCGTAGCCCTGGCCCTCGGCGCCGATCAGGTTCTCTGCGGGAATGCGGCAGTTGTCAAAATTGATCTGCGCGGTGTCACTCGAATGCTGACCGATCTTGTCTTCGAGACGCGCCACGGTATAGCCCAGGGCATTGGTCGGCACCAAAAAAGCGCTCATGCCCTTTTTGCCCGCGCCCTTGTCGGTGACCGCAATGACGATGGCCACGTCGCCGTTTTGCCCACTGGTGATGAACTGCTTGACGCCGTTGATCACAAAACCGTCGCCGTCCTTGACCGCCGTGGTGCGCAGGCTTGAGGCGTCCGAGCCCACATGCGGCTCGGTCAGACAAAAGGCGCCGAGCATCTTGCCCTGCGCCAGCGGTGTCAGCCACTGCCTTTGCTGCGCCGGGCTGCCGTAACGCATCAGGATCGCATTGACCGGGCAGTTGGTGACGCTGATCACGGTGCTGGTGCCGCCGTCGCCGGCGGCTATTTCCTCGAGCACCAGCGCCAGCGTCAGGTAGTCCAAGCCCGCGCCGCCCAGTTCTTCCGGCACGCAAATGCCGTAGGCGCCCAGCGCCGCCAAGCCCTGGTGCGCCGCCTTGGGAAAGTGGTGCTCTTTGTCCCACTTCGCCGCATTTGGCCACAACTCGGCTTGAGCGAAGTCGCGCACCGCGTCGCGGATCATTTCCTGGTCTTGGGTCAGCAGCATGGGGAGGGCTTTCGTTCAGAGCATTTCCAGCGCCACGGCGGTCGCTTCACCGCCGCCAATACACAGGCTGGCCACGCCCTTTTTCAGGCCGCGGGCTTGCAGTGCGTACAGCAGCGTGACGATGATGCGGGCGCCGCTGCAGCCGATCGGATGACCGAGCGCGCAGGCGCCGCCGTTGACGTTGACGATGTCATGGCTCAAGCCCAGGTCGTGCATCAGCGCCATCGGCACCACGGCAAAGGCCTCGTTGACTTCCCACAGGTCCACATCTTTCACCGCCCAGCCGGCTTTGGCCAAGGCCTTCTGGCTGGCACCCACAGGCGCGGTCGAGAACCATTCGGGTTCCTGCGCATGCACGGCGTGGCTGACGATGCGCGCCAGCGGCTGGCAACCCAGTTTGGCGGCCGTGGAGGCGCGCATCAGCACCAGCGCGGCGGCGCCGTCGTTGATGCTGGAGCTGCTGGCCGCGGTGATGGTGCCGTCCTTTTTGAACGCGGGTTTAAGCGAACTGATCTTGTCAAGCTTGACCTTGCCCGGGCCTTCGTCAATGGCAATCAGACTTTCACCGGCGCGGG
>JAABQI010000122.1 GCA_011391545.1 Rhodoferax sp.
AGCAACTGGCGCAACACCAGCGCGTCATGGAACGAGGTGCTTTGGTAGTTGAGCATGATGTCGTCCGAGCCCGGCACCCCCATGATGAAGTTGCAGCCTGCCGCACCCAGCATCAGCATCAGGCTGTCCATGTCATCGCTGTCGGCTTCGGCATGGTTGGTGTAACACACGTCGCAGCCCATCGGCAGGCCCAGCAGCTTGCCGCAAAAATGGTCTTCCAGGCCCGCACGGGTGATCTGTTTGCCGTTGAACAAATATTCGGGCCCGATGAAGCCGACCACGGTGTTGACCAGCAGCGGCTTGAAATGCCGCGCCACCGCGTAGGCGCGAGCCTCAAGGGTTTGCTGGTCGCACCCAAAGTGCGCGTTTGCGCTCAAGGCGCTGCCCTGGCCGGTCTCGAAATACATCACATGCTGACCGCACTGACCGTCGCTAAACAGGGCGCCGCGCTGCAGCGACAGCGCCGCCTCACGCGCCTCGGCCAACAGCGCCAGAGAAATGCCAAAGCTGCTGTTGGTGGCCTCGGTGCCGCCAATCGACTGGAAAACCAGGTCCACCGGCGCGCCGCGTTCGATCGCTTGCAGCGTGTTGGTCACATGGGTGAGCACACACGATTGGGTAGGAATGCCGTAGTGGCTAATCACATCATTCAGCATGTGCAGCAGCCGCACCACCTGCGGCACGTTGTCGCTGGCCGGGTTGATGCCGAACACGGCGTCGCCAGCGCCCATCAGCAAGCCGTCGAGCAGGCTGGCGGCAATGCCGGCCAAGTCGTCGGTCGGGTGATTCGGTTGCAGGCGTGTGGCCAGCCGCTCCTTAAAGCCCAGGGTATTACGAAAGCGGGTAACGACTTCGCACTTGCGTGCAATCAGCGCCAGGTCTTGCAGGCGGCACAGCTTGCTCACGGCAGCCACCATTTCCGGCGTCAGGCCGGGCGCCAGGGCAGTCAGTGTGGCGGTGCTGGCGTGCTCTGAGAGCAGCCAGTTGCGCAGCTCGCCCACAGTCAGGTGGCTCACCGGGGCAAAGGCGGCGGCGTCATGGTTGTCAAATATCAGCCGCGTGACTTCGTCGCTTTCATAGGGCACCACGGCCTCATTGAGGAAGGCGCGCAGTGGCAGATCGGCCAGCGCCATTTGCGCCGCAATGCGCTCGCGGGCATCTTGCGCCGCCACGCCGGCCAACTGGTCACCAGAGCGCAACGGGCTGGCCTTGGCCAGCAGCGTGCGCAGGTCCGCAAACTGGTAACGCTGTTGGCCGATGGTGTGGCTGGTGGGCATGACTTTGGAGTGTACAGATTCAACCTTAATGCTTCGTTGGCTGTGGTCACCTGACCATCGGGCGCATCTTGTCTTAGCCAGTTGCTGGGGGACTCCAACGGCCGGTGCGGGGCATCTCGAGTTCAAATAAACGACCAGTAGTGTCCCAACGTTGTCACATCAGGACGTCGCAAATTAATGAATTGCGTGCCAAAACGTGGGTTGATGGCCGATGAAAAGTGCAATATTGACCTTGCAGCGCAGCTGGCACGGCGCACTGGGCTTGAAGTCCGGTGGCGCAAAGGGTTTCGCGGCAGGCGACCAAGGGTATTCCCCGCCTTCAATCAGGTGCCAGACTCGAAAACTGAAGGTCTTTTTTGCTTAACATCCACCCAATTTGAAAGAGCGAACGTTCGTTCTTTTTTCACCTTACTTCGGGACCCATCATGACCGAATCATCCGCGCGACCCTGGCACATCACTTACCAGCAGGTGGGCATTACCCGCGAACTGGAGCAGTTGCCCTACCGCAATCTGGCAGAGCTGACCTTTGAGAGCTGCAAAAAGTGGCAGACCGAAAGTCGGGTCGATGCCGCGTTCAGTTGCGTGGTGCCCAACGGCATGAACGGTCGGCTGAGCTTTGCGCAAGTGGACGAACTGTCGGATGCCTTCGCTGGCTATTTGCGGGGGGTGCTGAAGCTGGAAGCTGGCGCGCGCGTGGCGGTGCAGTTGCCCAACAGCCTGGGCTACCCGGTGGCGGCGCTGGGGGTGTTCAAGGCCGGCTGTGTGCTGGTGAACACCAACCCGCTCTACACCGAAACCGAAATGATCCACCAGTTCAACAACGCGGGCGCGCAGGTGCTGGTGATGGTGGACATGTTTGCCGACAAGCTGCCGGCGGTGCTGGCCAAGACCGGGGTGAAGCAGGTGGTGCTGGCTTCGGTGTCGGAATTTTTCCCGGCCATTCCGGGCAGCATTGTGCGGGGCGTGCAGCGCTACTGGAACCGGGTGCTGCCGCCAGTGACGGTGCCGCATGTGCGCCTGCAAGACGCGCTGGCCCAGGGTCGCGCCACCTTGGCCAAAATGCCGGCACGCAGCTACTGGCAAGATGTGGGTCGCGACGACCTGGCGGTGCTGCAGTACACCGGCGGCACCACGGGCGTGAGCAAGGGCGCCATGCTGACCCACGGCAACCTGCTGAGCAACATCTTGCAGACCCGCGCCATGGGACAAAGTCATATGGCGCCTGGTGAGGAATGTGTGCTCACGGCCTTGCCGCTGTACCACATCTTCGCGTTCACGACCAACCTGCTGGGCTTCCTGGCCATCGGCGGACACAACGTGCTGATCCCCAACCCGCGGCCGGTGCAGAGCCTGCAGCGCGCGATGGAAAACTTCCCCATCACCTGGATGACGGGGGTCAACACGCTGTTTAACGCTTTGCTCAACGAAGAGTGGTTTGTGGCCTACCCGAGCAAGACGCTCAAGGCGTCCATCTCGGGCGGCACGGCGCTGCACAGCACAGTGGCAAAACGTTGGCGCGAGCTGACCAAAACCCCCATTGCCGAGGGTTACGGCCTGACCGAGACTTCGCCGGTCGTGAGCTTCAACCCGCTGACCGGCACGCCGCGCGATGGCAGCATCGGCATCCCGGCTCCGGGCACCGACGTGCGCCTGATGAGCGACGACAAACAAGACGTGGCGCCCGGCACACCCGGCGAGATCTGGGTGCGCGGGCCGCAGGTGATGCAGGGCTACTGGGCCGCCGAAGAAGAAACGGCCAAGGTGATGCAGGACGGCTGGTTTGCCACCGGCGACGTGGCGGTGATCGACGAGACCGGCTTCATGCGCATCGTGGACCGCAAGAAGGACATGATTTTGGTATCAGGCTTTAACGTGTACCCCAACGAGGTGGAAGACGTGATCGCCGACATGGACCACGTTCTTGAGGTGGCGGTGATCGGCGTACCCGATGACAAGACGGGCGAGGCGGTGCGCGCTTACGTGGTGCAAAACCCCGACCACGCCAAAGAGGTGATGCCAGCCGATGTGATCGCGCACTGCAAGAAGCACTTGGCCGCCTACAAGGTTCCCCGGCTGGTGGTGGTGCGCGACGAACTGCCCAAGAGCCCGGTTGGCAAGGTACTGCGCAAAGATTTGCGCAGAGCCGTGGCTGAAGAGTTGACCCGGGGCTGATCCCCACACCTGACCAGAAAGAGAGCCACACATGCTCACCGAATTCGAAACCAAGCTGCTGGGTATCCTGATGATCGTCATCATGCTGGGCATGGGCGCGTCCCTGACCTGGCGCGATTTTTTGATTGCCTTGCGCAAACCCAAGGGTGTGATGGTGGGCCTGCTATGCCAGTACGGCATCATGCCGCTGCTGGGCTTTTTGATGGCACAGGTGCTGGAGCTGTCCCCTTCCATGACCGTGGGCCTGATCCTGATGGCCTGCATGCCGGGGGGCACCACCTCCAACATCTTTACTTACTTCAGCAAGGCGGTGCTGGCCCTGTCGATCATGATGACCTCGGTGTCATCGCTGATTGCACTGGGCATGGTGCCGACGCTTTTGGAGTTTTATTCGCAACTTTCCGGGCTGGAGGGGGAATTCAAGATTCCGGCCGGTAACGTCGCACAAGTGCTGTTCGTGCTGCTGATTCCCACCATGATCGGCATGGCCTTGCGCAAGTTCAACCCCAACATCGGCGCCAGCGTGGAGTTGGTGGGCGGCTTCTTGGGCGTGGTAGTGATCCTGTTCCTGTTGCTGACCTGGGTGCCGCGTAACCACCTGTTGCTGGCCTCAACGCCGTGGTACGTGTTTTTTGCCGCCATC
>JAABQI010000134.1 GCA_011391545.1 Rhodoferax sp.
GCGTTGTCGGCCACGGTGACGGCCATCGCCAGGTCGCAGGGGTCGTCGACGTAAGTGTGGCAGTTGCCGTCAAGGTGCTTGATGACCGGCACTTTTGATTCGCGGCTGATGCGCTCGATGAGTCCCTTGCCGCCACGCGGAATGATCACGTCCACGTACTGCGGCATGGTGATGAGCTCACCCACCACGGCGCGGTCGGTGGTTTGCACCAGCTGCACCGCATGCGCCGGCAGGCCGGAGTCGATCAGCGCCTGTTGCACCAGCCGGGCCAGCGCCTTGTTGGAGTCGATGGCCTCCGAACCGCCGCGCAGGATGCAGGCGTTGCCGCTTTTGATGCTCAGGCTGGCGGCTTCGATGGTGACGTTGGGGCGGCTCTCGAAGATCATGCCGAAGACGCCGATGGGCACGCGCATCTGCCCCACGCGAATGCCGCTGGGCTGCTGGCGCAGGGCGGTGATTTCGCCAATGATGTCGGCCATGGCGGCCAGTTGCTCGCAGCCCTGGGCGCAGGTCTCGATCACCTTGGGACTCAGCTTGAGCCGGTCCACCATCGGCGCGGCAAGCCCTGCGGCCACGGCGCGCGCCAGGTCCTTGGCGTTGTCGATCTGCAGCGCGTCGACATTGGCGCGCAGCAGGTCGGCGAGTTTGCGCAAGGCCGCGTTTTTGATGGCGGCTGGCGCTTTGGCCATCAGGGCAGAGGCCTGCTTGGCCTGCAGTCCCAGGACCTGGGTGTCGGTGGTGTTCGTGGTCGTGCTCATGGTTGATCAGGGCTGCGGCATCGCCTCCGGCAAAGTCCGGCCCAGTTGGCGCTCGAGTTGGGTGAGCGAGATCACGCCGCGGATGCGCGCCTGACCTTGCTGCGTGGCTGCTTGCACCACCAGCAGGTGGCTGTGTTTGAGTTTTTTGAAGGTGGCGATCACTTGCGCCACGGTGCTCGCCTTCAGTTCATCGTAGTCCAGCGCGTCCAGCATGGCCAGAGGCGTCATGACATCGGCCACCGACAGGTCCTGACGCCGGATTTTGCGCTCATTGATCTGTCGCATCGGCTTTTCGCCCATCAGGTCGGCCAGCGTGATCAGGCCATCCACGCACGGGAAGCCGCTCACCACGAACAGCGAGCGCACGCCCTGGTGGATCATGGCCTGCTCGGCCTGGTCCAGAGAAAGGTGCGGGTCGATGGTGGCCGCCTTGACGCTGGCCAGGTCGGTCATGACCTCGATGCCGGGCGACTGTTCGGTCACCGCGCCGTGCGCTTTGGGCTGCGCTTGCGGAATGCAGGTGTCCGCGGAGAAGCGGAAGGTCGACAGGGCAGTAGCGTGCATGACGGGTCTCCTGGGGAGGGTTGGCGAAGGGCGGCGGAAAATCAGTGAAACGGCAACCAGGCCGTCGCTCCAGATGGGGAATCGTACTTGATTTGCGTCGGCTGGGGCACCTGACGCGGAGTCAATGGAATAAGTCCGCCTTCCGGGGGAAAACACCAGCATACAAGTCCGGCGAGTTGGCCAATAATGACGGCTCACTTATATTTGTCGTTTAAAACCTCACTGACTGGAGATTGATCCCCATGCGTCTAATCAAAAAAATCGGCCTTGCCCTGACTTTGGGCGCGGCCCTCATCAGCAGCGCTGCGCTGGCCCAGCAACAGCAGTTTGTCAATGTGCTCACCGGCGGCCAAAGCGGCGTCTATTACCCGCTGGGCGTGGCCTTGTCGCAGGTTTACGCCAAGGCCATTCCCAATGTGCGTTCCACGGCGCAGGTCACCAAGGCCTCGGCCGAAAATCTGAACCTGTTGCAGGCAGGTCGCGGCGAGTTGGCGCTGGCGCTGGGCGATTCGGTGTCTGATGCCTGGAAGGGTGATGCCGAGGCCGGCTTCAAGACCAAGCTCGACAAACTGCGCGGTCTGTCCGCCACCTACAACAACTACATCCAGATCGTGGCCAATGCCGACTCGGGCATCACCACCCTGGCTGACCTCAAAGGCAAGCGCATTTCGGTCGGCGCCGCCAAATCGGGCACCGAGCTCAATGCCCGCGCCATCCTGAAAGCAGCCGGCCTGACCTACGCCGACCTCGGCAAGGTGGAATATTTGCCCTTCGGCGAATCGGTCGAATTGATGAAAAACCGCCAGCTCGACGCCACCCTGCAATCGGCTGGTCTGGGCGTGGCCTCGATCCGCGACCTTGCCACCTCGATCAAGATTCTGGTGATCCCGGTCCCGGCTGACGTGGTCAACAAGGTGGGCGACGCCGCTTACCAGCCAGCCATCATTCCGGCCAACACCTACGCCGGCCAAACCGTTGACATTGCCACCGCCGCCATCCCCAACTTTCTGGTGACGCACTCGGGCGTGTCCGATGAACTGGCCTACCAGATGGCCAAGACCATGTACGACAACATCGACACCTTGTACGCCGCGCACAATGCGGCCAAGGCCATCAAGCGCGAGAACGCCATCAAAGGCATGCCGGTGCCATTGCACCCCGGTGCTGAGCGCTACTACAAGGAAGTCGGCCTGATCAAGTAAGCGCAAAAAGGGGACTGCCAGTGCGACTGACCCGGTCATGAACGAACCCAATACCAGCGCCGATGAGACATCGCACGCGCCACTGACCGGCGCGGTTTTCTGGATCGCCATTTTCTTCTCCAGCTACCAACTCTGGATGGCGGCGTTTCACCCCCTGTCCAGTCTGGTGATCCGCGCGATCCATGTTGGCTTTGTGTTGCTGATGATCTATGCCATTCACCCCCCCATGGGCGGGCGCTCGGCCCTGTGGCGGGTCATTGGCTGGGGCATGGGGCTGAGCGGCTTCGCCTTCGGCTTGTACCAATGGGTGTTTGAGGCCGACTTGACCCAGCGCTCGGGCGACCTCACCACTTTTGACTGGGTGGTTGGCGTGGTCACGGTCGCCTTGGTGTTTGATGCCGCCCGCCGCGCCATGGGCTGGGGCCTGCCCTTGATTTGCGGTGTTTTCTTGCTCTATGGCATGTTCGGCGAGCACTTGCCGGGTGCGCTGGGCCATCGGGGCTTCGGGTTGGACCAAATTGTGAGCACCCTGGGTTTTGGCACCGAAGGCATTTACGGCACGCCGACCTATGTCTCGTCCACCTACATTTTTCTGTTCATTCTGTTTGGTTCCTTTTTGGAGCAAGCCGGCATGATCCGCCTGTTTACCGACTTTGCGCTGGGCACGGTGGGCCACACGCGCGGCGGGCCGGCCAAGGTGGCGGTGATCTCGTCGGGCTTGATGGGCACCATCAGCGGCTCGGGCGTGGCCAATGTGGTCACCACCGGGCAGTTCACCATTCCGCTCATGAAGCGTTTTGGCTACAGCCCTGCGTTTGCCGGTGGCGTGGAGGCCACGGCCAGCATGGGCGGGCAGATCATGCCGCCGGTGATGGGTGCGGTGGCCTTCATCATGGCCGAAACCATCAACGTGCCCTACATCGAGATTGTCAAGGCAGCCTTGATTCCGGCCATTTTGTACTTTGTCACTGCCTTCTGGATGGTGCACCTGGAAGCCGGGCACAAGGGCCTGACGGGCCTGGCCAAAGAGGACTGCCCCAACCCCTGGACGGCGGTGCGCGAGCGCTGGTACCTGCTGCTGCCGCTGGCGGGGCTGGTGGGCCTGCTGTTTTCCGGCTACACACCGCTGTTTTCCGGCACGGTGGGGTTGGGCCTGACGGCCATTCTGATCTTTGGCGCTGCCGTGATCAGCGGTGTCAAGAGCACGCCGCTGCGGGCGCTGGCCTGGGTCTTGCTGGGGTTTGCCTGCTCGGGGTTTTTCCAGTTTGGCGTGGGTGCATTTTTTGTTCTCATCGCCCTGCTGGTGGCACTGACATTCATTCGCCGCACCGGTGCTGACGCACGGCGACTGGCCGTGATTGCGCTGGTGGACGGCGCCCGCCACGCCCTGCCGGTGGCGATTGCCTGTGCGCTGGTGGGCGTGATCATTGGCATGATCAACCTGACCGGTGTGGCGGCAGAGTTGGGGGGTTACATCATTGCCGTCGGAGAAAACAGCCTTTTTCTGGCGCTGCTGCTGACCATGGTGACCTGTCTGGTGCTGGGCATGGGCATCCCCACCATTCCCAACTACATCATCACCAGTTCGCTGGCCGCGCCCGTGCTGCTGCAGTTGGGTGTGCCGCTGATCGTGTCACACATGTTTGTCTTTTACTTTGGCATCATGGCCGACCTGACGCCACCGGTGGCATTGGCCGCTTTTGCGGCAGCCCCGATTGCGGGTGTCAGCGGCCTCAAGATCAGCATCCAGGCGTTGCGGGTGGCGATTGCCGGTTTTATCGTGCCTTTCATGGCGGTCTACAGCCCCGCGCTGATGCTGCAAAGCGGTGACTGGCTCGACACAAGCTGGATCGTCTTCAAAGCCCTGGTCGCGATTGCCATGTGGGGCGCGGGCGCCATCGGCTTTTTGGTCACGCGGCTGAACCCGGTGGAGCGGGTGGTGGCGATTGGCTCGGCCAGCCTGCTGGTGGTGGCGCTGCCCTTGACGGACGAACTGGGCCTGGGCCTGATTGCCGCCTTTATCGCCTGGCATGTCTGGCGCAGCCGAGCTTCGAAGTGACGATTTGAGGGCTGGCATGTGAGCGCCATGGGCATTTGCCTGAGCCTGACTGCGGCGCTGCAAGCCAGCCCGGTGGTGTTTGTGGCGGTGACCGAATTCACGCTGGCCTGGACCCACTCCATTGAAAAAGTGCGCTGGGAAGAAGACTATGCAGTGCGGCTTGACGCGGTCAGTGGGCAGCCGCTGCTGCACGCGGTGCAGGCCAGGGTGCGCGGCTCAGCCGCCGGCATGGAGCCGCCGCCCGACGCGGTGTTGCGCCAGGGCTGGTACCACTACACCCCAACGATCACCAGTCCGCCTGAGTTGCGCCTGACCCGTTCGGAGTTCACCCCCGATTACGAGGTGTGCGTGCAGGGCCGCTGCCGGCCCATGGCCGACTGGATGACCTCAGATGGCGGCGTCACGCTGCTCAAGGCCTGCCTCAAGCCCGAGTAGGCAGGGCGGCATCAGCGTGCCGCAGGCAAAAAAAGCGCCTG
Organism: Rhodoferax sp.; assembly: GCA_011391545.1. GTDB lineage: Bacteria > Pseudomonadota > Gammaproteobacteria > Burkholderiales > Burkholderiaceae_C > Rhodoferax. The sequence continues at coordinate 5,060 of JAABQI010000134.1, forward strand.
TAGGTCGTTCAAAAAGTCAAAACCGCGCACACTGGGCTGAATGTGCTTGCCGTCCACCGAGAGCAATCCCTGCGTTTGGGCCTGTTGCAACCCGGCTTGCAGTGCAGACAGCGGCATGCCGGTGCGCTCGGCAAACAAACCGGCATCAAACCCGCCCGCCAGCCGCAGCGCGTTGAGCATGAACTCGAACGGCAGCTCAGACCGCTTGACGTCGATGTCCTGCACCACGCACTGACCCGCCAGGGCTTGCGCCATGTAAAGCTCCGGGTTGCGGGCGCGCACCTGGCGCACCACCCGGTGGGCAAAACTGATCTTGCTGTGGGCGCCGGCGCCGATGCCAAGATAGTCGCCAAACTGCCAGTAGTTCAGGTTGTGGACACTGGCGTGGCCAGGCTGGGCGTAGGCCGAGACCTCGTAGCGCTGCAGGCCAGCGCTGCCGGTCAGGTTGGTGATCAGGTCCAGCATGTCGGCGGCCAGATCGTCCTCCACGGCGGCTGGCGGGAACTTGGCAAAGTAGGTGTTGGGCTCGATGGTGAGGTGGTAGATCGACAGGTGTTTGGGCGCCAGCGCCAGCGCGGTTTCAACGTCTGTGCGCAACTGGTCGAGCGTCTGGCCGGGCAGGGCGTACATCAAGTCCAGGTTGAAGGTGTCAAACGCCTGCGCCGCTTCCTCGACCGCCGCGATGGCCTGGGCGCGGTCATGGACCCGGCCCAGCGCGCGTAAAAAATCGTCGTTGAAGCTTTGCACGCCCACCGACAGGCGCGTGACGCCGGCCGCCCGATAGGCCTTGAAGCGGTCTTTCTCGAAGGTGCCGGGGTTGGCCTCCAACGTGATTTCGGCGTTGGGGGCCAGTCGCACCCTGGCCCGGATGCCGGCCAGCAACTGGTCGATGGCTTGCGGCGAGAACAGGCTGGGCGTGCCGCCGCCGATGAAGACGGTTTGCACGCTGCGGCCCCAGATCAGCGGCAGCGCGGCCTCCAGGTCGGCCATCAGCGCGTCGATGTAGCGCTGCTCGGGCAGATTGTCGGCGCGCATTTCATGCGAGTTGAAGTCGCAATACGGGCATTTTTTGAGGCACCAGGGCAGGTGCACATACAGCGACAAGGGCGGCAGGCTGCCCAGTTGCAGCGTGCCGGGGCGCATGTAGTGCTGGATGTCGCGTGTCATGACAGGCGCATCCGTGGAAGGGGTTTCTTGCTGGATCGGGATCATGGCGTGGCGGCAAGGTGGCAGGGTTCAGAGTTTTTGGTGTGCGTGCCGCGCAGCAGCCGGATGGGGCGACCGCCTCATGCTGGGGTACCAGAAATCGGCGATCACCCCATCCGGCTGCTGCGCTGACAGGGCGGAGCGCTTGCAAAGGCTTTCCGGAGTCCGGCAGCATAAATAACGATTGGCGATCGATGTTTTTGATCGAGTAACTAGCGAGGCAGGCCCTGTGGGGGGGTGACGATTTCTGGTACCCCAGCATGAGGAAGCCGCCCACAGGGCCTGCCTCGCGGGTTTGGGTACAACGGTTTCCGGTATCTGTCCCCTCACAACCAGCGCTCACGCATCAAGGCAACCATGGCTTTGGCGGCGCGTCCCCGGTGGCTGTTGGCATTTTTGATTTCAACCGGCAACTGGGCAAAGGTTTTGCCGAACTCGGGGATGAACATCACCGGGTCAAAACCAAAGCCGTTGGAACCCATGGGCTCGCGGGCGATCTCGCCGACCACCCGGCCCACTGCCACCAGCGGCTCGGGGTCGTCGGGTGAGCGCAGCGCCACCAGCGTGCTGACCAGCGCCGCGCGCCGGTTGTCGATGCCTTGCATCTGCTCCAGCAGAGCGCGCACGTTGTTGTCGTCGCCCTTGGGGAAGCCGAATTGGGTGGCATAAAAGGCGGTTTGCACGCCCGGCAGACCGCCAAAGGCATCGACACACAGGCCGGCATCGTCGGCCACGGCGGGCAGACCGCTTTGCCCGGCGGCGTGCCGCGCCTTGGCCAGTGCGTTCTCAATAAAGGTGTGAAACGGTTCGGGTGATTCCGGAATACCCAGGCTGCCCTGCGGGATCAGTTCGACCCCCAGCGGCGCAAACATGGCCTGCAGTTCGGCCAGCTTGCCGGGGTTGTTGGATGCCAAGACAAGTTTCATGACCGCGACGGCTGGGCCAACGCTGCCTGTTGCAATCGGACCAGCTCACGAATGCCCTGGTCGGCCAGCGCCAGTAGCGCATTCATCTCAACGCGGCTGAAGGCGGCGCCTTCGGCCGTGCCTTGCACCTCGACATAGTGGCCGCTGGCCGTCATCACCACGTTCATGTCGGTGTCGCAGGCCGAGTCTTCGGTGTATTCGAGGTCGAGCAGCGGCGTGCCCTGCACGATGCCGACCGAGATGGCGGCCACCGCTTCACGGATCGGCGACTGGCTCAGCTTGCCTGCGGCAAGCAAACCGTTGACCGCGTCCTGCGCCGCCACAAAAGCGCCGGTGATGGCGGCGGTGCGGGTGCCGCCGTCGGCCTGGATCACGTCGCAATCAAGGTGCAGGGTGCGCTCACCCAGCAGCGTCAGGTCGAACACCGAGCGCAGGGCGCGGCCGATCAGGCGCTGGATTTCCTGTGTGCGCCCGCTCTGCTTGCCGCGCGCGGCCTCGCGGTCGCTGCGGCTGTGGGTGGCGCGGGGCAGCATGCCGTATTCGGCGGTGACCCAGCCCTGGCCGCTGCCTTTTTGATGCGGTGGCACCTTGTCGAGCACCGAGGCATTGCACAGCACCTTGGTGTGGCCGAACTCGATCAGCACCGAACCTTCGGCGTGGCGGGTGTAGCTGCGGGTGATGGTCACCGGGCGCAGGGCGTTGGCGGCGCGCGCGCCTGTTCTTGGGTATCGGGTCATGTCAGAAGCTCAAATCGAGGGGAATGCCGCTGTCGGCCGGTTTGGCCCTTGGCGGAGGAGCAAGCGGGTGGCCGGTGGCGTCGGCGAGGTCACCCTGCACGGTTGGCAGGGCGTCGGGTGTTTGCCAGTCGAGCGCCACACAGGTGACGTTGTCGCTGCGATCGCCCGCCTGACGCAGCGCCTGATCGACCAGCACTTGCACCGCGTCCTCCACCGTCTGCTGACTCAACTGGCTGACAATGTCGTGCTCGGGCAGGACCGACCACAAGCCATCGGAGCAAAGCATCAGCCTGTCGTCGTGCATTAGCGCCACGGGCTCGGCCACACTGAAGACGGGTTTGACGGGTGAGCCCAGGCAGGTGAACAGGACGTTGCGGTTGAGCTCGGCGGGCGTGGGGAGTGCTGCGGCACGGCGCTGACGCCCGCGTTCAGCGAAAGAGTGGTCTTGGGTGCGGGTCAGCAGTTGATGCTGGCGCACCATGTAAAGCCGCGAGTCGCCACAGTGGGCCCAGCTGACCTGGCCCGACTGGATGACCGCCACCACCAGGGTGGTGCGCGGCGAATCGTGCATCGCCTTGCTTTGGGCGTAGCTCAGAATCCGCAAGTGCGCTGCCATGATGGCGTCGCCCAGAAAGTCAGCCACGTCGGCGAGTTTGGGTTGCGCCATTTTCTGGAACATGGCAGCCACGGTCTCGACCGCGATGTTGGCGGCCACTTCGCCCTCGGGGTGTCCGCCCAGGCCGTCGGCCAGCATCAGCACGGCGCTGTCGCGCGTGTAGCAATAGCCCATGCGGTCCTCGTTGGTCTTGCGGCCGCCCTGGCGGCTCATCTGGAACACTGAAAACAGCATCAGAAGTTCTTGCCGATTTGGGTGACCATGAGGACCGTCTTTTTGGTGTTGGTCATCACGTCGTCGAACTGAAGCCTGAGCTTGTCGCCCACCGTCAGCTGCGTGTAACGCCGTGCCCCGGTTCGGTTCAATTCCTTTTGCAGGGCAAACACGGTCTGCGGCCGCTTGAGCGGATCCAACTCCATGCACCAATGCACGATCTCCAGCAGGTCGTCGGAGTAAACGCCATGCAAACGCTTGAGTGTCGGGAGGGTCTTGTCGTCGGGCACGCGTTGCGGCGCATCGTTGGGGGGATAGCCGTGCATGCAGGCGAACATGCACGCGCCGATGGCGTAAATATCGGTCCATGGGCCCATGGTGGTGTCGCGCCGGTACATCTCCGGTGCGGCAAAGCCGGGGGTGTACATGGGGCGGATGAAGTTGCCCTCCTTGCTCAGCACTTCGCGCGCGGCGCCAAAGTCGATCAGCACGGCCTTGTTGTCGTCGGTGATGAAAATATTGGCGGGCTTGATGTCGAGGTGCAGCATTTTGTGCTGGTGGACGATGCGCAAGCCGCGCAGAACTTCATCAAACAGCGAGCGGATGGTGGATTCGCGAAAAACCTTGGCTTGCCTGAGATTGCGGGCCGTCACAATGAAGTCCTGCAGGCTGGCGCCTTCCAGAAAGTTGGTCACCATGTAAACGGTGTCGTTTTCCCGGAAAAAATTCAGCACGCTGACCACCGAGGGGTGGGAGATTTGCGCCAGTGAGCGACCTTCTTCAAAAAAACTTTTCAGACCCAGCCGGTACAGCGACAACTTTTCCGGGGCGATCTGGGGCTGCAACTGGCCCGGCTCGCGGTTGACCAGCGAGGCGGGCAGGTATTCCTTGATGGCGACCTGCTGACCATCGTCACTCGCGGCCAGGTAGACCACGCCAAAGCCGCCAGCGGCGACCCTGCGGATCACTCGGTAACCCCCGATCAGGGTGCCTGGCGTTAACGGGGATGGTTTGGAGTTGGCCATATTTTCGAATGAACGGACATCGGTAGGCGCTTGAACCGGGTTATTCTTGACACCATTCAACACAACGGATGATTGCTATGTCAGTTTACAGCATGACGGGTTACGCCAGCGCCCAGCTCAACCCCGCCGCCGCTTCACCAGCGGCCGATGCCCCGGCGGCGTCAGCCGCGCGGTTGGGTCTTGAAATCCGCTCGGTCAACAGCCGTTATCTCGATTTGACCTTCAAGCTGAGCGATGAATTGCGCAGCTTTGAGCCGGCCTTGCGCGAGATGCTGGTGCGCCGTCTCAAGCGCGGCAAAGTGGAGGTGCGTGCCGTCCTCGAAAGCAATGAAGCCAGCCTGGTGGCCGAGCCGTCCACACGGCTGCTGCAACGCCTCAACACCATCCAGGACAGCGTCAAGGCCTGGTTGCCGCTGGCCACACCGCTGAGCGTGGCCGATGTGATCCGGCTGACGGCGGGCACCACGGTGAGCGGGCGGGATTGGCAGGCCGACCTGCTGGCGCTGGCCGAGCAGGTGCTGGCGGCGCTGCTGGCGGCGCGCGAGCGCGAAGGCGCCCGGCTGGCCCTGATGCTGCAGGACCGCATGGCGCAATTGCGCAGCCTGGCGGCGCAAGCCGAGCCGCTGGTGCCGCAATTGGTGGCGCAGCAACGCCAGCGTTTTTTGGACCGCTGGCGCGACGCCATGGGGCTGGTCGAAGGCGGCGCCTTGCCCGAGGCCGCGCAGGACCGGGCGCTGGCAGAGGCCACCGCGTTTGCCATTCGCATCGATGTGGCCGAGGAGCTTACGCGGCTGAGCTCGCACCTGGATGAACTGGAGCGGTTGATCGCCAAGGGAGGCGAAATTGGCAAACGGCTCGATTTCCTGATTCAGGAACTGCACCGCGAGGCGAATACGCTGGGCTCCAAATCCGCGGCGCTGGAGCTCACACACATTTCGGTGGACATGAAAGTGCTGATCGAGCAGATGCGCGAACAGGTGCAAAACTTAGAATAAGCCTGTTGCTGACTTTTTCATAAGAGCCCCGTTGTGATCGACTACCCCGGAAATTTGTTTGTTGTCGCCGCGCCGAGTGGCGCAGGCAAGTCCAGCCTGGTCAAGGCCTTGCTGGAGATTGATGCCCAGGCGCGGCCTTCGGTGTCGCACACCACGCGCGCGCCGCGTGGCCAGGAAAAGCACGGCCGCGAGTACTTTTTTGTCTCTGAGCCGGAGTTCGATGCCATGGTGCAGGGCAACGCTTTTGTCGAGTGGGCGCGTGTGCACAACCACCGCTACGGCACGTCTAAAAAAGCCATTGAAGAGCGCATGGCGCAGGGCTCTGACGTGATCCTGGAAATTGATTACCAGGGTGCGCTGCAAATCAAGAGCCTGTTTGCCAATGCCGTCACCATTTTTGTTTTGCCGCCGAGTTGGGAAGAGTTGCGCTCGCGCCTGGAACGCCGCGGCGAAGATGCGCCTGAGGTGATTGACGTCCGGCTCGAGAATGCCGCGGCCGAGATGGCGCAGGTGTCGCAGTTCGACTTCGTTATAATCAATGAGTCGTTTGACCGCGCCGTGTTTGACCTCAAATGCATTGTGCATTCACAGCGGCTCAAGTATCTGGCGCAGCGCCGCGCCAGAGCAGACACCTTTCAAGCACTGCATATTGCCTAGTGCGCCCCACCTGGTTTTGGAGAATTCATGGCCCGTATCACTGTTGAAGACTGCCTTTTGCAGATTCCTAACCGCTTCCAGCTGGTTTTGGCGGCATCCTACCGTGCCCGCATGCTCAGCCATGGCCACGCTGCCAAAGTCGAGAGCAAGAACAAGCCGGGCGTGACCGCCCTGCGTGAAATCGCAGCCGGCAAGGTGGGCATTGAGATGCTGAAAAAAGTGCCTCTGTAAGCAAGCCTTGGCAGCCTCTGAAAAGCACCCTTTGTGGTGCTTTTTTGTTTTGGTTGCGCAAATTTACATTCGGCAGGCTATATTCATGGCATGTGCGCCGCAACCAACCCGAACCCGCCAGAAGCAAGCCAAGGCCTGCCCCGGCCCAAGGTGTTGAGCCCGGCCGAATCGAATGCCGCGGCGGCCAGTTTCGCGCGTCTGACCAGCCGGCTCGATTACCTCAGTGACAGTGACCTGGCCAGTGTCAAGTCGGCTTACCGGTTTTCGGATGAGGCCCACCTGGGGCAACTGCGCAACAGCGGTGAGCCCTACATCACCCACCCGATTGCGGTGGCGGCCCAGTGTGCCGAATGGAAACTCGATGCCCAGGCCTTGATGGCCGCCCTGCTGCACGACGCCATGGAGGATTGCGCGGTCACCAAGCCTGACCTGATCGAGCGCTTTGGCTCGCCGGTGGCCGAACTGGTGGATGGTCTGACCAAACTCGAAAAACTGCAATTCAACACGCGCGAAGAAAACCAGGCCGAATCATTCCGCAAAATGCTGCTGGCCATGGCGCGCGATGTGCGCGTGATTTTGATCAAGCTGGCCGACCGCACCCACAACATGCGCACGCTGTCTGATGCGCCGCGTGCCAAGTGGGGGCGCATTGCCTCTGAAACGCTGGAAATTTACGCCCCGATTGCCCACCGGTTGGGGCTCAATCAAACCTATCGGGAATTGCAGGATTTGTCGTTCAGGTACCTGCGACCCTGGCGCTACGCCATTTTGAGCAAAGCGGTGGCCAAGGCGCGCGGGCGCCGCCGTGACCTGATTCAAAAAGTGCAGGCCGACCTCGAGGCCACCTTCGAGCGCCATGGCATGACTGTGCGGATTGCCGGCCGGGAAAAAACGCTGTATTCGATTTACCACAAGATGGACGAAAAAAACCTGAGCTTTGCCCAGGTGACCGACATCTATGGTTTTCGCGTCATCGTGCCCGGGCTGATTGACTGCTACACCGCGCTCGGGCTGTTGCACCAGCTCTACAAGCCAGTGCCTGGCAAGTTCAAGGACCACATTGCCATCAGCAAAATCAACGGCTACCAGTCCTTGCACACCACCCTGGTGGGGCCCTCAGGCATCAATGTCGAATTTCAGGTGCGCACCGAAGCCATGCACCTGGTGGCCGAAACGGGTGTGGCCGCGCACTGGCTGTACAAGGAAAGCCCCGACGAGTCCAATGCCAACCCTGACCGCCTGGGCTCAAAATGGCTGCAGTCCCTGCTCGATATTGGCAATGAAACGCACGATGCCAACGAGTTTTGGGAGCATGTCAAGGTCGATCTGTTCCCCGATGCGGTCTATGTCTTCACCCCGAAAAACCGGATCATGGCCATGCCACGCGGCGCCACGGTGGTCGATTTTGCCTATGCGATCCACAGCAACGTGGGCGACCGGGCGGTGGCGGCCAGGGTCAACAACGAGCAGGTGCCGCTGCGCACCGAAGTGCAAAACGGCGATGTGATCGAGATCATCACCACCCCGCAGTCGCACCCCAATCCGGCCTGGTTGGGATTTGTTCGCACGGCGCGGGCGCGCTCCAAAATTCGCCAGTATTTGCGCACCCTGGCGCAGGACGACTCGCAACATTTAGGCGAAAAAATGCTGGCGCAAGCCTTGCGCGCAGAAGGCATTGAGCGCCTGCCCGACGAGCAGGGCCCGATGGCCGGCGTCTGGGACAAGTTGCTGCGCTTCAGCGGCAACCGCACCCGCTCCGACTTGCTGATGGAAATAGGCCTGGGCCGGCGCATTGCCAGCATCGTGGCCAAACGCCTGGCCAAGCTGCTGGCCGATGCGGGCGAGAAGCCCAATGCTCTGCTGCTCACGCGCGAGCGCTTTATGGCCGGAGATGCCGTGGCCCAGGGCAGTGTCGCCATTGACGGCAGCGAGAACACCTCAGTGCGCTTTGCCACCTGCTGTCGCCCCATCCCCGGCGATGCCATCGTCGGCTACCTGGGGAGGGGGGAGGGCTTGACCATTCACACCAGCCAATGCCAGGTGGCCACCAAGCTCATTCACAAGGACAGTGACCGCTTCATGGCCGTGGAGTGGGCCGATGAGCCGGTGCGCGCCTTCGAGACCGGCATCGTGGTCACGGTGAACAACGGCAAAGGTGTGCTGGCCAAAGTGGCCGCCGTCCTGGCCGCGGCCGAGGTGGACATCATCCAGCTCAGCATGGCCGACGAGTCGCCGCAAGGGGTGGTTGACCTGAAGTTCGTCATTGCCGTGCGCGACAGGCAGCAGCTGGAAGTCGCGCTGCGCAATTTGCGCCACATCCAGGTGGTGCTCAAGGCGCAAAGAATAAGCAACGGCAATTAGTCTGGCGATTTTTTGTTGGTGCGCCAAAACCGGTCCAACAATGGTTTGACGCTGGTGCCATGCACAAAAATGGACAGGGTGACCACGATCAGTGTCAATTGCATCAGTTCCAGCGCCAGATCTTCAGGCAGGCCATGCTGGATGGCAAACATCAGGTAGTACAGGGAGCCAATACCCCGCACACCAAACCAGCCGATCAGGCCGCGGATGGTCCAACTGGTGCTGGTGCCCAGCAAGCCGGTCATGACGCTCACCGGGCGCACCACGGCAAAGACAAACAGCGCCAGCGCCACCGCGCGCCAACTCCATGAATCAAGAAAAAGCGAGCCGCCGATCAGCAGCACCAGCATCAACTCCGAGAGCCGTTCCAGGTGCTCCTTGAAGACCAGGGATTGCTCGCTGATGGTTGCGGTGGCTGAAATTGGCCCGGTGACGGGCATGACCGCCTCGATGGTGTCGCCCGGTGCAAGCGCGGGGCCTTGTCGTTCGGCGACGAGGTGCCTGACTTCGGTTTGGCGCAGCGCAACGGCGGCAAAAAACACCGCCAGAAAACCCCAGGCGTCCACCATCACGCTCAAGCCATAAACCACACCGATCAAGCCCAGCCCGAGAAAGTCGTTCAGCAGTGTCTCGTTGGGCGCCAGGCGGCGCAACTTGCGTCCCCATCGGGCCAGCGCCACACCGGCAGCCACGCCGATGGCAATGCCCGCCGCCGTTGCCCACAGCACATCGACCAGCACCCAGCGCAAGCCGGAGTCGCCCAGATCGTGGAGTCCGAGCAGGCCAAGGCCCAGCATCACAAACGGAAACGCGCTGCCGTCGTTCATGCCGGCTTCGCAGGTCAGGGTAAAACGCAAGTGGTCGCTGTCGCCCGGGTGGCGGGTCTGCACGTCGGTCGCCAGCACCGGGTCGGTGGGCGACAAAATGGCGCCCAGCAAAATCCCGGCGCCCAGCGGCAGTCCCAGCACGAGGTAGGCAAACGCCGCGATCAGCCCGACACTGGCCACCATCGACACCGTGGCGAGCATGATTGGCGCCCGCCAGCGTGCCAGGCTCAGTGGGACCGGCATCTTGACACCGGCTGAAAACAGCGAGATCAGCACCACCACTTCGGTCAGGACTTCCAGCAGCGCCGATTCCTTGAGCGGATTGAAGTGAAAGAAATTGAGGACGGTCGGACCCACCAGCAGGCCCACCGCCAGATAGACCATGGCCGGCGTGACAGGCAGATTTTTGAACAAAGACGCGGTCAGGCCGCGCGTCAGCAGCAGCCCGCCCACCAGCAGAAACCAAAGCGCATTCGTCATGTTAGGTGAGGGCCATGTTGCCTTCAGGGCTGGCTGGTGGCCAGTTCGTTGGCAAACTGGTGATTGACATCGCGATGCTTCGCCTCGTCTTGGCGGATCACCAGGATCACGTCGCGCAAACGTGCATCGGGCGCGAGTTGCCAGTAATCGATGGCGATCTGAGGCGCTGGCACATTGGGGTAGGTGCCATCATCGACGCCGGCCAGGTACTCGGTGTAGCTGACCACCGCTTCTTCCTCCAGATAGCCCACGATGCGGTGCGCCGTGCCTGACGAGATCAGGTAGAGCAGAAAGAAAAAATTAAAGAACGCACCCTGCACCAGCAAGATCAGCAGGCGCTCCAGCCAGGTTGGTTTGGCAATCTCGATGAAGGTCATCAAATGCATGCGCTCATTTTCAGCCTCGTCGATCAGCACCCGGATCCAGCCACGGTCACTTTCCATGCGGCGCAGGGCGCGCAAGTGCTGCAGCGCACCACCGACCATGCCCGGTACCGCAGCCACTGTTTCCAGCACCACCGCGCGATGGCCGTATCGCTTGGCAAAAAAAGTGTCTGCAAAAAAACGCATGAACTTGACCAGCGCACGCGCGCCACGATCACGAAGACCTTCGGGTTGATGGCGGGGTTGCAGAAGAAGTGTGTCGGGCATGGCGAAAATCCAGGAGTTTGACCGCAGGACGTCGTGACCAGGATGTTGGCCTGTCCTTGCGTTGTCGCAACATGATAAGGGCTCACAGCAACCCGGTCTGTGCGTCAGCTTACCGATGTCCTTTTGTCCATCTGCTCATGTCGGTGTTGGTTAAAAATTGAGCAGCATCGGGTTTTGAAATGCCTGCTCCACCAAGCCTGATTGAAGCACCTCACTGTTCTTGATCGGCACCACGCTGATGGCGGCCATCAAGGCCGTTTGGTGGGCGACGGCGTCATGAGCCTGGCCTGCGTGATTGCCGTGGCTGGTGCTGCTGGACAAGTCAACCAGGGTTTTTGTTCAGCAGCACCCGTGCCGTTCAGGCCAGATCGAAGCGGTCAGCGTTCATGACCTTGACCCACGCCGCAATGAAGTCCTGAACAAACTTGGCCTGGTTGTCATCCTGGGCATAAACCTCCGCGTAGGCGCGGAGCACTGAATTCGAGCCAAAGACCAGGTCAACCCGGGTCGCCGTCCATTTGACCGCGCCGCTCTTGCGATCACAAATGTCGTACAGGTTGCGCCCGGCGGGTTTCCAGGTGTAGGCCATGTCGGTCAGGTTGACGAAGAAGTCGTTGCTCAGGGTGCCCACACGCTCGGTCAACACACCGTGTCCGGTGCCGCCATGGTTGGTGCCCAGCACGCGCATGCCGCCGACCAGCGCCGTCATCTCGTGTGCGGTCAATCCCAGAAGTTGGCTGCGATCAAGCATCAACTCCTCAGCGCTGACCACATAGTCTTTCTTCAAAAAGTTGCGAAAGCCATCGGCCACCGGCTCCAGCGGCTCAAAAGACTCGACATCGGTCTGCGCCGGGGTGGCGTCGCCCCGGCCGGGCGCAAAGGGCACGGTCGCATCAAAGCCCGCTGCCTTGGCCGCCTGCTCGACGCCGACGTTGCCGGCCAGCACGATGACATCGGCCACGCTGGCGCCGGTCTGTGCCGCAATGCCTTCCAGCACTGCCAGCACCCTGGCCAGGCGGGCGGGTTCATTGCCCTCCCAGTCCTTTTGCGGGGCCAGGCGGATGCGCGCGCCGTTGGCACCGCCACGCTTGTCCGAACCCCGGAAGGTGCGGGCGCTGTCCCAGGCCGTGGCCACCATGTCGCTGATGCTCAGCCCGCTGGCGGCGATCTTCGCCTTGACGGCAGCCACGTCGTAATCGGTGCGGCCGGCGGGCACCGGGTCTTGCCAGATCAGGGCTTCCGTTGGAACGTCCGGACCGATGTAACGGGCCTTGGGGCCCATGTCGCGATGGGTCAGCTTGAACCAGGCGCGCGCGAACATGTCCGAAAAATAGGCCGGGTCCTGCTGGAAGCGCTCCGAAATCTTGCGGTAGGCGGGGTCCATCTTCATGGCCATGTCGGCATCGGTCATGATCGGGTTGCGGCGAATCGTTGGGTCCTCCACATCCACCGGTTTGTCTTCGTCCTTGATGTTGACCGGCTCATACTGCCAGGCACCGGCCGGGCTCTTTTTGAGCGCCCAGTCGTGGTTGAGCAGCATGTCAAAGTAGCCGCCTTTGCCGACATTCCACTGCGTCGGATGCGCGGTCCAGGCGCCTTCGATGCCGCTGGTCACCGTGTCACGGCCCACGCCACGGGTGCTGTGATTCATCCAGCCCAGGCCCTGTTCTTCCAAGTCAGCGCCCTCGGGTGTCGGGCCCAGATTGGCGGCGCTGCCATTGCCGTGGGTCTTGCCAACGGTGTGGCCACCGGCGGTCAGGGCCACGGTTTCCTCGTCGTTCATGGCCATGCGCTCAAAGGTCACACGAATGTCCCGGGCGGTTTTGAGCGGGTCGGGTTTGCCGTCCACGCCTTCAGGGTTGACGTAAATCAGGCCCATCATCACGGCTGCCAGCGGGTTTTCCAGATCGCGTTCGCCCGAGTAGCGGCTGTTGGTGCTGCCGCTGGGCGCCAGCCATTCCTTTTCAGCGCCCCAATAGATGTCTTTCTCGGGGTGCCAGATGTCTTCCCGGCCAAAGGCGAAACCGAAGGTCTTCAGGCCCATCGACTCGTAGGCCATGTTGCCGGCCAGGATGATCAGATCGGCCCAGCTGAGCTTGTTGCCGTATTTTTTCTTGATCGGCCACAACAGGCGGCGCGCCTTGTCCAGATTGGCGTTGTCGGGCCAGGAGTTCAACGGCGCAAAGCGCTGGTTGCCCTTGCCGCCACCGCCACGGCCATCGGCGATGCGATAGGTGCCGGCAGAGTGCCAGGCCAGGCGGATCATCAGGCCGCCATAGTGGCCCCAGTCCGCCGGCCACCAGTCCTGGCTGTCGGTCATCAGGACCTTGAGGTCTTTCTTAAGGGCCTCGACGTCGAGCTTTTTCACCTCTTCGCGGTAGTTGAAGTCCGCGCCCATCGGGTTGGTCTTGCTGTCGTGCTGGTGCAGGATGTCCAGGCTCAGGGCTTTGGGCCACCAATCCGATTTCGACATGCTGGCCGATGTGGCGCCGCCGTGCATGACGGGACATTTGCCGGCAGAACTCTGTTCTTGATTTTCCATTTTGCGCTCCTTGGATTGCGTTGTGAACAGGATAACTATAGTCCTGAATGCACCAGGTCGGGATAACCGGATACGACGTGGGGAAGCGGAAATCGCAAGCTCAGAGCTGTAGCCCGGATGCCAATCCGGGGGGCATGTTGACCGAACTGATTGGATTGCGCTGCGCTGCATCCGGGCTGACGGCTGCGCGGCTCGCTACTCCACCGTCACCGACTTGGCCAGGTTGCGGGGTTTGTCCACATCAGTGCCGCGCGCGCAGGCGGTGTGGTAGGCCAGCAATTGCAGCGGCACCACGTGCAGCATGGGGGAAAGTTCGCCGTAGTGCTCGGGCATGCGGATCACGTGCAGGCCTTCGCCGCTTTCAATGCGCGAATCGGCGTCGGCCAGCACATACAGCACGCCGCCGCGCGCGCGCACCTCGTGCATGTTGCTCTTGAGCTTTTCCAGCAGCGCGTCGTTGGGCGCGACAGTCACCACCGGCATGGCGCTGGTGACCAGCGCCAGCGGGCCGTGCTTGAGCTCGCCCGCCGGGTAGGCTTCGGCGTGGATGTAGCTGATTTCCTTGAGTTTCAGGGCGCCTTCAAGCGCAATCGGGTAGTGCAGGCCGCGGCCCAGGAACAGCGCGTTGTCTTTGGCGGCAAAGTCCTGCGCCCAGGCAATGACTTGCGGCTCCAGCGCCAGCACGGCCTGCAGCGCGGCAGGCAGGTGGCGCATGGCTTTGATGTGGCGCGCTTCTGCGGCTTCGCTCAGCAAACCGCGCGACTGCGCCAGCGCCAGCGTCAGCAAGAACAAGCCGGCCAACTGGGCGGTGAAGGCTTTGGTTGACGCCACGCCAATCTCGACCCCGGCGCGGGTGACGTAGGCCAGTTCGCATTCGCGCACCATGGCGCTGGTGGCCACGTTGCAGATGGTCAGGGTGTGTGTCATGCCCAGGCTTTGCGCGTGGCGCAGCGCGGCCAGCGTGTCGGCGGTTTCACCCGATTGGGTGATGGTGACGACGAGTGTGCGCGGATTCGGCACCGAGTCGCGGTAGCGGTATTCGCTGGCCACTTCGACCTGGGTCGGGATTTTGGCGATGCTTTCCAGCCAGTACTTGGCGGTGCAACCGCTGTAATAGCTGGTGCCGCAGGCCAGGATCAGCACTGCGTCGATGTCCTTGAAGACCCGTGCCGCGCTGGTGTCGGCGCCATCGAACAGCTCCGGCATGATGTGGGTGACGCCTTCCAGGGTGTCGGCAATGGCGCGCGGTTGCTCGAAAATTTCCTTTTGCATGTAGTGGCGGTAGGGGCCAAGTTCGGCCGCGCCACTGTGCGCATGCACGGTCTTGACCGGGCGCTGGGCCGGGGTCAGGGGCTTGAAGGCCTTGTCCACCAGCCAGTACTTGCCCAGCTGGATGTCGGCCACGTCACCTTCTTCAAGGTAAACAATCTGGTCGGTCACACCGGCCAGGGCCATGGCGTCGCTGGCGAGGTAATGCGCGTCGGTGCCGACGCCCAGGATCAGTGGTGAGCCGGCGCGGGCGCCAATCAGGCGGTGGGGTTCGTCCTTGCAGAACACGGCAATGGCGTAGGCGCCATGCAGCGATGCCAGAGAGGCCTTGACGGCTTCAAACAGGTCGCCGTCGTACAGGCTGTCAATCAGATGGGCGATCACCTCGGTGTCGGTCTGGCTCTGGAACACGTAGCCCTTGGCCTGCAAGGCTGCGCGCAGCTCGTCGTGGTTTTCAATGATGCCGTTGTGCACCAGCGCAATCCGGCCGGGGCGGCTGGCTGCGTCCAAGCCCGGACCGTGGCTGAAGTGCGGATGCGCGTTGTGCACGGCGGGTGCGCCGTGGGTGGCCCAGCGGGTGTGGGCAATGCCGGTGGTTCCCTGCAACTGGGTGGTGTGGATTTGTTCCATCAGCTCGGACACCCGTGCGGTGCTGCGCGCGCGTTGCAGGCCATTGGCGTACACCGCCACGCCGCAAGAGTCATAACCCCGGTATTCGAGCCTGGCGAGGCCCTGCACCAGAATGGGGACGATGTTGTGATTGGATACGGCGCCGACAATGCCACACATAGACTACTCCAGAAATAAGTTAGCCAATGGTAAGCGTCTGAATGAGAAATAGTTAACCAATAAAATATTTGTAAATCACGTTTTATTTCATAAAGTGAAGCATTTGAATTTAAAGTTCAAGAAATCATAAAATATGAAATGTATAGTTTTCTCGAGAGCTTGACACGGACGAGCGCCATTTGGTGCGTCTAACATGCGTCGCTTGCTGTTCGCATGATGGCGTCTTGCTTCGGGAACGTGAAACTACCTAGGTGCAAACCCGCTAACGAGTCGCAGTGCAAGCCGCTAGCATGCGCATTCATGTTGACGGCCCTGTGTCGGTCAACTTTAAACAGCCAGATGGAGCGCAATTTGTCAGTGGATTTCATTCTCGAGACCCGTGGGTTGACCAAAGAATTCAAGGGCTTTGTGGCGGTCAACCAGGTAGACCTGAAGGTCCGCCGTGGCAATATCCACGCGTTGATTGGCCCCAACGGCGCCGGCAAGACTACTTTTTTTAACTTGCTGACCAAATTTTTGCAACCGACCGCGGGCAGCATCCTCTTCAACGACACGGACATCACGCTGGAAAAGCCGGCACAAACGGCACGTCGCGGCATCGTGCGTTCGTTCCAGATTTCAGCCGTTTTCCCGCACATGACGGTGCTGGAAAACGTGCGCGCCGCACTGCAGCGTAATCTGGGCACTTCATTTCATTTCTGGAAAGCAGAGAGCACGCTCCTGCCACTGCACGGGCGTGCCCGCCAATTGCTGGCTGATGTTGATCTGCAGGATTTTGCCAATGAGATGACCGTCAATCTGCCCTATGGACGCAAGCGCGCGCTGGAATTGGCCACGACGCTGGCGCTGGAGCCGGAGTTGATGCTGCTGGACGAGCCAACGCAGGGCATGGGCCATGAAGATGTGGACCGGGTCACGCGGCTGATCAAAAAAGTGTCTGCCGGGCGCACCATCCTGATGGTGGAGCACAACATGAATGTCGTGTCAAAAATTGCCGACCGCATCACGGTCCTGCAGCGTGGTGCCATCATCGCGGACGGGTCCTATGCCGAGGTGGCCAAAAATCCGCTGGTGATCGAGGCCTATATGGGCACAGTCAGCACTGAACTTCAGGGCGCCCACTGAATGAGCACAGAATTTTTACGCATTGAGAATCTGCAAGCTTGGTACGGGGAGTCACACATACTGCATGGCGTTAACCTGACGGTCAACGAAGGCGAAGTTGTGACACTATTGGGGCGTAACGGCGCTGGACGCACTACCACGCTGCGCGCCATTGTTGGCCTGACGGGCCGCCGCAAGGGCTCCATCAGGATCAAAGGCGTTGAGACCGCCAACATGGCACCGCACAAGGTGGCTCATCTCGGTGTCGGTTACTGTCCCGAAGAGCGGGGCATATTTGCCAGCCTGACGGCCGAAGAAAACTTGATGCTGCCCCCCACTCTGGCACCTGGCGGCATGACCGTGGCAGAAATTTACGCCATGTTCCCCAACCTGGAGGAGCGCGCCAGCAGCCCTGGCACGCGCCTGTCGGGCGGGGAGCAGCAAATGCTGGCCGTGGCGCGGATTTTGCGTACCGGCGCGCGCCTGCTCCTGCTCGACGAAATCTCGGAAGGGCTGGCGCCTGTCATTGTGCAAAAGCTGGCCGAGATGATCCATGCCCTCAAACGAAAAGGCTACACCATCGTTCTGGTGGAGCAGAACTTCCGCTTTGCCGCTCCGCTGGCTGACCGTTTTTACGTTATGGAGCATGGCAGTATCGTGAAAGAATTTGCCCAGGCCGACTTGACTCAGAACATGGGTATGCTGCAAGAGTACCTTGGCGTTTGACGCCGGACTGGCCGATTTCCATCCACTTTTTTCCCGCTTCGCAACAACAACTTAACCCTCAGGAGACATCATGAAACTCAAGACGCTCGTTACCGCACTGGCCATCGGCTTTGCCGCTGCCGCCTCCGCCCAGGACACGGGTCCGGTGAAAATCGGATTCATCACAGACATGTCCAGCGTGTATGCCGACCTTGACGGTCCCGCCGGCGGCGAAATGGTCAAGTGGGCGGCGCAGGATTTTGGCGGCAAAGTGCTCAACCGCCCGATTGAAGTGGTGACCGCCGACCATCAAAACAAGGCCGACATTGCCAGCGCCAAAGCGCGCGAATGGATCGACAAGGACGGCCTGTCAATGCTGATTGGTGGCACCAACTCCGGCACCTCGCTGGCCATGGCCAAGCTTGCTGAAGAAAAAAAGCGCCCGTTCTTTTCAATTGGCGCGGGTTCAGCCCGCCTGACCAATGAAGCCTGCTCGCCCTACACCGTGCATTACGCCTACGACACTGTGGCGCTGGCCAAGGTGGGGGCTGCCGCCCTGGTCAAGGCAGGTGGCAAGAACTGGTTCTTTCTGACCGCCGACTATGCGTTTGGCCATTCCCTGGAAGCCGACGCGTCCACCATCGTGAAGGCCAACGGTGGCACCGTGACAGGTGCTGTGCGCCATCCGCTCAATGCATCCGACTTCTCGTCCTTCTTGCTGCAGGCCCAATCGTCCAAGGCCCAGGTATTGGCGCTGGCAAACGCGGGCGGTGACTTCAGCAACGCGATGAAGTCAGCCAAGGAATTTGGCATCCTGAGCACCATGAAGCCGATCGGCCTGCTGGTGTTCATCACCGACGTGCACAGCCTGGGTCTGGCCAATGCCGAAGGACTGCAGGTGGCTGACAGCTGGTACTGGAACCAGGACGACGCTTCACGCAAATTTGCCAAGCGCTTCTTTGAAAAATACAAACGCATGCCCACCAGCGTGCAGGCTGCCGACTATTCAGCGGCAAGCAACTACCTGAAAGCCGTGCAGGCCGCCGGCACCACCGATGCCGACAAGGTCATGGCCACCCTCAAAGGCATGAAGATTGACGACTTTTACAACAAGGGTCAAATTCGCGCTGACGGCCGCATGATCCACGACATGTACCTGTACCAGGTCAAGTCAACCAAAGAATCGACCACGCCCTGGGATTACTACAAGATGGTTGCCAAGGTACCCGGTGAACAGGCCTTCACCTCCGTGGCTGACTCCAAGTGCGCGCTACTCAAGAAGTAAGTTGACATCCCGGACGGTCTGCGGCGCGTGCGGCTGACCGTCATTTCCCCACCACTTGGACATCAACCCACAGACCTCCATGGAAATATTTGGCATTCCCCTTCAAGCGTTTCTGGGCCAGTTGCTGCTGGGCCTGGTCAATGGGGCGTTTTATGCCTTGCTTAGCCTGGGGCTGGCGGTGATCTTTGGCCTGCTGGGCATTGTCAATTTTGCACACGGCGCGTTGTACATGCTGGGCGCTTTTGCGGCCTGGATCATGCTCGACAAGTTCGGCATCAATTACTGGTGGGCGCTGCTGCTGGCGCCGCTTACCGTCGGCGCGCTCGGTGTCGTGATCGAGCGGCTTTTTCTCAAACACCTCTACAAGATCGACCCCATCTACGGCTTGCTGCTCACCTTTGGCCTCGCGCTGATTGCCGAGGGCGTTTTCCGGGAGTTGTATGGCGTATCTGGCCAAAACTACAACGTGCCCGAACTGCTGTCGGGCGCCACCAATCTTGGCTTCATGGTGCTGCCGAACTACCGGGCCTGGGTGGTGGCGGTGTCGCTGGCGGTGTGCCTGGGCACCTGGTACCTGATTGAGCGCACCCGGCTGGGCGCTTACCTGCGGGCAGGCACCGAGAATGCGGCGCTGGTGCAGGCCTTTGGCATCAACGTGCCCCTGATGGTGATGCTGACCTACGGCGCGGGCGCCGCCCTGGCCGCGCTGGCGGGTGTGCTGGCCGCGCCAATCATCCAGGTCAATCCGTTGATGGGCTCTAATTTGATCATTGTGGTTTTTGCCGTGGTGGTGATCGGCGGCATGGGCTCCATCATGGGCTCGATCCTGACCGGTCTTGGGCTGGGGGTGATCGAGGGGCTGACACGGGTGTTCTATCCTGAAGCGTCCAGCATTGTGGTTTTTGTCATCATGGTGATCGTGCTGATGATTCGCCCGGCTGGCCTGTTTGGCAAGGAGGCGTAAGCCATGAACCCCATTACCGACAACAAGCTGATGACCCAAGCTTCCAAACTTCTCCTGGTCACCTACCTCTTGTTGCTGACGTTGGCACTGCTGGCGCCCATGCTTGGGCTCTACCCGGTGTTTGTCATGAAGCTGCTGTGCTTCGCTATTTTTGCCAGTGCCTTCAATTTGCTGCTGGGCTTTACCGGCTTGCTGTCCTTTGGCCACGCCGCATTTTTCGGCTCTGCCGCGTATATCACCGGCTACTTGATCAAGTCGCAGAACTTCACGCCAGAGCTGGGTATTGCCGGGGGTGTCCTCGGGGCTGCTCTGATCGGTCTGGTGGTGGGACTGGTGGCCATTCGGCGCCAGGGCATTTACTTTGCCATGATCACCCTGGCGATGGCGCAAATGATTTACTTTATTTGCCTGCAAGCGCCCTTTACCGGGGGTGAGGACGGCCTGCAAGGCGTGCCGCGTGGCGCGCTGTTTGGTCAGCTGTCGCTGCAGTCAGACACGGCCATGTACTACCTGGTGGTGGCGGTATTTGTGGCGGGCTTTCTGGCGGTGTCACGCATTGTGCATTCGCCATTTGGCCAGGTGCTGAAAATGATCCGTGAAAACGAGCCGCGCGCCATCTCACTGGGCTACCAGGTGGACCGCTACAAATTGCTGGCATTTGTTCTGTCAGCGGCGCTGGCCGGGCTGGCGGGCTCGCTCAAGACCGTGATCATGGGGTTTGCCACCTTGTCCGATGTGCACTGGACGATGTCTGGCGAGGTGATCCTGATGACGCTGCTTGGCGGCGTGGGCACCTTCTTCGGCCCGGTGATGGGCGCTGGGATTGTCATCTCGCTGCAGGACACGCTGGCGGACAAGGTCGGTTCCTGGGTCAACGTGATCATCGGCGTGATTTTTGTGATCTGCGTGCTCGCTTTCCGCAAAGGTGTGATCGGTGAGCTGCAAGCCTACCTTGAACGCCGCCGCGCTGCGGCAACACCCAAGGTTTAAACGCGCCAGACGCTAACGCCTGTCCGCGCAGGCTGCTAAATCCCGTGACATGTAGGCGCGGGGGGCCGGTGGCGTGGTTGACAATTGGTCCATGCGCACAACGCTTTCATTGCGACACTTTCTATTGGCCCTGGCTGTGGTGGCGGTGTGGGGCAGCAATTTTGTGGTGATCAAACTGGCTTTGGGGCAGATGCCGCCCTTGCTGTTTGCCACCT
Organism: Rhodoferax sp.; assembly: GCA_011391545.1. Classification (GTDB taxonomy): domain Bacteria; phylum Pseudomonadota; class Gammaproteobacteria; order Burkholderiales; family Burkholderiaceae_C; genus Rhodoferax. The sequence continues at coordinate 25,847 of JAABQI010000134.1, forward strand.
TGCGTTTTGTGGTGGTGGTGCTGCCGATGGTGTTCTTCCTGCCCCGTCCAGCCGTGGCCTGGACCAACCTGGCGGCCTATGGTTTGCTGATTGGCGTGGGCCAATTCGGTTTGCTGTTCGTCGCCATGAACGGCCACATTTCCCCCGGACTGGCTTCCCTGGTGATCCAGACCCAGGTGTTCTTCACCATTGGCCTGGCCATGCTGATGGCGGGCGAATCGCTGCAACGGGTGCAGTGGATCGCGCTGGCGCTGGGCGCGGCCGGCCTGGGTGTGATCGTGTCGCACACCGACGGCAGCACCACACCGGTGGGGCTCGTTTTGGTTTTGCTGGCCGCGCTGTCATGGGCTGGCGGCAATTTGGTGTCGCGCACCGCCGGGCGCATCAACATGGTGGCTTATGTGGTGTGGTCCAGCCTGTTTGCGGTGCCCCCGCTGGCCGCTTTGTCGCTCTGGGTCGAGGGCTGGGACGTCCTGGCTGCGGGTTTGCAGCAGACTGATGCTTTCACTTGGGCCGCAGTGGCCTGGCAGGCCTGGGGCAATTCCTTGTTTGGTTATGCCGCCTGGGGCTGGTTGCTGTCGCACTACTCTGCGGCCACCATCACGCCCATGGCCTTGCTGGTACCGCTGTTTGGCATGGGCGGCTCGGCGCTGTGGCTGGGTGAGGGCCTGCCGGGCTGGAAACTGCTGGCCGCCGCGCTGGTGATGCTGGGCCTGGCGCTGAACCTGCTGTGGCCCTGGTGGGCACGGCGCTGGCAGCGCCGCTGACAACACGTCTGATGACCGGAGCTTGACATGAACGTATTGCAACCTGAACTTGACGCCATCGACCTGCAATTGCTGGAGCGCCTGCAAACGGATGCGTCGCTGAGCAACCAGGCCCTGGCTGAGCTGGTGCATGTGTCGCCGCCCACCTGCCTGCGGCGCGTCAAGCGCCTGTTTGATGCGGGCTTGATCGAGCGCAAAATTGCGGTGCTCAGTGTGGATGCCCTGGCCGCCGTCATCGGTCACGGCTTGTGCGCCGTGGTCGAGGTCACGCTGGACCGGCAGGACCAGTCCGCACTGGAGGCGTTCGAGTTCAAAGTGGCGCAGGATGACGCGGTGCAGCAGTGTTACCGTGTCTCCCCTGGGCCGGATTTTTGCCTGGTGGTGCACGCGCGTGACATGCCCGACTACCTGGCGCTGACCCAGCGGCTGTTTACGTTCGACGCCAACGTCCGCAACGTCAAGACCTTTTTCAGCATCAGGCGCAGCAAATTCGGCGCGCGGGTGCCGTTGCCAGAAAAAGCCTGATCTTTTTCAAGCGTCCAAAGACGCAGGAAAAATTGCAAAAACACTCTTTTTTTTCCGAACCAAATTGATGATTTGGTCAGTATAAATATCACTTTATACCGATAGACTGCGCCAGCTTCTGTGCGTTGAAAGTTTCGGTCCGCACACAAAACACCTTTCTGATCAGGTTGCTGCCGGCCAGCAAGCATTACGATGACGAGAAGTTCTGGACGATCGAGAACGGCAAGCGAATCGCCACGCCACTGTTCATGGTGATTTGCCTGATTGCCCTCACCGATGTGATTTTTGCGGTCGATTCGATCCCCGCCATATTTGCCATCACCAGCGACCCGTTCATCGTGCTGACCAGCAATGTGTTTGCCATTCTGGGGCTGCGGGCGATGTACCTTTTGCTGGCTGCGGTGGCCAACAAGTTCCACCTGCTCAACTACGGTCTGGCGGTGATTC
>JAABQI010000124.1 GCA_011391545.1 Rhodoferax sp.
TGGCACAGGGCTGCAGGCACTTCGGGATGCTGCTGGCAGGCCAACACTTTGATGAACTGCAACCAGCCCACGATGGCCTGCGCATCGGCGGTCGCCCGGGCGTGGCTCACGTCGAGCTCACCGCGCAGCTCGATGGTGGTGCTGCAGCAGGCTTGCGGCAGCGGCACATCAAGCCCTTTGGCTTTGACTCGGTCAGCCAGTTGCCACCAGGCGCCCGACAGGCATTCGTCAATGGGCCGGTTGCCCGAGCTTTTGGCCAGCAAAATCGCCCGGGCGCCCAAAAAGTGAGCCAGTTCCTGCATCTGCGGCCAGCAGGCTTCTTCGGTGTAGAAGTGCAGCACGCCTTCGCAGTCGCAATGCAGGTCGAGCATGAAGTCGGCATCGTGTGCCAGCAGCAGCAGCGAGCGGCGCAGGCTTTGCAGCTCGGTCGCAGGCGCCCATTTCTGCAGGTAATCCCGCATGGCACGGCGCACCAGACCCACATTGGCCAAGGCGTCGCTGCCCAACTGATTGATCACAACAGCTTCAACCGCAGCGGCCAGGTCGGGGTAATGGCGGTTGAAGTTTTCCGAGGTGTCCAGCTCAAAGCGGCCCATCGGCTTGTGGTCGAGCCGCTGCGCCAGGCCGATCGGGTTGGCCACCGGCACCAGCACAATTTCGCCGTTGATTTGCCCGGCTGTCTCCAGCGCTTCAAACAGCGCGCGCAAATGGTGCGCCACCAGCATGCCGGGCAGTTCCTCGGCGTGCAGGCTGGCCTGGATGTAAATTTTGCGGCCGCTGCCGGGTTTTCCGAAGTGAAAGCTGGTGAGCGTCTTGTGGCTGCCAAGGCTTGGCGAGAGCAGCGGGTGGTCAATGCGTTGCATGGTTCGGTTCCATAGTCAGCCTCTGCGCGTTGACAGGTAGGCGAGCAGGCGGCCTTCCGAAAATCGGAAGAAGCCGATCAGGCAGAACGATGCGGCCAGGTAAATGGCCGCAGCCGCCAAATAGGCTTCGAACGGCAGGTAGTAGGTGGCATAAATTCGGCTCGCCGCCGAGGTGATGTCGAGCATGTTGGGCACCGCGCTGGCCAGACTGGTGGCGTGCAGCATCATCACCACCTCGTTGCTGTAGGCGGGCAGGGTGCGGCGCATGGCGCTGGGCAGCACCACTCGCCACATGGTCTGGAAACGGCTCATGCCGTAAGCGTGCGCGGCCTCAATCTCGCCGGCGCTGGTCTCGCGAATGGCACCGGCCAGCATCTCGGCGGTGTAGGCTGCGGTGTTGAGACTGAAGGCCAGCAGGGCGCAAAAGAAGGGTTCCTTGAAGTAAGTCCAGGGCCAGACCGCGTCCCAGCGCTCCTGAATCCACTCCAGCTGGCCCAGGCCGTAATAAATCAGATAGACCTGAATCAGCAGCGGCGTGCCGCGAATCACAAACGTGTAGGCACTGACCAGCCAGCGCAGCGGCGCCCACGGGCCGGTCAGGATCAGCGCAAAAATGAGTGCCAGCACGGCACCCACGGCAAGAGAAGAGAACAACAACCACAGCGTGATGACGATCCCGTTGCCGAACAACGCCAGGTTCTCGGGCTCGAAAATGACGGCCCATTCCATTACAACTGCACCTTTTTTGTGCCCAGGCTGTAGCGGGCGTTGAGCTTTTTCAGGGCAATCAGGCTGATCGAGGTATAGACCAGAAACAAGGCGCCGGTGAACAGGAAGAAGGCAAAGGGCGAGCGCGTGGCGGCGCTTGCCTGCTTGGCCAGATAGGTCATTTCCTGCAAACCAATCAGGCTCACCAGCGCGGTGGACTTGATCAGCACCAGCCAGTTGTTGGTGAAGCCGGGCAGCGCGTAGCGCACCATTTGCGGCAGCGTGATGCGCAGAAAGGTTTGTGAGCGGCCCATGCCAAAGGCCCAGGCGGCTTCCATCTGGCCTTTGGGAATGCTCAGAATGGCGCCGCGAAAGGTCTCGGTCATGTAGGCGCCGTAAATGAAACCGATGGTGATGACCCCGGCGGCGAACGGCTCGATGTCCACCGTGGCCTCACTGCCCATCTTTTCCAGCAGGGTGTTGATGCCAATCGTGCCGCCGTAAAAGACCAGCAGCATCAGCACCAGATCCGGGATGCCACGGATGATGGTGGTGTAAAACGTGCCCAGCGCCACCAGCACAGGGCGCCCCGAGAGCTTGGCGGCGGCACCTGCCAAGCCCAAAACGACGGACACCAGCAGCGCGCCCAGCGACACGCCAACCGTGAGCATGGAGCCCTGCAAAATAACCAGAAGGTAAGACTGCGTGGTGGAGGTCATGGCGGCGGCAGTCAACCGGCCTTTGGCGTGTGTTTCAAAGGCCGGCTGTTTGCGGTTGAATTACTTGCCGTACACGTCAAACTTGAAGTACTTGTCGTTGATGGCCTTGTATTTGCCGTTGGCGCGAATGGCCACAATGGCGGCGTTGAGCTCCTTCTTCAATTCGCCCTGGCCCTTGCGCAGCGCCACGCCGGCACCGGTGCCGAAGTATTTGGGAATGTAGAGCTCTTCACCGACGAACTGGTAATTCTCAGCGCCTGGTTTGTCCAGGAAACCGCCGCCCACTTCCATGACGTCAGCCACAGTGCCGTCCAGACGGCCAGCCTTGATGTCCAGGTAGACCTGGTCCTGGGCGTCATAAGACACCACTTCGACACCCTTGGTCTTGAGCTCGCCCAAAGCGTATTTTTCCTGCGTACTGGCTTTCAGGACGCCGATTTTCTTGCCTTTGATGGAGGCCGGGCCGTCGAACTTGATGTCCTTTTTCAGCACGATCTTGCTCGGGGTGTTGTAGTACTTGTCGGTAAAGTCAACCACTTTCTGGCGATCTGCGGTGATCGACATCGAACTGATGATCACGTCATATTTCTTGGCCTGCAGGCCGGGGATCATGCCGTCCCAGGCTTGCTCGACAAACACGCATTTGCGCTTGATCTGCTCGCACAGGGCGCTGGCAATGTCCACGTCAAAACCAGTGGGCTTGCCGTCTGCAGTCTTGAACGTAAAAGGTTCGTAGGTGGGATCGATCGCCACCTTGAGGTCTTTGCCCTGGGCAAAGGCTGAAGCGCACAGGGCGCTGATGGCAGCAGCGAGCAGAAGTTTTTTCATAAGCAGCTTTCTCAAAAATGCCTGGGCGAACCCTGGCGGGTTAACAAAAAATTAAAAACTGATTCTACGGTCTGGCCAAAGCTGGACAGGGGTTGGTTTCTACTAGGTCATGCAATCATCATGCCCGAAATGCGCAAATCTGATGCCAAATCTGGCATGATGACACGCATGGTTGCCGATTTGCCACCGCTGATGCAAGCTTTGTGCGATCCTGCACGCTATCCGGGCGGCGTGGCGCGCGTCGAATTGGTGCAAACGCATATCTCCTGGGTGCTGCTGGCCGGGGACTTTGCCTACAAGATCAAAAAGCCGGTCAGGCTGTCGTTTCTGGATTTCAGCACGCTGGACCTGCGCCACCGCTACTGTCTGGACGAACTGCGCCTGAACCGTCGTTTTGCGCCTGATCTTTACCTGGACGTGGTCGGCATTTACAACACCCCGCAAGACCCGCAATGGCAAGGTTCTGGTGCGCCCATCGAATATGCCGTCAGGATGCACCGTTTTGAGGAATCGGGCCGGTTGGACCATGTTTGCCAGCGTGGGGAGTTGCAGGCCCAACACTTGTCCGGGCTGGCAAATACCCTGGTGACGTTTCACCAGGTGGCGGCAGTGGCACCGGCAGGTTCCCGTTTTGGCTCGGACCAGCATATTCTGCAACCCGCGCTCGATAACTTTACCGACCTGTCGCGCATGGTGCCTGACGTGGCTCTGCAGGCCCGGTTGTCGGTCTTGCGCGAATGGACCCAAACCCGGTTTCAACAACTGGCGCCGCTGATGCAGGCGCGCCAGCAGGCGGGTTGGGTGCGGGAGTGCCATGGCGACCTGCACCTGGCCAACATGGTGCTCCTCAACGGACGGGTGCAGTTGTTCGACTGCATCGAGTTCAACGAGGACCTGCGCTGGATGGACGTGGCCAGCGAAATCGCCTTTGTCTACATCGACTTGCTGGCGCACCAGCAACCGGGGCTG
>JAABQI010000125.1 GCA_011391545.1 Rhodoferax sp.
GCCATATCCTGTGTGACCAGCGACTCCATGATCACATGCTTGTTTTCAATCAAAATTTTGAGCGTAGCGGATCGCGACTGATTCAGGGTTTTGAGTCGAATCACCTTTGGCGGCTGACCCCAAACCAACGACAACTCCTGAAAATCTGCGTCACGGGTAAGAATCACATAATCATCATCTTTGGCCTTTTGCCAGACTTCTCGATCTGACGCAGACTCCATCCCGAGCAAAACCACCTGATTGCTGCCGGGGTAATCGTGCTGCAAAAAAGGCAGCAGCCGGCGCGACAAATTTTCATCCAGTAACAGCTTCATTAAACCTTCAAAGAATAAACCTGATGCTCGCGATCAGCAGCGTAGGCCAGCACAGACTGAATATCTTCAGAAGTCAGTTCGGGAAAATCTTCCTTGATCTCTTGTTGCGTCATCCCGCTCGACAGCATGGCGAGCACGTCATAGACCGTAATCCGCAATCCCCGAATACATGGCCTGCCGCCCCGCTTGCCTGGCTCCAAAGTGATATTTTTCATTTGAACTCCAAATTGAATGACTTCAAAAATGATTGTGCCCTATTGGCACACATTCTGCTGCAATCACGCGCCCTCTAAAATCCCGCCATGACCTACACCGAAGAAGCCACCCTGTTTGACTGCGCTGGCGACACACTGGTGGGGATTCTGGCCCGGCCAGAGGCACCGGCTGAAACAGGGGTGGTGCTCATTGTGGGCGGGCCGCAATACCGGGTGGGCAGCCACCGGCAATTTGTGCTGCTGTCGCGCGCGCTGGCCGCGGCTGGTTACGCCGTGCTGCGCTTCGACTACCGCGGCATGGGTGACAGCAGCGGTGCGCAGCGCGATTTTGAAGACGTGAACACCGACATTGCCGCTGCCATCGACACACTGCAAACGCGCCTGCCCGGTGTCAAACACATCGCCCTGTGGGGCCTGTGCGACGCCGCCGCCGCCGCCCTGCTCTACTGCCATGACCGCCATGACGCGCGCGTGACTGGCCTTTGCCTGCTCAACCCCTGGGCGCGCTCCGAGGCCAGCCTCGCCAAAACCCAGGTCAAGCACTACTACACCCAGCGCCTGAGGCAAAAGGAATTCTGGCTCAAGCTGCTCAGCGGCAAGGTGGCCGCCAAGGCCATCAGCGGGCTGCTGCAAAACATCCGCCTGGCCTCAAAGGGCGCAGACACCGCCAAAACGCCGCAAAAACCGTTCCAGCAGCGCATGGCCAGGGCCTGGCAGCAGTTTCAGGGCCATATATTGCTGATATTGAGTGGCGACGACTACACCGCCAAAGAGTTTTCAGAATACGCCAGCGCCGACCCGGCTTGGAAGAATTATCAGAACCACGCCAAGCTCACCCGCCACGAGGTGCCAGGCGTTGACCACACCTTTTCTGGTGCCGCGTCACGCCGGCAAGCTGAGCAGATCACGCTTGAATGGATTGCCGCGCTGCGCTCGCAATGAACAACTCTCAAATTGGTTGTCATTGCGGACTCGATCCGCACTCCATGACTTCCGGACTTCATGGATCCCGGATCAGGTCCGGGATGACAGCTTACGGGGCAGGATGACCTCCGGGACGCGATACGCACAAGAATGGGTGCAAATGGGTGTAATATTGGTTGCATGCTGCACACCGACACCCTTCAGATCACCCGCGAGATTCTGAATCTGATCGCACGGATCGACGAATTCAAAGGTGCTTGGCGCGCCCTGGGCACGCTGGCACCAGAGCGTCTTTCGGCACTGCGGCGGGTGGCCACCATTGAGAGTATTGGCTCGTCCACCCGTATTGAGGGCAGCAAACTCACCGACCGTGAAGTCGAGAAGCTGCTCTCCAACCTGAGCATCCAGTCGTTTGACACGCGCGACGCTCAGGAAGTAGCTGGCTACGCCGAGCTGATGGACCTGGTGTTCGGCTCCTGGCAAGACATTCCCGTCAATGAAAACCACATCAAGCAACTCCACCAAATCTTGCTGCGCCACAGTGACAAAGACGCGCGACATCGGGGGCAGTACAAAACCCATTCCAACAGCGTTGCGGCCTTTGACGAAAACGGCTCGCAAATTGGCATCGTGTTCGAAACGGCGACCCCATTCGACACGCCGCACCTCACGGCAGAACTGGTGGCTTGGGTGAATGACGAGCGCGGCAAGGCACAACTGCATCCCCTGCTGACCATCGCCATTTTTGTGGTGGTATTTTTGGAGATTCATCCATTCCAGGATGGCAATGGCCGACTCAGCCGGGTGCTAACGACCTTGCTGCTGCTCCGGGCAGGCTATGCCTATGTGCCCTACAGTTCCCTGGAAAGCGTGATCGAGCTCAACAAAGAATCCTATTACCTGGCTCTTCGGCAAACACAGGGCACCATTCGCACCGTTAACCCCAACTGGCAACCATGGCTGCTTTTCTTTTTGCGCTCATTGGCCGAGCAGGTGCGCCGGCTTGAAAAGAAGGTTGAGCGGGAAAAGATTGTGCTGGCCTCTTTGCCCGAACTGTCGTTGCAGATCGTCGAATTTGCCCGCGAGCATGGCCGCATCGCCATGAGCGATGCCATCGCCCTGACCGGGTCAAACCGCAACACGCTCAAAGTCCATTTTCGGAACCTGGTTGAGCGCGGCCACCTCAACCAACAAGGCAGCGGGCGCGGGGTCTGGTATGAAATCAGGTGACCTAGCATGAATTGCCCTGGATTACGGAAGTCTTGGATTGCGGATCGGGTCCGCAATGACAACCTGGCTGTCATCCCGTGCTTGACACGGGATCCATGAAATCCAGTAGTCATGTATTATTCGCATTTTTATGTAAAGGTGTTTTTATGCGAACTACCCTGGATTTGCCCGACGAAACTTTTCGTCAACTCAAGGCGCAGGCGGCACTGAACGGCCTGAAGCTCAAAGAACTGGTTACCCAGCTGATTCAGCGCGGCTTGGCCAACGGCGAGCCAACACCCGTGTCGGGAAAGCAAGCAGAAAGCCTGCCTGTTGCGATCAAGCGGGTACCCGCAAGCCCCCTGACGCCCGCGCTAACCAATGCGCAGCTCCATGCCATGCTCGACGAAGAAGACGTGGCGCACTATCAAAAGGCGTTCAACCAACCTGGCTCGCCACAGTAATGGCTATTGATCTTTTGGACATCAACGTCTGGCTCGCCCTCATTGATGAAAACCATCTGCACCATGCCCCCGCCAGTGCATATTGGCACCAGCGAAAGGCCGACCGGGTGGCTTTTTGCCGTGTCTCAATGCTCGGTTTGCTGCGCCTCAGCACGCAGCCACGTGTGCTCAGCCGAGCCTTGACCCATGATGAAGCCTGGGCCATCTACCGGCGCTATCTGGCCTTGCCTGCGGTCAGTTTTCTTGCTGAACCCATCAAACTGGAGCAGCATTTTGCTGCGTTGACGCTGTCAACAGACCTGCCCAGTCGCATGTGGACCGACGCTTATCTGGCCGCGTTTGCTCTGGCCAGCAAAAGTCGGCTGGTGTCATTTGATGGTGATTTCATGCGATTTGCCGGGCTGGACTTTTTACACCTGAAACCCATGCCGTAGTGCTTTTCGACGGCGCTGCCACCGGTAGTCATCCCGTGCCCCCAGCTGTCATCCCGTGCTTGACACGGGATTCACGGCCCCAGAATTCATGGATTGCGGATCAAGTCCGCAATGACAAACTCAATCCTCAACCCAATTTTCCAGCTTCAGCCCAGCCACACGCTGAAATTCACGCAGGTTGTTGGTCACCAGCGTGCAGTCATCAGCCAGCGCGTGGCAGGCAATCCACAGACCATTGGCGCCAATGGGCGTGCCAGCAGTTCGCAACTGCGTGAATTGCACCGCGTAGTGCTCACACACGCTCCTGGTGACAGCGTAGCGCACCGGCACGACGCGCGTCAGCGCATCCAGGCGCCGCAACGTGACTGACTTTTGGGTACTGCGCTCGGCACCCATCAGCAACTCGGCGAAGGTAAAAAAAGACATGCACAATTCAGCGCTGTCGCCCAGTGCCGCC
>JAABQI010000126.1 GCA_011391545.1 Rhodoferax sp.
GCACCGGTTTCGCCAGGGTTTTCCACAATGGGAGCCGCTTGACCAGCAGGAACTGTTTGCCGAAATGGCGAATTTTCTGCAAGCGCTGGAACTCAAACGTACCGTGTTTCGCAGCGACCATGCCTCAAACTGGCTGGTGCTCAAGGGGATTTTGGGGGCAGAAAAAGAGCGCTTGTTGCGGGAAGTCGACAATGCGATGCATCGCCCCGAGTCTGCCAAACTGCGCCCGAGCTGGCAGCGCGGGCTGTAGGCCATGGGCCAATTTCACGTTCAATGTTCCCGACCATGCTGAGTTCCTTCAAAAACCTGCTCAATCAATTTTTCATGCCCGACAACGGCCAGGCAAGCCTGGACGAGGCACACAGCCTGCAGTTGGCCACCGCCGTGCTGCTGGTCGAGGTGATGCGTTCAGACACTGATATTTCGGCGACCGAGCGCAGTGCCACCCTGGCGGCGCTGCGTACCAAATTTGCCTTGAGCGAGGCTGAACTGGCCCGGTTGCTGGCGAAGGCGGAAGACCTGGCCAAGGGTGCCAACGACTACTTTCACTTTACCAGCGCCATGAACGAGCAGTTCACGCAGGCGCAAAAGATCCAGGTGGTGGAGCACATGTGGCAGGTCGCCTTTGCCGACGGGCACCTTGACGCCAATGAAAACCACCTCATCAGCAAGATTGCCGGCCTGTTGCACGTGACCCATGGCGAGTACATCGCGGCCAAGTTGCATGCCCGGCAGGCCGCACAACCGGCTACATAGCCACCATCCGGATTGAACCCATGCGACTCACCCAACGGACCGATTACACCTTGCGCGTACTGATGTACTGTGCGGCCTGCGATGGGCGCGCCAAGCTGCCCACGGTCAGCGAAATTGCCGAGGCGCATGGTATTTCGCGCAGCCATTTGATGAAGATCGTGATGGACCTGGCAGCCCTGGGCTGGCTGGAAACCACGCGTGGGCGTGGCGGCGGCTTGCGTTTGCTGCGGGCACCTGCCAGCTTGAACTTGGGCGAAATCGTGCATCAAACCGAAACCGACATGGACATGGTTGAATGTTTCGATAAACACCTCAACTCCTGCCGGCTGGACGGGTTTTGCAAGCTCAAGGGGATATTCAAAAAGGCGTCGCGCGACTTTATCGAGTCACTCAATGCCTACACGGTGGCCGACCTGCTGGAGCCCACCTCGGCAGCCCTTAGGTTTGCGGGGCAGCTGCCCCATCTGATCCCTTTGAAAAAGAACGCGGCAAAGGTCCGCGCCGCCTGAACTCAGGCGCTCGGCGGCGGCTTGAGCTGATCGCGCATGCCCGACGACATCCAGGTTTGCGCTTGCGCATTCACGATCAGGGACTCAACGCCCGGCAGCTTGGAAAGCAGATGTTGGCCCTTCGAAGCGCCCAGTAACATGGCCGTGGCGCCCCAGCCATTGATTGCCTGGCTGCTGCGAGCCAACAGCGCCACGCCGCGCACGCCCTGGGTGGGCAGCCCGGTGCGCGGGTCAAGCACATGGTGGTAGCGTTTGCCCTGGACCGTGAAGGCGCGCTCGTAGTCCCCTGACGAAGCTACCACACCGTCACTGAGTTCGAGTGTGCCCAGCACGCGCTCGGGCGCACGCGGGTCGCGCAGACCGATGCGCCAGTCGCGCCCCAGCAACTGGCCCGTGACCAGCACATCGCCACCGCCGTTAAGCATGGCACCATCCAGACCATGCGCCTTTAGCACCGCCATGCCAGCCTGAAGAATCGGCAACTTGGCGACGCCACCCAAGTCAACCCTGGCACCGGCGTGCAACAAACGCGCCCGGTGCTTGGCCGGGTCCAGCACCAGTTGCCGGTGATTGACCAAGGCCCGTTCGCGCAACAGTTGTGCGGCGCTGGGCAACCGGGGGTTGGCGGGGTCGAAAGACCAGCCTTGGTAACCGCCGATGGTAATGTCAAAAGCGCCGTCACTGAACTGGGCCAGCTGCAAGCCACGCTGCAGCACTGCCAGGGTTTCGGGCGAGACTTTGACAGCCGCCAAGCCAGCGCTACGGTTCAGGGCCGAGATTTCGCTGTCAGGGCGGTAAAGGCTCATTAGCCGCTCCAGCCGCGCCATTTCGGCAAAGGCCAGCGCCATTGCCTGGTTGGCTTGTTTGCCCTGGGCCACGATGTCGATGCGTGTGCCCAGCATGACACGCGAGGCATGCTGGACGTGCGGACTGGCCAGCGCCGGGCGCACAAACAGGCTGGTAGCCAGCAAGCCGAGCCCGGCCACACAGCGACGGCGATCAAGCGATGTGGGCGTCATAATGGCCGCGCTTCACTGCGACAGAGACACCATGTGGTCCACCGCTGCCTTGACTTCGTCGTCGGTCAGGTTAACGCCGCCGCCTTTGGCCGGCATCATGCCCTTGGCACCGGTGAAGCCCACAATGGCATGCTTATAAAGCACCTCTTTGCCTTGGGCGATGCGCGGGCCCCAGTCGGCCTTGTCGCCCGGTTTGGGTGAGCCGGCTACCGCAGCGGCGTGGCACAAAGCGCACACGCTGCCATACACTTTTTTACCCACTGCATTTTCAGCCACCACCGGCGCGGGGGCTGGGGCTGCTACCGGCGCAGCCGGCGCTGCAGTGGGTGCGCTGGTTTCTTTGTCGCCGCAGGCGACAAGTGAGGCTGCGAGGGCGATGGCAAGGAGGATTTTGCTGGTTTTCATGGGTTTTCCTGTCGGTAATAAAGTAGGGTTAGGATGGGATTTGGGCTTGATTTTAATATACAAACTAAATGAATCTTTAGATGATTGAATCAAAACGAAACAACTCGTGAGACGTCAGGTTCCGGGGTGCGCATGCGGCGCCAGCGTTTGCAAGTCCGCCGGCAAGGCTTGGCGCAAGGCCGCAGCCGATGTCAACACACCACCGCGGACGCTGACCAGAACAAGAGCATCGGCCTGCGTGGCATAGGCTGGCAAGTTCCCAGCCCGCATCGGCCCCAACAAAGAAGAGCCATGAACATAGATGGCCTCGTCGGCGTCGAGCCATTGGCCAGTGGCCTGGTCGCTCACGTACACCGCTGCAATGTCTGCATTCACGCGTCCGGGCGTGTAGCGCTCCACGCGCTGCAGGTAATGGAACAGACTCAGCGGCGAGTCAAGGTACTGCACGGCGCCGTCAGAGAAGATGACTTGCGCCGCCCAGCGCCGGTGGCGGGCCGGGAACATGCCGCAAACCGGACAACGCGCCGTGGCAGGTACCTCGCGAGCTGCCGTGGGTGCCAAGCCGGAGGCCGGATCAAAGGCAAAGGTGGGGGCCACAATGCAGACGTCGTCGATTCCTGCTACGGAGCGCGAAGCATTCTGGCGCCAAAGTAGCCACCCCGTGCCAGCCGTAGCCGCTAGCGCGCCTGAAGCAGCAAGCAGAATCAAATGGCGGCGGTGGAACATGATCACATCCGTGTGTCGTGTAAAGCCCCGCCGCTCAGGTCGACCATCTCGGGCTTGATGTCGGCAAAGCGCAGCAGGCGCCCGCCATAAGTCTGGACAAAGCTTTGGGCGGCAGCCTCATCGGCAAAACTGGCGGCGGTTGGGCCCATGGAGCCATGGCGTTTGCTGCCCAATACAAAAACGGCATCGCGCGCCAAAATCCAGTGCCCACTCGGACGCTCCCAGTCGGCCTTGCCCATGTCTTGCACATAGGCGGCGCGCACGGCACGCACCTGCTCGGGCACCAGCAAGGTTGACAGCAGCTCGACGGTGTCGCAAAACCAGTGCACCTGCTTGTCATTGGCATACAAAATCTGGCCCTTGGGGCCCGGAAAGTCCGCCAGCAGCATGCCATCGAGCGAGCAACTTGCCAAGTTGTCCAGTGCCACGGGCGCCAGACCGTCTGTGGCGCTCGGGTCATTGGGCTGGCAGCCCGCCAGGCTGAGCGCCGCCAAGCCGGCACAACCGCACAGCAAACGGCGGCGATTGAGTGGGAAATCAGTCATTGATGTCATGGTTTGAACCTCCAGGAAGCAAGTGCAAGCGGCCCGACAATCCA
>JAABQI010000127.1 GCA_011391545.1 Rhodoferax sp.
AGGAAGCTCAGGGGCTGGTGCGAGATGTCCAGATAGACGCAGTCAAAGCCGCCTTTTTTCATCTCAAAGTCGATGGCGCGTGCCACCACGTCGCGCGGCGCCAACTCCAGCCGTTCGTCGTGGTTGGGCATGAAGCGGGTGCCATCGGGCAGCAACAGGCGCCCGCCCTCGCCACGCACGGCCTCGCTGATCAGGAACGACTTGGCGTGCGGGTGGTACAGGCAGGTGGGGTGAAACTGGATGAACTCCATGTTTTGTATCCGGCAGCCGGCGCGCCAGGCTGCCGCAATGCCGTCGCCGGTGGCGGTGTCGGGGTTGGTGGTGAAGAGGTAAACCTTGCCGGCGCCGCCGGTGGCCAGGATGGTCTGCGGCGCCTCAAAGGTGAGCACCTGGTCGGTGGCGTCGTCGAGCGCATACAGCCCCAGGCAACGCTTGCCCGGCAGGCCGAGCTTGTCGGTGGTGATCAGGTCCACCAGCGTGTGCTGCTCGAACAGCGTGATGTTGGGTGTGTTTTTCACATGCTCGATCAGCGTGCGCTGCACGGCGGCACCGGTGGCGTCGGTCACGTGCACGATGCGCCGCGCGCTGTGGCCGCCCTCGCGGGTCAGGTGCAGGTGGCCGTCCTCTTCAGAAAATGGCACGCCCAGCGACTGCAACCAGGCAATGGCTTGGGGCGCGTTCTCCACCACCCGGCGGGTGGCGGCGAGGTCGCACAGACCGGCACCGGCCACCAGCGTGTCGGCAATGTGCGCTTCAAAGCTGTCGTCCTTGCTCCACACCGCGGCAATGCCGCCCTGCGCCCAGCCGGTGGAGCCTTCCGCAACCGCGCGCTTGGTGATCACCGCGACCCGCTTGGTGGGCGCCAGCAGCAGGGCAGCGCTGAGTCCGGCCAGGCCGCTGCCGACGATCAGGACATCAAAGTGAAGCGTTGCGGGGTTGGTGTCGTTTTGGCGAGAAGGCATGGAAATTCCCGGTTGGGTTTAAGAGGGGGTGTAGGCCAGACGCACGTAAATGGGTGCAAAGACTTCGGCCTGGGTGATGTCGATCAGGGTTTCCTTGGCCAGCTCGAGCAGCGCTATGAAGGTGACAACCAGCACCGGTGCGCCCTTTTTCGGGTCAAACAAGGTTTCGAACTCAACAAAGCGCTGGCCCTGCAATTTTTTCAAGACCATGCTCATGTGCTCACGCACCGAGAGCTCTTCGCGTGTGATCCTGTGGCGCTGCACCAGCTTGGCGCGTTGCAGGATGGCTTGCCATGCCTGCTGCAAATCAATCAGGGCGACCTCGGGGAAGCGCGGTGCCAGCGACTGCTCGATGTAAACCTGGGCGCGCAGAAAATCGCGTCCCAATTGGGGCAGGTCATTGAGCCGGGCTGCCGCCAGTTTCATCTGCTCGTATTCCAGCAGGCGGCGCACCAATTCGGCGCGCGGGTCTTCCGCCTCCAGGCCGTCTGCCACATGTTTGGGCGGCAGCAGCATGCGCGACTTGATCTCGATCAGCATCGCCGCCATCAGCAGGTACTCGGCGGCCAACTCCAGGTTGCGGTGGCGAATTTCTTCCACGTAGGTGAGGTACTGGCGCGTCAGCCCGGCCATGGGGATGTCGAGGATGTTGAAGTTTTGCCTGCGGATCAGGTACAGCAGCAAGTCCAGCGGGCCTTCGAAGGCCTCCAGAAAAACCTCCAGCGCGTCGGGCGGGATGTACAAATCCTGCGGCATGGCAAACAGCGGCTCGCCATAGAGGCGCGCCACGGCGACCTGATCAACCACCATGGGCATGCCGGCCAGGGCCTGGCCGATGCCAGCATCGAGCGTGGCGGTGTCAACCATTGAGGGAGTGATTTGCTATCGGGATAGCTGAGCGCCCTTGGCGACAAGGGCTACAGGTGTGGGGTCGATTATTTGCCTTCGGTCTGGTAAACGTACGGCTTTTGCGGGACCTGCGCGGCGCGGTATTCTTTCCAGGCCTCGCGGTTGACCGGCTTGTCCCACAACAACTCGCGGCCTTCGCGCTGGCGGGCTGCAACCCCAGGGTCTTTGGCGCGGAGTTGATCGATGAACTGGGTGGCATCGGATTGGTACAGGGGGCGGTAAAAAATGTTCATGAAAAGACCTCTTTGCGGCATTCTAACGGTGCGCGCTGGTGCGTTTGTTTTGCACACGTGAAGGCGGGTGTAATATCCTGACCCTAATTTACAGTGACGCCTGCCCCGACCCATGACTTCTTTTTTCCACCCCGCAGCCTGGGTCCATCTGGACTGGGTCTTGGTCGTGGTGGTGGCCTGGTTGCTGATTGGCCTGGTGGGTGTGCTGGCGCTGCGGCGCTTCAGGTTTGTCGCCATCGTGCTGTTTCCAATGGGCGCATTTTTCTCGGTGCTGTTGCTGGCCGTGTCGCTGAGCGCGGTGTTCAGCGGGCCGGAAACCGCCATTCTGCCGCTGGGCCTGCCGCAACTCCCGTTCCATTTGCGGCTTGACAGCCTGTCAGCTTTCTTTTTGATGCTGATCGGCGGCGTCTCGGCCGGTGTTTCCACCTTTGCCGCCGGTTACTTTCGCCAGGGCGAGGGCACGCCGCCCGGCTTGATTTGTCTGGAATACCACGTGTTCCTGGCCAGTATCGCCATGGTGGTGATGGCTGACGATGCCTATCTGTTCATGGTGGTGTGGGAAACCATGGCCCTGTCGTCCTTCTTTCTGGTGCTGGCCAACCACCGCATTCCCGAGATTCGCAACGCCGGCTACATCTACATGCTGGTGGCGCACATCGGCGCCCTGGGCATTTTGCTGTGCTTCGGCTTGCTGCAGGCCAACACTGGCGACTATACCTTTGCCAACATGCGCCAGCAGCACCTCACGCCGTTCTGGGGTTCGGTGGCTTTTGTGCTGGCGGTGTTCGGTTTTGGCGCCAAGGCGGGTCTGCTGCCGCTGCACGTCTGGCTGCCCGAGGCGCACCCGGCCGCGCCGTCGCCGTTTTCCGCCTTGATGAGCGGTGTCATGCTCAAGATTGCCCTGTACGGCATATTGCGCGTGAGCTTCGACCTGCTGCAGGACACGATCTGGTGGTGGGGCGTGCTGCTGATGGGCGTGGGCCTGACCACCGCCTTGTTCGGCGTGGTGTTCTCGACCGTGCAGGTCGAGATGAAACGCCTGCTGGCCTACTCAAGCATCGAGAATATCGGCCTGATCTGCGCCGGTTTTGGTCTGTCGCTGTTATTTCTGGCTTACGACATGAAAGCCTTGTCGGCGTTGGCGCTGACCGCCGCGATGTACCACATGCTGGCCCACGCCTTCTTCAAGAGCCTGCTGTTTTGCAGCACCGGTGCGGTGATGCACGCCACCGGCGAGCGCAGTCTGGGCAAGCTCGGCGGCCTGATGCGCTACATGCCCTGGGTGGCCTGGCCGACACTGATCGGTGCGCTGGCCTGTGCCGGTTTGCCGCCCTTTGGCGGCTTTGTGGCCGAATGGCTGCTGCTGCAGAGTTTTCTGTTCACCACCGGTCTGCCGAGTTCGTTCCTAGATATGCTGGTGCCGGTGATGGCGGCGCTGATTGCGCTGATCGCTGCGCTCTCGGGTTACACCATGGTCAAGTACTTCGGGGTGATTTTTTTGGGCCAGCCGCGCGAGGAAAACCTGGCGCATGCGCATGATGCCGGCCCCTGGGAACGTTTGGGCATGATGTGGCTGGTGCTGGGCTGCGTGCTGCTGGGCCTGTTTCCAAGCCAGGTCATCGCCCTGATCGAGCCCACCACCAGGCTGCTGGCGGGCGCCGGACTGGCGCACACGCTGGCCGACAGCGGCTGGCTGCTGGTGCCGGTCAGCGTCGCGCGTGCCAGCTACGCGCCCGCCATCTTTTTGCTGGGCGTGCTGGCCAGCATGGGCCTCGCCTTCATGCTGGTGCGCAAGCTCTACCACGGGCGCCTGCGCCGGGTGCCGCCGTGGGACTGCGGCTACCCCTGGCAAACTGCGCGCATGCAGGACACCGCCGAGGGTTTTGGCCAGCCG
>JAABQI010000128.1 GCA_011391545.1 Rhodoferax sp.
CGTGGCGTCGACAACTCGCGGCGTTCCAAAAACAACTGCATTGCCACACGCAGGGAAATCAGGCGCCACCAAGGCTTTTCGAACACTGTCGCAAATGGCGGGCCGTGAAACGTGGTGATGTGGTGAATGTTCAGTCGTTCGTGGCTATGAATCACGCTACCCGGACAGGGATGAACAGCCAAAAAGCGCGCCACCCGCCGACTGAAACGCAGCAAGGAAAGCCAGCGAGGACGCGGTGCAATCTCGCCGAGCTCATGGACCGTTATGCCTTCGGGCTCGTCAACGTGGCAGCGCTCGCAAATGACAC
Source organism: Rhodoferax sp. (assembly GCA_011391545.1). GTDB lineage: Bacteria > Pseudomonadota > Gammaproteobacteria > Burkholderiales > Burkholderiaceae_C > Rhodoferax. Next base: position 308 of record JAABQI010000128.1, read on the forward strand.
TGACCCGATGACCGAGTTGCTGCAGCTCGCGCGTTAACTCCCAGACATAACGCTCCATGCCGCCTACCGGTCCGTACCGGCGCACCACGTGAATCAATTCAAGTTGCAACAAGATTTATTACCCTTGATAAGCAAACGCAAGAACCGGCAGCCGCCGCTGGTTGGCTTCACAGTAGCACGATGTCGTACTGCTCCTGCCCCATGGCGCTCTCGCTTTGCAGCGACACCGGCTTGCCGATGAACTCGCTCAGACCCGCCAGATGCTGGCTTTCCTCGTCCAGGAACAACTCAATCACCTTGGGTGACGCCACCACCCTGAATTCCTTGGGGTTGAACTGGCGCGCTTCGCGCAATATCTCGCGAAAAATATCGTAGGCCACGCTGCGCGCGGTCTTCACAATGCCCTTGCCTTGGCAAACCGGACAGGGCTCGCACAACACATGCGCCAACGACTCGCGGGTGCGTTTGCGGGTCATTTCCACCAAGCCAAGTTGCGAAAAACCGCCGCACATGGTCTTGACCCGGTCGCGCGCCAGCTGCTTGCGGATCTCGGCCAGCACCGCTTCGCGGTGCTCGTCGGGCGTCATGTCGATGAAGTCGACAATGATGATGCCGCCCAGGTTGCGCAGGCGCAGTTGGCGGGCAATGGCTTGCGCCGCCTCCAGATTGGTCTTGAAAATGGTGTCGTCGAAGTTGCGGGCACCGACAAAACCACCGGTGTTCACATCCACCGTGGTCAGCGCCTCGGTCTGGTCCACGATCAGGTAGCCGCCCGACTTCAAGTCAACGCGCCGCCCCAGCGCCTTGGCAATTTCCTCGTCGATGGTGTAGAGGTCAAAAATCGGCCGCTCACCCTTGTAATGCACCAGCTTTTGCGCAGCAGCAGGCATGAACTCCTGCCCAAAGGCCTTCATCACGGCAAACTGCTCCAGCGAATCGACCTTGATGAATTGGGTGAACTCGGTTGTCAAATCGCGCAACACCCGCTGCAACAAGCTCAAATCCTGGTGCAGCAGGGAGGTGGCGGGCAGCTTGGTGGCCGCCTGGCGGATGCGCGCCCAGGCCTTGCGCAGATACGCAATGTCGTCAGCCAACTCCTGATCAGTGGCATCTTCGCCATTGGTGCGCAAGATAAACCCGCCGCCCTGCTCCCCCACCAGCGCCTGCAAGCGCCGGCGCAACTCGTCGCGCTGCTCGGATGGGATTTTTTGCGACACACCCAAGTGTTCGTCCTGCGGCAAGAACACCAGCATGCGCCCGGCGATGCTGATCTGCGTTGACAGCCGTGCGCCCTTCGTGCCAATCGGGTCCTTGATCACCTGCACCATCAGGCTCTGACCTTCGAACACCTGCTTTTCAATCGGGATTTGCGGGGCCATGCTGCGCGCCGCCGAAATCGTCTCGCCCTCGGCCGGTGGATGCCAGACGTCCGCCACGTGCAAAAATGCTGCCCGCTCCAGCCCAATGTCGATGAACGCCGACTGCATGCCCGGCAGCACGCGCGCCACCTTGCCCAGATAAACATTGCCGACCAGCCCGCGCTCCAGCGTGCGCTCCACGTGCAGTTCCTGCAGCACGCCGTTTTCCACCACCGCCACCCGGGTTTCCTGCGGCGACCAGTTGATCAAAATATCTTCTTGCATGGCATATGTGTTTTCGAAAATTGATTACTCGCGATGGTACGGGTGGTTGGCGTTGATCGACCAGGCGCGGTAAAGCTGCTCGATCAGCAGCACGCGCACCATGGCGTGCGGCAACGTCAGGTCCGACAGCCGAATGCGCTCATGCGCAGCTTGCCGGAAGGCCGGCTCCAGCCCGTCGGGGCCGCCAATCACCAGCGCCACATCGTCACCGAACAACTGCCAGTTTTCCAGTTTTTGCGCCAGCGCCATCGTGGTCAGAGCCGTGCCGCGCTCGTCCAGCGCCACGACTCGGAAACCCTTGGGGATGGCGGCTTCAATGCGCGAGCGCTCGGCCGCCAGCAGGGTGTCGAGTGCTTTGGAAGCGCGGGGTTCGGTTTTGACGGCTTTGAGCTCTACCTTGAGCTCAAAAGGGAATCGTTTGGCGTAATCGTCCCACGCCGTTTGCGCCCAGTCGGGCACGCGCTGTCCGACGGCAACAATCAGCAGCCGCACAGCACTGGATCAGGCTTTGCGCACAGCCGATTTTTTGGCGGGTGCTTTTTTGGCAGGGGTGTTTTTTGCGACAGGCTTCTTGGCAGAAGGCTTGACCGGCGCATTGACCACCAGGGTTTTGATGCGGGGTTTGGCCACCGGTGCCTCGCCCACCGCTGCGCGCTTGGGTGTTGCTGCGGCTTTTGCAGCAGCTTTTTTGGCGGCTGCGGCGTCGAATGCGACTGTTTTCGCCATTTGTGCCCGCGAGGGGAAGGCTTCCTGCACACCTTGTTTGGCAGCACTCGAGCGCCTCAGACTTGCCGCCGGCTTGGCTGCCTCTTTGGCTGCAGCCTTGGCCTTGGCCGCGCTCGGCTCGGCCGTCACCACGGGTTTGGCGGCGCCAAACTTCAGGCGCACCGGCTTTTCGCCCCACAATTCTTCCAGGTTGTAATAGGTGCGGTAGGTGGGCTGCATCACATGCACCACGGCCTGGCCACAGTCCACAATGATCCATTCGCCGTTGGCCTCGCCCTCCACGCGCGGCTTGGGAAAACCGGCTTCGCGCACTGCATCAATCACACTCATGGCCAGGGCCTTGGTCTGCCGGTTGGACGTACCCGAGGCCACAATGACCCGTTCAAACAGCGATGAGAGATGCTCGGTGTCAAACACCACGATCTCTTGCGCCTTGACATCTTCGAGCCCGTCAACAATGGCGCGCTGCAATTTCTGGATGTCTTTTTTTTCAGCACCGGCGGCAGCGGCTTTGGCCACGGGCTTTGTCGCCGGTTTGTTCGCCGCAGCAGCAATGGAATTGGTAGCCGCTTTGGCAGGTTTCTTGGCAGTGCTCGGGGCAGTAGTTTTGGTAGTCATCAATGTGATTGGTAAAGGTGATGGTCGGCAATATAACGCGCAACGGGCTCAGACACCAGTGTTTGCACCGGTTGCCCATTGGCGATGTTGTTGCGAATCTGGGTGGCGCTCACGTGCAGGGCTGGCAGGCCCAAGTGCAAAAACCGCTCGGGAAACAGTCTTTCAGCTTCAAACAAGTCGTTGGTATTTGATTGATGGGCACGAGTAGCTACACTAATTATAGCTAATTGAACGATGGCCTGCCATTCGTGCCAGCTGGTCAGGGCGGCGGCCTGGTCCGCGCCCATGATCAGGAACAAATCGGCCACTGGCTCTTCAGCCGCAATCTCGCGCAAGGTGTCGATGGTGTAACTCGGGCCGGCACGCCCAATTTCCCGGCTGTCCACGACGATCCGCGGGACATCCCGAAAGGCCAGTCGCACCATGGCCAGGCGGTGCGCGGCATCAAGCAGCTGGCGCGGCTTGTGCCAGGCATCACCGGTGGGCACCACATGCAGGGCATCCAGTTTTAACTCATGCAACGCCGTTTCGAGCAGGGCCCGGTGCGCCAGGTGCGGCGGATCAAACGCACCACCAAACACACCGATGCGCCGCGCCTGTGGCATGTCCCGCTTCAAACCCAATCCCGGCGCATCAAGAACTCGCTGTACAGCGCCGCCTCGGGGGTGCCGGGGGCCGGCACCTGTTGGTAGGCCCAGCTCAC
>JAABQI010000129.1 GCA_011391545.1 Rhodoferax sp.
AGAAAGCCTGGTGGGGCAGCGAGGCGGATGGCTTTGCCGCACGGGTGGAAAACGAACGCGCCTGGAAGGTGAGCATCGACCAGATCAAGGCCGCCAGCTACAACCTCGACCAGAAGAACCCGCATGTCGGTGAGCAGACCAGTCACGACCCGGAGCAGCTGCTGGCCGACTACGCCCGGTTGCAGGGCGAGGCGCAGGCGCTGCGGGATGAACTCAAGGCCATCCTGGGGCAGTCACTTGGTAAAAATAACCAAGTAGGTTAATATTCGTGGAAAAGAACACACCGCATTGCAAGCTGTCAGTGGTCCAGGGTTTGGTGCTGGCTGGTGCAGTACGTGCCACCGGTAGCGCCTATGTCGGGGCGCGTGAATTGGGTATTTTCGATCTGGCGGGCATGTGTGCCGTTGTCATGTCGCTGACCAGCGCCGATTTTTACAAGAGCATGACGACGCATGCGGATCACCGTGTCTGGCAAGACGTGTACCGCGCTCAGACTGCTCAGGGTCAGGCGGCGTATCTGAAATTGACCGTCATTGACGATGTGCTGATTGTTTCCTTCAAGGAGCTATGACATGAAATGCCCCGTATGCGGCGCCGCCGAACTCATCCGCGACACCCGTGATCTGCCGTACACCTACAAAGGCGAAACCACGGCCATTCCTTCGGTCACTGGCGACCATTGCCCCGTGTGCAGCGAAGTCATTCTGGACCGGGAGCAGGGCGACCGCTACAGCGAGTTGGTTGGCGCTTTCCAGCGCCAGGTCAACGCTGCCTTCGTTGCCCCCAGCTTCATCACCGACGTGCGCAAAAAGCTCGCGCTCGACCAGCGCGAGGCCGCTGAAATCTTTGGCGGCGGGGTCAATGCGTTCTCTCGCTACGAGACCGGCAAAACCAAGCCCCCGCTGGCGCTGGTGAAGCTGCTCAAGGTGCTGGACCGCCACCCGGAACTGCTCGCCGAGGTGCGGGCGTGACGCTGACACGCGATGCCCGAAACACCGTGATGGAGCGGGTACAACGCGACCCGGCATTTGCTGGCGCCTTGCTGCACGAAGCCGCTGCACTCGCCCACGCTGGCGAACCCGAGCTTGCGGCCCGTTTGCTTGAACCCTTGGATGCACTGGGCGCGGCCATCCAGGCTGGCGCCGCCAGCAGCCCTGGCGTGGATGCAGAGGTAGTTTTTACCCGGCTTGAGAACAAATAGGGCCAATCCCCAGCGTGAAATGGTCATATGTTGCTATCAAATTTAGATGTTTTGGCCACCGCCCCGGCGGCGTGGAGCGCCTGCGCGACCCGCTGAATGCCATCCTGGCGCAGTTCTTGGGAGCCCCATGCTGAAAAGCCTTAGCGGTCACAGATTGTGACCACCTCAATATTTGACCCGCTCGCGGCGAATTTATTAAGAAAAACTGCCAATACCCAGCATGAAATGGTCATATGTTGCTATCAAATTTAGATATTTTGGCCACTGCCCCCGGCGGCGTAGCGCGCCTGCGTCAACTGATCCTGACCCTGGCCGTACAGGGCAAGCTGCTGCCGCAGGACCCGGCGGACGAGCCGGCCAGCGTGCTGCTGAAGAAGATCCGGGCGGAGAAGGACCGGCTGATTGCCGAGGGCAGGATCAAGCGTGACAAGCCGCTGGCGGGGATAACGGAGGACGAGAAACCTTTTGAGTTGCCCAAGGGGTGGGAGTGGGTGAGGCTCTCCGACCTCATGCCTGAATTTCAAAATGGCGCGTCCAGTCGAGGCGATGCTGGCGGCACACCGGTCACCGTGCTGAGGTTGGCTGATATCAAAAATCGACGCGTGTCCTTGGCTGACACGCGACAAATTCCAATTGCGGACCGCGACATCCAGAAGTACCTGCTGGCCGCTGGCGACATATTGATCACCCGTGTCAATGGCAGCGCGGACATCGTTGGGCAGTTCAATCTGTGCGAAAAAGCCATCGACGCGATCTACTGCGACCATTTCATCAGGATGCGGGTAAGCCCAAAATGCTTGAAGCCGAGCTACTTGGCGCTGCTCAGTGAAACGGCACTTGTCCGGCAGGAGATCAAGAGTTTGTTCATCACGACTGCCGGGCAAAAAACCGTCAATCAAGGACATATCGGTTCGCTCCATCTGCCCCTGCCACCCCTCGCCGAACAAGCCCGCATCTTCACCCGCGTCGAAGAGCTGATGCGCCTGTGCGACGCGCTCGAAGCCAAGGGCCGGCTCGAAGCCGCGCAGCACGCCCAGCTCGTCACCACCCTGCTGGCCACGCTGACGGACAGCGCCACGCCCGAAGCCCTGACTGAGAACTGGCGGCGCCTCGCCATCCACTTCGACATCCTGCTCGACCGCACCGAAGCCATCGACGCCCTGGAGCAAACGATCCTGCAACTGGCGGTGCGCGGCCTGCTCGTCCCCCAGGACCCCGCCGACGAGCCGGCCAGCTTGCTGCTGAAGCGCATCCGCACCGAAAAAGACCGCCTGATCGCCGCCGGCCAGATCAAGCGCGACAAGCCGCTGGAGCCGATTGCGGACGACGAAAAGCCGTTTGAATTGCCGCCGGGGTGGGAGTGGGTGAGGTTGGGAGAAATTGGCGACAACCGATTAGGAAAGATGCTCGATAAGGCAAAGAACACGGGAAAGCGGTATCCATATCTTCGAAACACCAACGTTCAATGGCGCCGTATAGACCTCGACGACATCAAGGAAATCAGTCTTGAGGATGGCGAATTGGAAGAGTTCCGTTTGCATCCTGGCGATCTATTGATCTGTGAAGGCGGATACCCAGGGCGCTGTGCAATCTGGAACGAACCAGAGCGAGAAATGTATTTTCAAAAAGCGTTACATAGGGTGCGCCCGAGAGGCGGAATTGCAGCTGAATTAGTCGCGATTTCGTTGGAGTCTGACTCGAAGTCCGGAGATTTGGACCAGCACTTCACAGGCGCGACGATCAAACATTTCGTTGGTCAGGCACTTGATCGTTACGTTATTCCCCTTCCACCCCTCGCCGAACAATCCCGCATCGTCGCCCGCGTCGAAGCCCTGCGCCGCCTGTGCGCCGACCTGCGCCAGCGCCTGTCCGCCAGCCAGACCGCGCAGGTGTTGCTGGCCGGGGCGCTGGTCGAGTCCGTCGCCGGCTGATCGCTGCCGCCCTTCATCCTCAGGTAATGAGCACGGGCGCAACCCCCGCAACAAGGGGGGTGGGCGGCCCCTGCGGCCGGGACGGGTCGGCTACATTGAAGAAGCCTTCCCTCTGTCTCAACCCGCACTCCAAACCCAGGACTTCCCCATGCGCCTCCAGACTCCCTTGGTCCTTTCCACCCTGTCCGCGGCCATGGCCCTGGCCTGCGGCCTGTCGCACGCGCAGACCCCGGCCAACCCGGCCAAGGTGGGCATGACCGACAGCACCGCGGCGCCGCTGGCCGCGACCAAGCGGGTGGCCATCACCGACGTCATGGTGTCGTTCCAGGCCTCCGCCGGGGGCGACAAGACCAACACCAGCGGCTTGTTCGCGACCAAGACCGACGCCTCCGCCACGCTGGTCATGCCGGAGATGGACGCCAAGCTGCAGGCCGAGATTGCCGACGACATCTACACCCAGCTCAAGGCCGACCTGCTGGCCAGCGGCTTTGAGCTGGTGCCCGAGGCCACGGTGCTGGCCAGCCCCGGTTATCAGAAGATCATTGCCAAGGCGGGCATCACCAATTTCTCCAAGTTCGCCAACCTGAATGGCGATGTGACGCTGGTCGGCGCCAATGGCCTGAAGCCGTATCTGCCCTACAACGCCGAGACCGGCAAGTTCGGCATGCCCTCGAAGACCCTGATCAAGGGCTGGGTCGGTGGGTTCGGCGGCAAGAGCTCGACCGAGGGCGGGCCGTCCAGCATCACGATCGGTGAAATCTACGAGCTGCCGGGCCTGGAAGTGGCCCTGGCCAAGGAGCTCAATGCCAACCTGGTCAAGGCCACCTATGTGGTGACGCTGGGCTCCACCAAGGCCACGGCCAA